>SKNC01000089.1 GCA_007120745.1 Bacillota bacterium
CGTTTCAACAAATCATATGCCAGAAAAAAAGTGATATCCCCCGCGCAGATTCCCATGGCCCTACCAAAATCTTCAGCTCGTGGAAAACCAAAACCAGCACCAATTACAACAGCATTCTTGGAAGTCATACCCTACCTCCTCAACCAGGCAATATAATAACAAAAAAAGATCTATCCCGGTATCAATTCAAAGCATTATTACTTAATGTTCATTTTTAATGAATAATATTTTAATTACTTTCTTTTAATAAGCTAAAAATTCCTTTCAAAGTAACAAACTTTTTAATAAAAATATTTTAACAATTAATGTCTGGGAGGCTTTAAGATTAATTAGCTTATTTGAGATGCTTTTTTAATCCTGCTATAAAGTACTAAAGTTCTACCAGGAGCTGCCGATATACCAATAGAAGAATAATATTTCGCAAAAATATGAAGTATAAGCAGGAAAAATCATTTTCAAGGAGGGAAAATTTGATGTTTCAATTAAGAGAGGTAGTGGAAGATACCATTTTATTAGATAAAGGTACCAATAAAAAAACCTTTATCATCGATACCTTAGTATCTATGGCTGAGCAAACCAACCTTTTAGCTTTTAATACCGCGTTAGAGGCATCTGAGGCAGGAGAACAGAACAAGGAACTTGCAATTATTTCAGAAAAATTAAGAAGGCTGTCTGAACAATCAGCAAAAACTGCAGATGAGATAATGGAGTTAATACTGGACAGCCAACAAAAACGCAGCAGTATTAATGAGAAACTGGCACATAAAGTCTAAGCGCTGATGAACAATTGTTATCTAAAAAAGATTTCATATATTATCTATAAGAGAAGACGGCCGATAAGGCTTTTTCAGTCATGAACAAATTTAGTCAGCAACCGACCGCACACAAAGGTCGGTTTTTTATCCCATGCCTTTTAAAATGTATGAACAAAAGATGATTCTAAAAAAACGTCAATAGTTGGACCGACGAATCTCTTGAAATGATAAAAAGGAGAGAAAATAATCATGTTTTTTTCAATTTCTGAAGTAGAACTTGCCTTGAAAAGGGAACTGAAAAGCGAAAATAAGTTCTCTTTACAAAAAGGGAAAAACTATCTGGATATCTGTCACGAAGGGAAAAAAAAGAGACTGTATTTATCCGATGACGGGAAAATTACCCGTACAGAATTTATTCTTCCGGAAAATGTCCCTGAAATGGACTTTTTAATGTTTCGAATAACCGTTGTAAAAATAATAAACAGGGTTACTGCAAAATTGCTAGAAAGCTCGTTCGGTTGACCCTCACACGGGGCAAGCCCGTCAATAAAAAATATTGGATGTATGGGAGCGCTTTTATCCCCGGGGCAGGCCCTGGTGGTTTTCAGCTGGCTTTCTTGTAACCCCTTATCATTATATGGATTAAAAGGTATAATAGAAAATGAAAAAGTTTTTATGTTTTGACAGAAAGGATAAATATATGAAAGAGGATCAGTCAAAAAAGAAGTTTAAGGCAAGTAAATCTGAAGAGGAGTGGCGGAAAGAGTTATCCCCGGAATCATATCATGTTTTGCGGGAACAGGGAACCGAACCTCCCTTCCAAAACGAATATCATGACTATAAAGAAAAAGGGATTTACTGCTGTGCAGGATGTGGAACTCCCCTGTTCACTTCCCAAAAGAAATATGATTCAGGCACAGGGTGGCCCAGCTTCTACCAGCCTGTTTCCGAGGAAAACCTGGGAACCCGGGAAGACAAAAAGTTTGGAATGACCCGGACAGAAGTTCACTGTTCCGCATGTGGTGGACACCTGGGCCACGTATTCAAAGATGGGCCCAAACCTACTGGTCTCCGGTACTGCATGAATTCAGCGGCTCTAAAGTTTAAAAAAGAGTAAAAGATACTGCCGGGTTTTTCATACCGGCAGTATCTTTTTACGAAAAACGTAACGGAAAACATGCGGCTTTCTGTTTGAATCTAGAATTCCGTTAGCTTTAGCTGCAGGAGTATGTCAAGTGGGCTGTCTGATGAAACCATTTAATGGGCCTATCTTTATACGGTCCCTGGGACAGGTCAGTCCGGTTTGCATGTAAAGGGTCAAGAGCGCTGATACAGAACGCAGGGAATCTAAATTCGTTCGCTCATAGCCGTGGGATGCATCTACACCAAAGCAGACCAGGGCAGTACGAAGGTCGTTCCCTGCAGCCAGGGCTGAGGCGCTGTCACTTTTATAGTATTTAAAAACTTCCCTCTGACAGGAAATATCATGCTCATTACATAGTTTTATCATCCGTTGGCTTAAATGATAGTCAAAAGGTCCTGCGGAGTCCATAAGAGCAATAGTTACACCAAATTCGCTGGAGTTCTGTCCCTGGGCCGGAGTGGCATTATCCACCGTTACCATCTCCGCCACATTCTGCTGCAGCCCGGCAGAAGCCCCTACTCCTACTTCTTCAGAAATGGTAAAAAGCAGGTTGCAGGTAACTGATAAAGGGATTTCTCTCTCCCACACTGCTTTAGCGGCACCCAGCACCAGGGCCACCCCCGCCTTGTCATCCAGATGCCTGGCATTGATAAATCCGTTGTCTGAAAACTGAGGATTGGAATCTACTGCAATATAGTCTCCTACATGAAAGCCCATCTCCTCCAGGTCCCTCCTGTTCTTACAAACCTCGTCCACCCGAACCTCCACGTTTTCCCAACTTACAGGAAGTTTATCAATTTCTTCATGAAAGGTATGCCCCGAAGCCTTTATGGGAAGGATGGTCCCTCTTTTCCCCCCGTGGTCCGTAAAAATGGTAACCCGGGCCCCTTCTGCAAAACGGCTGGACCAGTATCCTATAGGAACAATTTCCAGTCGACCGTTATCTTTTAACTGCTTAACCATGGCCCCCAGAGTATCCAAATGGGCTGCAATTGCCCGGGCGGGGTTCTTTTGATCACCCGGCAGTTCAGCCTGAATGGCTCCCCTCCGGGTCATCTGGTAGGGAATCCCCAGACGGGAAAGCTCTTCCCCCATAAAATAAACAATCTGGTCCGTATAACCGGTAGGACTGGGAATCAAGAGCAGCTTTTCTAAAATGTCCTTCACATAGTCCATGTCTACAGGCAGCGGCCTCATCATATTCACCCCTGAACAAAAAAGTCCGTAACCAGCACGGCGAAAATTCAATAACTCTACATCATTTTCTTCCTTAGTTTATTCTTTATATTTTCAGAAAAACCTTCAAGGATTGGCACTTTGTGATCCATCGCTGTTTAAAATATTTTAATCTTTTACCGGGATCCAAGTCTTCTTCTAAATTTACAACGCATATATTATATTATCCCTGTAAAATATGTATAGAGGCGTTTTCGTATGTTGACACAAGAAAATTCTTCCACAGGTGAGAATATGAAAGATCACTAAAATTCCCGGAGGATGGTAATGGATATAAATTATTATATGTATCTGGAAAATTTGGCCTCGGCTGCAGCAAAGAAATACAACATACCTGAATCAATTTTTTTGGGCCTGATTACCATGGAAAGCGGATGGGACCCCAATGCCGGCAATTCCGCCGGGGCCATAGGGCTTACCCAGATCCTGCCCTCTACCGCCGCACTGATGGGCTATTCACCGGAACAGCTGAAGAATAACCCGGAACTTCAGCTGGAGGCAGGAGCCAAATACCTCAGCAGCATGTACCAGGAGTTTGGAGACTGGAAGCTGGCTTTAGCTGCTTATAACGCCGGGCCCGCAGCGGTAAAACAATATGGCGGAATTCCCCCTTTTAAAGAAACCCAAAATCATGTACAGCGAGTATTAGAAATGGCACAAAAATATGAAGAATATCCATAAAAATGTACTTTTCATGGGGCAGGAAATGTAGTATACTTTTTATGCGAACACATGTACGCATAAGAGGTGAGATGGATGCGCAGGATCATTTTTCTAGCAGATATGGAGTCCTTCTACGCCAGCGTAGAGATCGCCCGAGACCCTTCACTGCGGGGAAAACCGGTGGTAGTGTGCGGGGACCCGGAGCGTCGCCGGGGGATTGTGCTGGCGGCCAATCGGGAGGCTAAAGCCTGCGGCATTGAAACCGCCATGGGAGCCTGGGAATGCAGGAGCTTATGCCCCCAGGTAATTTTTATCCGCCCGCATATGCAGGACTATATCAATGTTTCCCTGCAGATGACGGAGATTTTTGAGCGCTTCACCGACCGGGTAGCTCCTTATTCCATCGACGAGCAGTTTCTGGACATGACCGGTTGTGAAAGCCTGTTCGGACCCCCCCGGGAGATGGCCCTGCGTATCAATGGTGAAATCCTGAGGGAGACCGGGGTGCGCTGCCGTATCGGCATAGGGGAAAACCCCCTGCAGGCCAAGATGGCCTGCGACCGGTTTGCCAAGAAAAACCCCCAGGGGGTTTTTCAACTGACCTGTGAAAACTATGCTGGTCTCACCTGGCCCCTTCCAATTCGGGATCTCTTTGGGGTGGGTTTCCGCATGGAACGGAACCTGCGCCGCCTGGGGATAAAAACCATCGGCGGCCTGGCCGCCCTGCCCCGGGAAAAAATGAAATCCCGCTGGGGGATCAATGGAGAAGTCCTGTGGCTGAACGCCCACGGCATAGACTATTCCAATATCCACTCCCGTTCTACGGAAAAATACAAGGGAGTGGGACATTCCATGACCCTGCCCCGGGATTACAGCAGCAAAGAAAAGATTGAGGTGGTTCTCTTAGAAATCACCGAAGAGGTCTGCCGTAGGGCCCGGGGCTTGCGGAAAGTAGGCCGGGTGGTAAACCTGTACTGTCGGGGAGCAGACTTTGATAACCCCACCGGGTTTTCCCGACAGAAAAAACTGCCGGAACCCACCGCCGTCACCATGGACATTTATCCCGTGGTGCTGAGGCTTTTTGATACCCACTGGGACCGGCTTCCAGTGCGGGCTCTGGGGGTATCCCTCTCCGGGTTGATGGAGGACCGGTACCTGCAGCTTTCCCTGCTGGAGGACAAAGAGAAAAAGGTCCGGCTGGGAAGGGCCATGGACGAGGTCCGGGAACGCTTTGGAATCACCAGCCTTTTCAGAGCTTCCTCACTGACCCCGGGAAGCCAGCTTTTTGACCGGGCCGGTAAGATTGGAGGGCATGAGGCATGAACCGAAAATTTTCGGATCAGTTTTTATGCAGCCGCATGATGCTCCCGGAACACCGGGAGGGGGTAAACCGCCGCATCAGGAAAATGGACCGGCAGGGAAAATACTCCCGTCCCCTGTGGGATGAACAGCAGTGGGAGCAGTTTCAACTTCTGCTGGAAAAGGCGCTGGCACAGCACCTGGTGGTGGAAATAACCCGGGTAAAAGAAGATGTGCACGAATCCATATCAGGAACCCTTAAGAAAGCGGACAACCTGACCGGCCTGATTTTTGTTCAAACAGAGGAGGAAATTGTTAAAATAAAGGCTGAAGACGTGATATCCCTGGGAATTATCGATAAGCCGGAACCGAAAACAGAGAAAGCAGATTAACCAGAAAGGCTGTGCCTGGATTTAGCCACCGAAACTAGAAGGCATAATTTCTTTTACCAATCCGGGGCTAAATAACGAAAAACAGGGTAATAAGAAAATGACGGTAATTAATTAGAAATAATTTAGGAAATACCGGCTGAAGCTGAAAAGTTTTAAAATACAAGAATATTTGAGCATATGCCAGCGCAGCGGGACATTTCTGTAAATAGAAAGGGTACTTCCCCTTTGTAGATGGTTAGTATATATAAGGCCGTTTCATCCCGGTACAGCAGGCTTTATGACGGCTGCAATGTTTTATATAATATAGTTAGAATAATTTGTGAAGGAGAGATGTGTTTAACAATGTGCGGTATTTGCGGCACTATTTCAAGTACTGGTAAAGAAGTTGAGGAAGAAGATTTACGATCTATGCTGCCGGCTCTGGCCAACCGGGGGCCCGATAACGAAGATATTCGGATGGAGGGAAAGTACGGTTTCGGCCACCGGCGATTGAAGATTATTGATTTATCGGAACAAGGCAATCAGCCCATGATTGACCCTGAGCTGGGTCTGGTGATTACCTATAACGGAATGATATACAACTATAAAGAGCTGAAAAAGGAGCTGGAACAAAAGGGGTACCGGTTCCGTTCCAATTCTGATACTGAAGTCATGTTAAAGGCTTACCACTGCTGGGGAGACCTGTTCGTCCAAAAGCTGTACGGAATGTTCGCCTTCTGCCTGCATGACCAGAAAAATGACCGCTTTGTTTTGGGCAGAGACCGCCTGGGCATAAAACCCCTTTATTATACAGAGGACAACGGGCATTTCTATTTTGCTTCCAATATTCAGGCGTTAAATGATGCCGGGGTAGTTGATCGAACCCTGTCCTCCGAAGCGCTGCATTACTATCTCAGTTTTCATGCGGTAGTACCGGCACCGCATACTATTTATAAAAATGTCCGAAAGCTGGAGCCGGGACATATCCTGGTGCTGGAACCGGGGGGCAAAAAAAGCTTTACACAGTACTGGTCTGTTCACTATTACCAGGAGGAGGATATGACGGAAGAAGAATGGATAGATGCCGTTCTTCTAAAGTTAAGAGAAAGTGTAAAAAGAAGGATGGTCAGCGATGTGCCGGTAGGGGCGCTTCTCAGCGGGGGGCTGGATTCCAGCCTGATTGTTGCTATGATGGCAGAGCTGAACCCATCTCAGCTGAGGACATACTCCATCGGTTTTGAAAATGTAAACGGAGAAGACGGAAATGAATTTCAATACAGCGATTTGATTGCGAAAAAATATCAGACCCAACACAGCAAATTCTTTATTGACTCAGACAGGCTGCTTCCCCATGTAAAACGCTGCCTGGAAGCCATGTCTGAACCCATGGTCAGTCACGATGCGGTAGGGTTCTACCTGCTGTCCAAAGAAGTGATTAAACATACCAAAGTGGTGCTGTGTGGACAGGGAGCCGATGAAATATTTGCCGGCTACCACTGGTATCCCAAAATCATGGAGGGTTCGGGAGACCCGGTAACCCTTTATCGGAACTCTTTTTTCGACCGGGAACACCCGGAAATCCTGAATACTTTAACCCCGGAATATCTACCCTCCAGGGATTACTCCACTGATTTTGTACGGGATCACTTTTCAAAACCCGGAGCCGATATCCCTGTGGATAAGACCATGCGGTTGGACAGCACAGTGATGCTGGTAGACGATCCAGTAAAACGGGTAGACAACATGACCATGGACTGGGGTCTAGAGGCCAGGGTTCCCTTTCTGGACCATGATGTGGTGGAACTGGCGGCAAAAATTCCTCCCTCATTAAAGGTATCCTCGGGAGGAAAGCATATTTTAAAAAAAGCCGCTGAAAGGATCCTTCCCCGGGAAGTAATTTACCGGAAGAAAGGGTATTTTCCGGTGCCGGCACTGAAATATCTTCAAGGGGAATTTTTAGAGTTTGCCCGGGACCTGCTGTTCTCTCACCGGGCCCGCCAGAGAAATGTTTTCCAGCAGGACACCCTGAAAACCCTTTTGGAGCGCCCCCAGGATCAGATGACAGTACTGGGTGGAAACAAAGTGTGGCAGATGGCTGTTCTGGAATACTGGCTCCAAAAAATGGAGGGATAAATTATGGCCCAAAAAACTGCTTCCGTGAACAACCGGTTGAATCGAATGAGCGATATATCCATGCAGAGCTGGGGGGAAGAAATCCCCCCGGAGAAAACCCGTAAGATGTCAAAAAACGTGGTTTTGGACTGCGGCTGGGGAAACCTTATTTTCGGTCAAACCTTCTGCAGCCATGAAAAAATCATTGAAATCCTGAAGCAGGAAAAAGAGAACCGAAGGGATGTTGCGTTCTATATTCACAACCATCATGTGCTTTTATCCAAAGCTCCGGAACTACTTTTCCTGGACCCTTCCGACACCCTCAGGTTGTGGCTCTATAATTACCGGATGCCCAAACGCAGGAGCAGGAAGTTTCGAATTCGCCTGTTAAAAGACCAAAAGGATGCCCGGGCCATAAACAGAATTTACAGAAATTGTGGAATGATAGAAAGCCCTGAAGAAACCATCATAAATAACCAAAAAACCCGGGTCTTCTGTTATTACGTGGCAGAAGACCTGGAAAAGAACCCCGGCAGAGTTATTGGAACCATCATGGGGATTGACCACAAACTGGCCTTTAACGACCCTGATAATGGTTCCAGTTTCTGGTGCCTGGTGGTAGATCCCCGGGTTAGAACCAGGGGCATGGGCCAGGCCCTGGTCCGGGCAGTGGCAGAGCATTTCCTGGCGAAAGGCAGGGAGTACCTGGACCTGTCGGTGATACACGATAACCGAAAAGCTGTGAAACTCTATAAATCCCTGGGGTTTAGAAAAATTCCGGTTTTTGCAGTAAAGAAGAAAAACACCATTAATAAAGAGTTTTACCAGGGAGGTCCCAAACCGTGAATATTTATGCAGAAATATTAATCGAGGAAGCCCGGCGAAGGGGAATTGAAGTAGAAATTATCGACAATCATTTTAATTACTTTACACTGACCTATCAGGGGGAGTCTGTACGGTGTTGGGAATCCTTTACCGACAGGACCCCTTCCATGTCTGCTGTGGTATGCCAGAATAAGTACCTGACCCTGAAGCTGTTGAGGGAGGGGGGATTAAAGGTCCCCCGGCAGGCTCTTTGGAACAACCGGCAGGAGGCATCTGCATTCCTGGCATCATGCAGGAACAAAATCGTCGTTAAACCCCTGGATGGTGAGCAGGGCAAGGGAATTACCGTGGGGGTAAAAACTGAGGAACAGCTGCGGAAAGCAGTGGATTATGCCAAAAAATACTTCAAAGACGTTCTGCTGGAAGAACAGGTGGAGGGAAATGATTTACGAATTATTGTGATAAACTATGAGTTTGTGGCCGCCATAGAACGGGTCCCCCCTTGGGTTGAAGGGGATGGACGGAGTTCAGTGGAGAAGCTGATTCGACAGAAAAACGAAGAGCTTTTTCGTTCCACCCGGGGAGAGTCCCGGATTCCTTTGAATGAGGCTTCCGAAGATTTCATCCGGGAACAGGGCAGTACCCTGCAGGATGTCCTTTCACCGGGGAAAAAGCTGCATGTTTCCCGGCTCTCCAATTTTCATTCGGGGGGAACCATTCAGGATGTTACTCATCAGGTATCACAGACCTTAAGGGAAGTTTCTGAAAAAGCCGCCCGTATACTTACTATGCCGGTGGTAGGGCTGGATTTTATGGTATCCACTCCTTCTGCCCGGGATTATTCCATCATCGAGGCCAATGAGCGTCCGGGATTGGCCAATCACGAGCCCCAACCCACCGCTGAAAAATTTATAGATTTTCTCTTTCCAAATTCACAGAAAGGGTCAATGTAAAAGAAAAAGCTGCTGTTCATGAGCTGCTGCATATAAGGTCGGCTGTCCACCGGCATTAAAGCATTATACCCGGCGGCCTTCCGATGCCACCAGGGGCCGCAAAAAGAGTCCAATCCATTTCAGGTAGTCGTAACTGCTGTTTAGAACCTTTCCTCCCCAGTGAGTGTTCATGCTTTTTACCATGAGGTCCAGCTGTGGATTATCCAGCTTTTCCAAACCCCGGCGCAGGGCCAGGCCGTTGTAATAGCTTTTTCTCAGCTGCCTTGTTAACTCTTCATAGTTCCCCTCCCCACACAGGTCATAAGCAGCATATACTCCAGTTAAAATAGCGGGAAATTGACCAAACCCTAAAAAGGGCATGATAGAGCCAAAGCAGTTGCCCACAAAAAATGTGTTCCCCAGCCGGGGCCGCTCCACGATTCCAAAAAGGTACCGGGTTACTTGAAATGTGTCCATAATCTTCAGGTGCTGCCCCAGGTCCCGGCACACTCTCTCATAAAACCTTTCCCAATAAATTTCTGAGGGGGTTTTTTGATTTTCCGGATAATCCGGGTATCCAATTACTACGCTGGCCTCCTTCTCAGAGATGGGAATCAGCCAGCCGTATCCCTTAGGAGACAGGTAGTAATCCATCCAGGCATACACGGTAAAGCGATCAAAGTCCCCCTCCATGGTAGCTCCCCTGAGAGTAACGGTGAGGTCCTCCTGGAAATTTTGAATCCTTGAGGCGTAACTGGCGTCTCCGGTGGCCAGCACCACGTGGGTATATTCCTGCAGCAGCTGCTCGTAGGTGCGGGTGGAGTTAAAAATAATTTCGGACTTCACCTGTCCCGCCAGCTGATTATCAAAGGAATCAGGGTTCCTTCCCCGAATATTGCTGAAGCCCAGGTGTCCTTCAACAACTGCTTTTTCGTTTTCAGAATATATTACCGCTTTTCGGATGTTCCCCACGGGTTTTAAGTAAATATTGTATTCCTCCGAAAAATAGGCGATACAGTCATTTACCGGCCGGTTCAGCGCAGAAAGTAATATTTCCCCGTTCACAAAACGGTCCCCCGGCCGGTTCCTGTTTTCAAAAATTACCGGCTCTACACCCAGCCTTTCCAGAGTCACTGCGCAGGCCAGCCCCGATAACCCGGCTCCCATAATAGCTATTTTCATAAAAATACCCCCTGTACAGTAGTTTCACCTGAACAAGGGGTTCTATTCCTTTTCTTGCTGGGAGAAGATTACACAAAAATATTGTACAATAATATTTTAAACGAGGAATTGAGTTTGTGGCTCACTTTTTTTGCACAATTAATCGGGCTTAATCATAAACCGTTCCGTAAAAAAGAGCAGTTTATTCGACAAAGGGAAAAGGAATTTTCCCTTCCCGGCACCTTCCCTGCCAATCCATTTTAATTACACCCGCCAGGAATGTTTTCAGGGTATTCATCTCCCGCCCCAAAAGTCCCCGGTACTTCCACAAAAGGGCCGGTGTGATTTTCTTATCTTCTGCCAGGGCAATCCCAAAAATCTCCTCAAAAGCAGTATACTCCAACTTCTTCCAAAATTCTAGCAGGTCCTGTTCCATCTGAAGCTTAGGCCCAACAATCTTCCACAGCCGTTTATAATAGTCCTCTCCACCCTTTTCAGCCTCCTGGACAGCCACCTTTCCGCTGATACAGGCCAGGTCAATCCCCCCCGCGTGAAGTGGGGAAACCAGTCCAGCTGCATCCCCTGCCAGCATGATATTATCGTAGACCAGGGGTTCCAGAACTTTCACCGGAATGCGTCCTCCGGTCTTTTTAAGAATTTTATAATCTTCCAGGCGCTCTTTTTTTAGCACACGGTTCAGTTCTGTCCGCAGGTTTAATCCCTCATTGCCCTGGAAAAAACCAATTCCCACATTGGCAGTCTCCTGGCCTTCCCTGTTCTTCCCCCGGGGGAAAATCCAGTAATAACCGATACAATGGGGCTCCAGGCCCACTTTAATGTTCTCCCCAATATAGCTAAAATCTCCATCCAGAACATACTGGAGTACAGCAATGCTGTTCTCTTTATAAAACTCTCTGAAGCCATAGAGTTTAGAGGTGATACAGGAAGTTCCACTGGCATCAATTACCCAATCATTTTCCCCCTGCAGTTCCTTTAACTCTTTATTTCCAATCTTAGTTTTTTCAAAAATATCTACTCCCCGTTCCCTAGCTTTTTCCCCCAGGTGCCTCTGCCATTGAGCCCGGTCAATCATCCAGAGCTGAAAGTTTTCACAGTTTATCCTGTACTGGTTTTCCATCTGCACTACTATATTTTGAACTTTAAACAGGACTCCTTCTTCGGGTTTTTCCAGTATTTTTAAAGTATCAAAATACCCTTCGGCGCATTTAATAATTTCACCAATTCGGTGTTTTTCATATAAAGACACATGGTGTCCCCTGTCGGCTGCTTCCAGGGCGGCAAAGAGCCCTGCCGGCCCCCCACCAATTACCGCAATCCTTCCCATCTTATCCCTCCAGCACTTTTTTATTATTATATAGTTTATGCGGAGTAAAATCTACTTTAAAATTGAACTACTCCCACTTAACCTCTTCCAGGTTTGAAGAGGGAGATTCCGGCTATCTAGCCGAAACCAAGCATCCCGTCAACAAGGGCTTGTAGGCAAATATGGTAACGTAAACACGCTACGCAGAAAAGGGTATTAAGTATTCTCCCTCTCCTGTTAGCTCTAATCGATTTCTTAGGTC
>SKNC01000013.1 GCA_007120745.1 Bacillota bacterium
AAAAAACCCTCCCCCTTTAAAGTGCCATAATATTTTCCAAAAAGTGTTAACACCAGGGCCTCTTTGGGTTTCAGCACTTTTAAACCCACAAATATAATTGGCCCGATAATAAAGGCATAAAGAGCCCCTGCAGTAATAAATATAACTCCCTGAACATTCATGGTTTCGCTTACACTCCGGATACCCCAAATAAACAAGACCAATGCAACAATGCTCAACAGAATATTCAGCAGAAGTACCGGCATGCCGTTAACGGACTTTGGCTTAATTTCCTCATCATGCAGCTGCTTTTCGCTGTTTTTATCATTCCCTGACATTGTAAAGCTCAACCTCCTTTAAAGTAAAGTGATATTATTATAATATCTTATTAATATAATATTTAAATCTTCTTAAATTGTCAATCTCTTGAAGCCGCCATCAGTAAAAGTTTTTCCTGATCCAGTTTACCGGTTTCCCCCAGGCGTTAATAATTGCTAAGCCCCGCCTCTATTTTTTTGTTACAGGTGTCAGAGCTTTATTTAATAAAGACTCAATAATTACCCCGGTCATGTAAAAACATGACCAGCTCCATGACTCCGGTTACTGGATACTTCTCGCCGGTTCGTCTATTATAAAAGAAAAACGGGAGGAGAGGATCAAAGATGACAAATACGACAAAGGGTGGCATTTTGCTTGTGGCCGCCGGGACAGCGCTTCTGTTAACTCAGTTAGGTGTGATTCCTGGGGATCTATTTTTACTTTTGCTGGGGCTGGGATTTTGCCTGACTTATGTATTGATGGGGGGACGGAAAGAATATGGGAGTGTAGGGTTCTTGATTCCCGGAATGGTCCTGCTGGCAATCGGCAGTTTTGCTGCTCTTCAAAGCAGGCAGATAATTAGCGACACTGTACCGGGCTTCTTTTTTCTGGCATTAGGGCTGAGCTTCCTGGGAGTATTCCTGGTGCACACTTTTTGGTTTAGAGAACTGGACCATGGTGAGCGCTTCTGGCCACTGTATCCGGCAGCAGGGTTGATGCTCTTTGCGGCTCTGCTTACCATTCAGGATATCTGGCGCTGGGACTTTCCGCTGCAGATTATGAATTACATTTGGGTGATTGTCCTGATTGGGGTTGGATTATGGCTTATATTGGGAAGTCGGAAAAATAAGGAAAATTCTTAGCATTCCTCTGAGTCAAAACCGGGGCACGGTAATCCGTGCCCCAAAGTTATCTTTGAAGGAAAACTGTATATTAAATAGAAATATTACCATTGTATCCACAGAGCAGCTTAGATAAAATCCTGTATATCAATGTACCAGGTAACAGCAAAAAAGCTGCAGCAGGAAATCATTTGGACTGAAGGGCTGCTGGAGATAGTTAACCTGATATTTCAATAATAATGTTACAAGGAGATAGTAAAAATTCATGGATAAAAAGACCGTCTTAGTCTTGACCCTGGCCAAGTACGGGGTCTATATTTCAGCTCTCTGGATTATCATAAGCAATCAGCCCCTGGACCTGAGAGGACCGCTGCTGCCTCTTCTGCTGGTTTTCGTAGTGGACAATGTCAGAAGCTTTTACCTGGACCGAAAAGCCCTGCATTTTTCTAAACCCAGCCTTTTTCTGCAGCTAATTTTTCTTTATCTCTTTATATTCCTGGACAGCAGCGCCATCGGCAGTGTACTGCTGGTGGTTCTCATTGCAGAAAGTATGATCGCCTATCCCCGCCCCGTGGGAGACAATATTTTTCTCCTCTCTATTGGGGGATACTTTGGCTTTGGCATGGCCGGTTTTTACTGGCGGGATGCCCTCACTGTCAATAACCTGGTCCTGGTTCTGATTAACGGACTTTTCCTTTTCTTTGGTTACGGAATTAGCTACCTGGCCAGGCGTCAGATTGAAGAAAAGGAAAGAGCGGAAAACGCACTCCAGGAGCTGGAAAAGTCCCGGAGGGAGTTGGATGAAGCGTATCAAAAGCTGCTGAAGAACAGTAAGGAACGGGAGCGGTTGGCGGTCATGGAAGAGAGGAACCGTCTGGCCCGGGAAATTCACGATACCCTGGCCCATACCCTCACCACAGTAATCATCGGCCTGGAGGCAGGGAAAAAACTAATGCCTGTAGATACTGACAGGGCGCTGGCAGAACTGGAAAAAAGCCAGGAGCAGGCCCGGAAAGGGCTCCATGAGGTACGCCGCTCCGTCAGTGAACTGCGGCCCCATGAGCTGGACATCCTGGGGTTCGACGCCGCATTGAAAGGGCTGTCCAGGGAACTTCATGGCAGCGGGGTGAATGTAGACTTATCCCTGGAAGAGGGGACCTCTGTTCCCAGGGAATTGGAACTTCCTTTTTACAGGGTAATACAGGAGAGTATCACTAACAGCCTGCGCCACAGCGAAGCCGGGCTTATTACGGTAAATCTTACACGGCGGGGGGGCACTCTGGTGCTGGAAGTAGAAGATGATGGACAGGGCTGCCGAGAAATCATAGAAGGCCACGGAATGAAAGGAATTCGGGAGCGGGTGGTGGCGGCAGGAGCCCGCGTAGAATTCATCAACCGAAGCCCTCGTGGTTTCCTGGTGAAAGTTGAAGTGGAAGGAGAAACTCATGAGCAAGATTAATATTCTAATCACCGATGACCAGACGTTGATGAGGGAAGGACTGCGTACTATTCTGGAGCTGGAAAGTGATTTCTTGATTGCCGGTATGGCTGCCAACGGCCAGGAGGCCGTTGAATTTTGTCAGGAGAACCCACCGGATGTGGTACTCATGGACGTACGGATGCCGAAGATGGACGGGGTTGAAGCCACCCGCCGCATCACATCCGCCCATCCTTCGGTGAAAATCATTATCCTGACCACTTTCCTGGAGGATGAATTAATCGTACAGGGGCTCAAAGCGGGGGCAAAAACCTACCTCTTGAAAGACCTTCCCTCAGAAAAGCTGGCAGAGTCTATTCGGGCCATTTATCGCGGTGATATTTTCATGCAGCCGGAAATCGCCTCCCGCCTGATAGACCGGGCTGCCGGACAGCAGCCCTATGAAGAAGCGAAAGAAAATGATACTGCCCTGGTGGAACCACTCACCCGCCGGGAGCTGGATATTCTAGCCCTGATGGCTGAAGGCCTGAGCAACAATATTATTGCCTCCCGGCTGCATTTAAGCGAAGGAACAGTGAAAAACCATATCAGTTCCATTTACGGCAAACTGGGTATCAGCGACCGAACACAGGCAGTTTTGTTCGCCTTAAAACACCGCCTGATTTAAATTCCAGAACCCCACTGACGCCAGGACAATGAACATCAGGATAGCAGCTCCCAATCGTCGAAACCGAGAAAAAAATGTTACTATCAGGCCAATCTTGAGGGCTAAAAAACTCAGCCTCTCAGATAGATTTTTTTTTACTTTCATAGTCATCACCCATTTAAAAAAAACCAGAAGAACCGTCCCCTTGGTTACCCTGGTTACTCTAAAGCCTGCTCCCGGTTTTCCAGGGGCAGGCCTCTGCTGTTTCACCTCTTATTTATTTTCATCCTTCATTTTTTCCAACTGTTGGTTCAGGCTTTTTATTTCGGTGATTAATTCCTTTATATAATCATTTTCCTCATATTTGGAGCGACGGTCTATTCCATTTTTAGTATCGTATAACTCCTTATTAATAGAGAGGATCTCTTCTGCCTTTTTAAATAACTCAACCTTAGACCAGGGGAAATTAACTACATTGTCAGCAGGATCCGGTCCAAAATCGGGTTCTTTGCTTTCGTCGGGCAGTTTGACCCTACCCTTCCCTTTTAATGGAACCTCGAACCTGCCTCTTCTATAAACTCGATAAACATTCTTCCCCTCCAGAATTTCATTGTAAGGGAAAAAATGGCACTCACCTTTTTTTATGACATAGGCACCCTTATTTGTTAATACTAAGGTTTCGTCCTTCATCCCCTTTACCACGGCTCTGATATCTTCGGATATACCGACATTTTGGTCTATGACGTTTCCAACTTTTTTGGGAATAAAATCAAAAACTATGGAATCTGCCATGGAACATATTGTTCTTTTATCAGGCATAACTTCATCACTCCTTTGTTATTGTGTAATGGTGCCATTTTCAATTCCTGGTTAGTCACTTATGTCTTTTACCTATTATAATAAAAAAATTATTTTAAAACCAGTGTTTTTAATGATTTAGCCTTCAACAAAACTATTAAATTTTTTTATTTAATTTAACCTCCGGCTCTCCATAAGCTTTTCAAACTTCCGCTGATATTTCACCCTCATCTGCTTATCATAAGCCGTTTGTAATCCCTTGATGAGGGAAACAGTCATAACCGTTAAAATTAAAGCAAAGGGAAGTCCCACACTGATTACGGCAGTTTGCAGCGCCATGAGGGCCTGTTCCCCTCCAATCAGGAGAAGTGTGGCTGCTAGCAGGCCTTCCATGCAGGCCCAAAATACCCGCTGTATTCTGGAGGTCTCCAATAACCCACCGGAAGTGATTTTGTCCACCACCAGGGATCCGGAATCCGAAGAGGTGATAAAATAATTGATTACCAGCAGAGTTGCCAGGATAAACAGAAAAACCCTTACGCCCTCAGCCAGAACAGGTATATTCAACGAGCTGATCATTTCGAACAGGGCTGTTGGAAGATTATCCTGGACCATGGCAAACAATGAGCCATCCAGGCTTTCATTTACAATAAATGCTGTTCCTCCTAAAACAGAAAGCCAGAAAAAGGAAAGCAGAGAGGGGATGATCAGAACCCCCAGCACCAGTTCTCTCACCGTCCGTCCCTTGGAAATCCTGGCAATAAACATCCCCACAAAAGGAGACCAGGATATCCACCAGGCCAGATAAAATATCGTCCAGTTACTCTGCCATGCCTGGTCCTGTATAGCAATATAAGATGAGTATTGAACAATGCTGCTGAAATATAAACCTATAGAATTAGAAAACAGGCGGATAATATAAGAGGTAGGCCCTAAAAGAAAAATGGCCGCCATAAACCCTGCTGCCAGGAACATATTCAGTGAAGACAGCAGCCGGACTCCTTTATGAATGCCGGAAATCACTGAAAGAATTGCTATGGCGGTTATTATAATTATCAAAACTACCTGGATGCCTACGCTAAAACCAATACCCACCAAGTAATCCAGGCCGCTGTTAATCTGCTGAATACCCAGCCCCAGGGAGGTAGCCAGCCCAAACATAACGGACAGCACAGTCAAAATGTCTATAATATCTCCGGTTATTCCATATATTTTTTCTTTCAGCAGCGGATAAAAGATGGATCTTAAGGAAAGGGGCATCTTTCGGTTGTAGGTGAAAAACGCCAATCCTAAGGCCATAAGAGCATAAATCCCCCAGGGATGCAGCCCCCAATGATAAAAGGTTGTGGCCATGGCGCTGAAGGCAGGATCTGCATCCGCAAAGACAGGCGGTGCTTCCATGTAATGATGCAGGGGCTCTCCCACAGCCCAAAACATCAGGCCAATCCCCATTCCTGCCGAAATCAACATGGAATACCAGGCAAAATTTGAAAACTCCGGCTTACAGTCAACCCCACCAATCCGGACCTGCCCTAACCTGGTTAAAGCCAGGTATAAACATGCCAGAACAAAAAAGTTACTGGATATGATAAAAACCCAGTCCAGATGTGTGACAATAAAATCATACATCTGCTCAAACAGCTGATTGGCCTGCTCTAGATTCAGCAGAGCGTAAACTGAGAATAAGATGATTAGTGCTGCGCTTGAAATAGAAACTACCGGATTTAAGTTAATACCGTAGCGGACAATATTTCTTTCATATAGCTTTTCTTCTACCTTTTTACATTCCTCGATTTTCATATTAAACTTTCCCCTCAAAAAACTATTACAACCGCTGCAAACCCATTGAATATACTGTTGTAGAAGACCTTGGAGCTGTCAAAAGCAGGTTCACAGAAAAAACACCTCGAAAGTTTTTTTAGAGGTGCTTTTATTTTCTTGCTTAGAAATCCTACGGAGTAATGTATATTAATAATAAAAAAATAAGAAATACGATTATAAAAATTAAAAACTTTCTACCCTGGGTTAACTCTTTCCCTGTAAGGGGGGTATATAAAAAATCCATAAATAACGAAACAAATACAAAAGCAACTAAAATGGCTATGTTATAATAATTCATGGCAACCTCCGGTTATTGCATTTTGTAATTACTTTATTATTAATTCTATTCAGTTATTACAAATCCTCTTTAATGTGAAAAATAAAGGGATGATATCACCCGACCTGAGAGGATTATTTCAGAATTTTTCATAAAAAAAGGTGCTCTTTTATCGAAAAAAGAGCACCTGCTGGTCTAATTATTCTCCACATTTTCGAGGAGGCCTGGCGGGCAGTTTGCCCTTTGCTTTCATATCTAGAAAATCGCTCAGGTCATCTTCACTGACTCTGTAGCAGCATCCCTTTCTTTCAGCAATTAGAATACCTTCGAGAATGTAATCCATTACTTCAGAAACACCTAAACCTGTCTTACTTTCAATTTCAGCAGGAGTATATTCTTTCATTATCTTAACCCTCCTTTTCAAGTATTTACTTATCAACCATCATAACACACCTGGTTACCTCAGTTAACAATAATTTGGAATATTATGAAAACTTATAATATTTGCAGAATATGTTGAGATTTTAAAAAAGTTTTTATAAAAATATATTATTCAAACTACGAGCACCCTGGTGCTCGCTCCCACCGTACTTAAGACCGGCTAAATAAGCATGCTTCGCCGGGCGCACTGAAAAAAGGCGCTGCTGATGTAATACATCGGCAGCGCCTTTCCCATTAGCAGAAGGAACTGTTCAAACTAGATGCTAAAACAAAAGTCTCCGTGCGGGCTTGTCCCGGAGGAAACCCCCTATTTTAATAACTTTGCCCTTCCGGCCATGAACTCCAGTTCCCTGTGTATGTTGTATTCAATGAAGGCCAGGTGCTTATCTTTGTCCGGGCTCTTAAACATGGTGGAAAATCTGCCCTGGGGTTTCAGATAGTTCTCCAGGGGAGCCGGTTTTCTTCTGCCCTCTGCCAGGGAGGCCGTGACTCCATTAAGGGTAAGCTTTCCATATTCCCCTTCCCATAAGAGCCAGGCGCCGGTCCGCACCGCCAGTTTGCTCATCTTGATGGTATCGGCGGCAGGAAATCTCCAGCTGGTACAGCAGGGCATATGGATTTCTATATATCGAAAGCCGGTGATATTTTTTGCCTTCTCCACTTTGCGGTACAGGTCCATGGGGTACGCCAGGGACGCCGTGGCCACATAAGGGGGGCGGTGCTCCAGCATGAGCAGCGGCATATTTTTCTGCCCGATCTCTTTACCCGTCGGGGAGGTAGTGGTCAGGGCAAACTGAGGGGTAGCCCCGCTCCTCTGGTTTCCGGTATTGGAGTAAGCCTCGTTATTGTAGCAAAAATGAATGTAATCATCATTTCGTTCTGCGGAGCCTGATAGGCCCTGAAAACCTATGTCGTATGTGCCGCCGTCCCCTACCCAGTTGAACACCACGGGCTTTTCCCCCTGCAGTTTTCCCTTGCGGTACAGGGCATCTAAAGCCATGGCAGCCCCCCCTGCGGAAGCTCCGGCAGAGGCAAAACAGATATTTAATGCTGGAAAGGTGTAACAGGTTTGAGGCGTCAATCCCATACTGGCCACCGCACAGGATGGGGTTAAAAACCCTATGGCATTTTCCCCCAGGGCCTTCCCGATAATGCGCAGGCCTATGGTGGAGGGACAGCCGGCACAGGCGCCGGTGCCGGGAGTAATGTATTCTAAGGTAGAAAGGTCTTTTATTTTCATGCTATTTCTTCACCTCCTGTATCATTTCCCGGGCCTTATCAGCCAGCAGCGAGGCAGGAAGGTCCTCGCCCCCCAGGCCCACAGATATTCCGGCGATTCGGATCTCATCCCGGCGGTCGTACAGCGCAGCCCGGGATTCCTGTAACAGGACCCCGGCAGCGGAACCGTACACCAGGTTGCGGTCGAATACCAGGAGATTGGTGCCAGTGGGCAGCAGTGCGGATAGTTCTTCTTTCGGGAAAGGACAAAAGACCCGCAGCCGCAGCCCTGCCGCCGGGATTCCCTCCTGGCGCAGCAGGTCTACTGCCAGCTCCATCTCCTTCCCCATGGAGCCCATGGAGAGCAGAAAGAAAGAAGCGTCCTCCGGCCTGTACACATCGAAGTAACCTCCGTGCCATCGTCCGGTTAATTCTTCAAACTCCCTGGCGCAGCGGATGATTAGCTCTCCGGCCCGCTTCACGTCCCGGGTCAGACTTTCCCGGTAGGGTACGTACTGTTCAGAAAAAGTCACGTTGCCAAAGGTCCCTCCCCACTGGGGATGAAGCCGCCAGGAGGGATCATACGGAGGCAGGTATTCTTTTATCTTGTTTTCATCTAAGGTTTCAAAAGGCATCATGGAATGGGACACCAGAAATCCGTCATAATTTATCATCACCGGGATCTGGACTTCCTCCGCCACTTTGAAAGCCAGCAGAATTGAATCGTAGATTTCCTGGTTGGAAGCGGCGAAAAGCTGGATCCAGCCGGTATCCCGCTGGGATACCGCGTCCTGGTGGTCGGCATACAGGCACCAGGGCATATTCACCGCCCGGTTGACATTGGCCATCACCAGGGGCAGTCTTCCCCCGGCAGCATAATGCAGAATTTCATGCATGTATAGAAGGCCCTGGGAAGCGGTAGCCGTAAAAACCCTGGCCCCCACGGCGGAGGCCGCGGCAATGGCACTGGCGGCGCTGTGCTCCGATTCCACCGGGAGATAATTGGCATCCATGATTCCCTGGGCAATATATGCTGCTATTTTCTCTGCCACGGCCGTTTGGGGAGTAATGGGATAGGCAGCGACAAAATCTACGTCGGCATCTTTTACCGCCATGGCACAGGCGGTGTTGCCGGAACCAAATACTTTGCTCATTTAATCTCCTCCTTAACCATTCGGATGGCCTTCTTCCCGCACTCCACAGCACAAATTCCACAGCCCTTGCAGTACGTAAAGTCTATGTCCCGGTCCTCCCGGGAAATGGCCGCTTCCGGGCAGTAGAGCCAGCAGATCAAGCAGCCGTTACAAAGGGAGGTGTCTAAAATGGGACGCTGGGACCGCCATGTGCCGGTCACCCCGCAGGCTCCCTGTACAGGACGGGATATGGGTTGAACAATTTTTTTATCCATGCTGAGGCCCCCCTTCAACTTCTCTCACTGTATCATACGCCTCCCGGGCGGTGGCAATGTTGGGCGTTAATTTTGCACCGGTCCACTGCTCCCCCAGGGTTTCCTCCAGCACTTCAAAGGGAATCCCCAGGACGCGGCATATAGCCCCCAGCACCGGAACATTGACAAAGGGTTCTCCCCCTACAACCTGTCCATTTTTGATGGCAATGTCCGTAGCGCTGACAATCCACTGTTTATCCTCTACGGGCAGGGGCTGCCCGGCATTTGCAATAATTTCCGCATGGTCCGCTTTCCCGCCGGCCAATGCGATCTCCAAAAGATTTTCATGTAAAAGTACCAAATAATCAGGCTTGTAGGACTGGGAACGGACTTTTATGGGGGTATCATCTATGCGCACGGCCGCTTTCACCGCAGCGCCCCGGCGCTCTACTCCAAAAAAGGGAAGGGTTTGAGCTTCTTTCCCCATCTTAATGGCAGACTTAGCCAGAAGTTCACCCAAGGTTACCACTCCCTGTCCACCTCGACCATGTATTCGAATTTCCTGCAACGGTTTTTCCTCCTTTATGTGCGTCTCGATCAGTTGATTTTTTCAGGCAGCATCATTTTGATTGTATTGAGGTAATGGGGAAAAACAATTCCCGGTTCCTCCAGGTCAATATTCCACCGCTTCACCCATTCCAACACCAGGTACCCGGAGAAACTGTCAGCGGACAGCAGCGATACTGCTTCTGCCACCGGCAGGTCTCCACAGCCAATCATGCGGTACAGTACATTCCCCTGGGAAAGCATGGAGTCCTTTACATGAACATGACTGATCCAGGGCTTCAGTTCTTTGTAGGTCTGGGACACCGGTTCATTGTGGAAGCGGTAGGGATGATGAATGTCCCACAGCACCCCCAGATTTGGATGGTTCATCTTCTCCAGCAGGGTTTTTATCTTCCCGCTGTCAGCATAAACCCCGTTGGTTTCCAGAAGTAAGGTCACATTTTTCTCCGCCGCCAGCGGCAGCAGGTATGAAAGGTTTTCTTCTACCAGGGCCTCGTCTACGGGGCCGGGTTCCGGATTTTCATCCCCCAGAACTCTGATATATGGGGTCTCCATTGCAGAGGCCAGATTCATATAATCTATCACTTCTGTCCGGGCAGCTTCTATTTTTTCAGGGTCAAACAGAAAGGCATTGGTGGTAAGGCAGGGTACCTCCAGGTTCAGCTCCTGCAGCTTTGCCCGCAGGTTAGGTACATTTTCCACAGCAAATTCTTTAACCCTGGGGAGATACATTTCGCTTCCGATTCCCCGCAGTTCTACCCCATCATAGCCCAGGTCAGAGGCTGTGGTGATGATTTCGCTCCAGGACCAACCGGGACAACCCAGTGTTGAGAAACCGAATTTCATTGCTTTTTCTCCTCCTTCATATGTTTTAGGCCGTTTCTATTGAAGCGTCATCCTGCAGATTTAAGTCTTCAATCGCTTTTTCCCGGAGTTTGTATTTTTGTATCTTCCCACTGGCTGTCATGGGGAAACTCTCTATAAAAGCGATGTGTTTAGGAACTTTATGCCGGGCCATATGTCCTTTGACAAATTCTTTGACCTCTTCTTCGGTAAGTTCCGCTCCTTCTTTTAAAATGATATAAGCCATAATTTCCTCTCCATATTCCCTGCTGGGCACACCAATTACCTGGACATCACTGACCAGGGGGTGGGTATAGAGAAATTCTTCTATCTCTTTGGGATAAATATTTTCACCGC
Organism: Bacillota bacterium; assembly: GCA_007120745.1. Taxonomy (GTDB): domain Bacteria; phylum Bacillota; class Dethiobacteria; order SKNC01; family SKNC01; genus Contubernalis. The sequence goes on from SKNC01000013.1 coordinate 10,933, forward strand.
CCCGGATAATCATATCTTTAATCCGTCCGGTGATTCTAAAATAGCCGTTTTCATCGCAGGTGGCCAGATCCCCCGTGTGAAGCCATCCATCGTCATCGATGGCCTCGGAGGTAGCCTCGGGCATATTATAATAACCCTTCATGATATTATATCCCCGGACGATGAATTCCCCGGGAACTGATGCCGGGCATTCCTCACCGGTATCGGGGGCAATCACCTTACATTCCATGAAGGGCAAAGAACGTCCCACGGTGGAAACCCTCAGTTCTATGGAATCATCAATCCTGGTCTGGGTACAGACGGGAGAAGCCTCGGTCAGGCCGTACGCTATAGTAATTTCTGTCATATTCATTTTCTCCACCACTTCCCGCATGACCTTGATGGGACAGGGTGACCCCGCCATAATTCCCGTTCGAAGGTTTGAAAAGGAATACTTTTCAAACTCCGGATGTTGAAGTATGGCAATGAACATGGTGGGCACTCCATGCAGGGCCGTGCATTTTTCCCTGCTCACAGCCTCCATCACCGCCAGCGGCTGGTAGTATTCGACCAGTACCATGGAGGAACCATGGGTGATGCAGGCGGTCACGCCCAGAACACATCCAAAGCAGTGAAAAAGTGGTACCGGGATGCACAGCTTGTCCTGCTCCGTAAAGGCCATACAGTCTCCGATACTTTTGCCGTTGTTTACAATGTTGTGATGAGTCAGCATGACCCCCTTGGGAAATCCTGTGGTTCCGGAGGTATACTGCATGTTGATAACGTCATGAACATCCAGAGAACTCTGCACCGCTGCCAGCTCTTCATCGGGAACGTCCTTACCCATTTCGTAAAGCTGTTCCCAGTTGTACGTACCATCGGGCTGTCCTTCCCCAATATAAATAAGATTTTTCAACCTTGGGAGAGCCTTTGATGTCCATTCTCCAGAATTTTTCCCTTCCAGTTCGGGAATCAGCGATTGAATAATTTCCAGATAATTGGAATCTTTAAAACCATTGATAAAAATCAGGGTATGGGTATCCGACTGCCGCAGCAGGTATTCCACTTCAAATACCTTGTAGTTGGTATTGACCGTTACCAGGACCGCACCAATTTTAGCGGTAGCAAACATGGCCAAAACCCACTCAGGATAATTGGTAGCC
>SKNC01000137.1 GCA_007120745.1 Bacillota bacterium
AGCGCACTTGGTTTGGGACCAAGGGGTCGGGGGTTCGAATCCCTTCGCCCCGACCAGATGCGGGTGTAGCTCAATGGTAGAGCCCTGGCCTTCCAAGCCAGTCGCGTGGGTTCGATTCCCATCACCCGCTCCATTTTGCAGCTAAAATTAGGAGTTTACGCTTCTAATTTTTTATTTATGTTTTCGTCATAAGCCTTGACTCTACGGGATGGGTATTGTAGAATGAAAAGGCAAAAAATCAAAATCATGCGCCTGTAGCTCAGGGGATAGAGCAACGGACTTCTAATCCGTGGGTCGCACGTTCGAATCGTGCCAGGCGTGCCATTTTAAATATACAAATAATTCTTGTGGTGAGTGTAGCTCAGGTGGTTAGAGCACCAGATTGTGGCTCTGGGGGCCGTGGGTTCGAGTCCCATCACTCACCCCATTTTATTTTCTAATATATGCGCCCGTAGCTCAGTTGGACAGAGTGACAGACTTCGAATCTGGGGGTCGCAGGTTCGAATCCTGCCGGGCGTACCATTGTTTAAACTTTTTAATTGGTTTATTTTACTTTTTTAGTAGTTTTTATATTTTTTTAAAAAGTTTTAAGGTTTGGGGTGTAGCCAAGCGGTAAGGCACGGGACTTTGGATCCTGCACGCGGAGGTTCGAATCCTCCCACCCCAGCCAGTTTTATGAGCCATTAGCTCAGTTGGAAGAGCACCTGACTTTTAATCAGGGTGTCCCAGGTTCGAGCCCTGGATGGCTCACCATTATACCTGCGAGGATGGCGGAATTGGCAGACGCGCTAGACTTAGGATCTAGTGCCTTTCGGTGTGGGGGTTCAAGTCCCCCTCCTCGCACCAATAAGTTTGATATGGTGACTTCAAGAATACGAATCGTAACGCCTGAAGCGTAATAAGAAGGCGTTTTTTTTTAAAAGTAAAATTTGGTGATTCAGCAATGTTATGTTATGATAAAATTTGTATAACTGCCGCTAATTACTGAATACTACTGATTACAGGAGGAGGCATATTTGATGACCAAGTGGGAAAAGCTAGACAACAATAAAGTCAGCATGGAAGTAGAAGTAGAAGCAGAAAAATTAGAAGAAGCATTGGGCCAGGCTTATCGTAAAGTGGTAGGGAAAATACATGTTCCCGGTTTCCGAAAGGGGAAGGTGCCCCGTCGTGTACTGGAAGCCCGTTTTGGCCCGGAGATTTTGTATGAGGAAGCTCTGGAGGTGCTGGTTCCCGAGGCTTACCAAAAGGCACTGGAAGAAGTAGATTTTGAGCCCATTGACCAGCCTGAGTTAAGCATAAAACAAATAGAACAGGGAAAGCCGCTAATTTTTGAAGCAACCATAGATGTTAAGCCCGAAGTTGAACTGGGTCAATATACAGGAATAGAAGTGGATTACGAAGAGCCGGAAGTCACGGAGGAGCAGGTTGAAGAGTACTTATCGAACCTTCAGGAAAAGCACGTCCGCCTGGTAGTGGTGGAAGATGGAGAAGTAGAAGAAGGCAATATTGCCATGATTGATTTTGTTGGCTACCTGGAGGGAGAACCTTTTGAAGGGGGAAAAGCAGAAAATTATTCCCTGGAAATTGGTTCAGGCACCTTTATTCCTGGATTTGAGGAGCAGCTGATTGGTGCCAGGCTGGAGGAGGAAAAGGAAATTCAGGTAAAATTCCCCGAGGATTATCAGAAAGAAGACCTGGCGGGGAAAGATGTAACCTTTAAAGTAACGGTCAAGGGAATCAAGCGCAAAGAAAAACCTGACCTGAATGATGATTTTGCCAAGGAAGTCAGTGACTTTGATACCATGGAAGAATTCAGACAAGATGTATTGAATAAACTGAAAGAAGAGGCGGAGAAAAAGGCCCAAACAGATTTGGAAGAGAAAGTCATTGAAAAGGTTACCGAGAACTCAAAAGTTGATGCTCCTGAAGTATTAATAGAACGGGAACTGGACCGGGTGCTCAGTGATTTTTCCCAACAGCTGAAAATGCAGGGATTGACTCTGGAGCAGTACTGCCAGCTGACAGAGAATACGGAAGAAGATATCAAAGAAGATAACCGTGGGGAGGCTGAAAAAAGAGTCAAGGCCAACCTGGTGCTGGAGACCATCATGAAAAAGGAAGATTTTACAGCTTCTCCAGAGGAATTAGAGGAAAAGTTCAAAAAAATGGCTCAAAGCTATCAACAGGAGCCGGAGAACATCAAAGAATATTTTGAAAAAAGCGGTCAATTGGATATAATAAAGAAAGAGATAGCCTTTAGGAAAGCCGTTGATTTCTTAGTCAGCGAAGCAAAAGTCAATAAAGTGGCCCCCCAAAAAGAAGAAATTGACTTATTAGAAGGATTATCTGAGCCGATAGAAGAAAAAACACAAACAGCTGAAACAGAAGCCAATGTGGAATCAGCAGAAGATTAGTGGAATAAACTCTAAGTTACCGGAATAGTATATTTTACCATGTGGAGGGAGATAAGTTATGAATTTAGTGCCAATGGTTGTAGAACAGACCAACAGGGGAGAACGGGCTTATGACATTTATTCACGCCTGTTAAAAGACCGAATTGTTTTTATTGGCAGCCCTATTGATGATGCTGTAGCCAACCTGGTAATCGCCCAACTGCTCTTTTTGGAATCAGAAGACCCGGATAAAGATATCAATCTTTACATCAACTCTCCGGGAGGCAACGTTGATTCTGGATTAGGCATATACGATACCATGCAGTACATCAAGTCAGATATTTCTACCATCTGTGTGGGTATGGCTGCCAGCATGGCAGCTGTGCTGCTGGCCGCCGGAACCAAGGGAAAGAGGTTTGCTCTACCTCATTCCAGGATCATGGTGCACCAGCCCATGGGTGGAACAAAAGGGCAGGCGGTTGATATTGAAATCCATGCCAAAGAAATTCTGCGCCTCAGGGAATCATTGAACCACATTCTTTCCAATCATACCGGTCAGCCGGTGGAAAAAATTTCAAAGGATACCGATAGGGATTATTTTATGTCAGTTGAGCAGGCTACGGAATATGGTATAATTGATAGTGTATTAGAGAAGAAGCAGGGTTAAACTTTAACCGACTAAAAGAGGTGATAACTTGTTTAAGTTTAACGACGAAAAGGGACAGTTGAAATGCTCTTTCTGCGGCAAGACCCAGGAACAGGTTAGAAAACTGGTAGCCGGTCCCGGGGTCTATATCTGCGACGAGTGTATAGAGCTCTGCAACGAAATCATTGAAGAAGAATTAAATGAAGACCTGGATTTGGACCTGGTTTCTCTGCCCAAGCCCAGGGAAATCAAAGATATTTTAGACCAGTATGTCATCGGACAGGATGAGGCAAAGAAATCACTTTCAGTGGCTGTTTATAACCATTACAAGAGAATTAACTCTGAACAGAAACTGGAGGAAGTGGAAATTCAAAAAAGCAATATTGTGCTCATTGGGCCCACCGGGGTGGGGAAAACCCTGCTGGCTCAAACCCTGGCCCGTATCTTAAATGTGCCCTTTGCCATTGCGGATGCCACTTCCCTGACGGAAGCGGGATATGTGGGAGAAGATGTTGAAAACATCCTATTGAAGCTCATTCAGGCCTCTGACTACGACCTTGAAAAGGCGGAGAAAGGGATTGTCTATATTGATGAAATTGACAAGATTGCCCGCAAGACAGATAATCCTTCCATCACCCGGGACGTTTCCGGTGAGGGAGTTCAGCAGGCACTGCTGAAAATTCTGGAGGGTACCGTAGCCAGTGTTCCTCCCCAGGGAGGTCGAAAACACCCGCATCAAGAGTTCATGCAGATTGATACCACCAATATCCTGTTCATCTGTGGGGGAGCTTTTGATGGCCTGGAAAAAATTATTCAAAGCCGGGTGGGCAGTAAAGGAATCGGTTTTGGAGCAAATATCAGGAGCAAGGCAGATAGTGATATCAGTCAAATTTTGAAGAACGTTCTGCCCCAGGACCTGCTGAAATACGGATTAATCCCTGAGTTTGTAGGGAGAATTCCAGTAATCGCTACCCTGGAGGCCCTGGATAGGGAAGCCCTAATCAGGATTTTAACGGAGCCCAAAAATGCCCTGGCGAAACAGTACCAGAAGTTGTTTGAGTTGGACGGGATTACCCTGGAATTCAAAGATGGAACCCTGGATTATATTGCGGAGGAAGCCATCAAAAGAAATACCGGCGCCCGGGGTCTCAGGGCTATCTTAGAGAAGGCTCTGCTGAACATCATGTACGACATGCCTACCCGTGGAGATGTAAGCAAATGCATTATCACCCGGGAGGTAATTCAGGACAACGAGAAACCCATTCTAGTTACCATCGACCAGAGGAAGAAGAAGAAAGAAGAATCCGCTTAACCCGGGGTAACAACCTTAAATATCAAGCGCTAAACACGGCAGCATATATCACATGCTGCCGTGTTTTTTTTGGTCAGGCTTGAATTACCAAATAATGCCTGTGCCTATCTCTTTCCTGGATATTTCATTTCATACAGGGAATAATAAGGGTGTCTTAACATTTTCAAAAATGGGAAGGAGGATAAGCTTTGCTTCAATTTGCAGGCATCATCGGGATTATCCAAATATTTTTTGCCATCGTAATCGGCCTTTACTTTTGGAATCTGCTGAGGTCTCAGCAGACCAGTAAGGTAGCCGTGGTTAAAGTTTCAAGAAAAGAAATGGATAAATTAAATCACATGAAGTCTATTTCCTTGAGTGAACCCCTGTCAGAAAGGACCCGACCCACATGTTTTACGGAAATTATTGGCCAGGAGGACGGCATGAAAGCCTTGAAGGCAGCTCTATGCGGTCCTAACCCACAGCATGTAATTATTTATGGCCCTCCCGGGATAGGGAAAACTGCTGTAGCCCGTTTAATTCTGGAGGAAGCCAAAAAAAATAATGATTCTCCTTTTGGTCCTTTTTCAAACTTTATTGAGTTGGATGCAACTATTGCTCGCTTTGATGAGAGGGGAATCGCGGATCCCTTAATCGGCTCTGTTCATGATCCCATCTATCAGGGGGCCGGTCCCCTGGGAGTGGCAGGAATTCCTCAGCCCAAGCCAGGAGCCGTGACCAAGGCCCATGGAGGGGTCCTTTTCATCGACGAAATTGGAGAACTTCATTCCATCCAGATGAATAAGCTTTTAAAAGTGTTAGAAGACCGGAAAGTGTTTCTGGAAAGCGCTTATTACAGCTCTGAAGAAACCAACATACCGGACCATATTCATGAAATTTTTCAGAAGGGGCTTCCGGCGGACTTCCGACTGGTGGGAGCAACCACCAGGAGCCCGGAGCATATTCCTCCGGCTTTGCGTTCCCGCTGCATGGAGGTTTTCTTCCGGGGGCTTCTTCCCGCCGAAATTGCCACCATTGCCAGAAACGCTGCGGATAAAGTAAAGTTTGAAATGAGTGAAGAGTCCGTAGAAATCATCAGCAGCTATGCCACAAATGGAAGAGAAGCAGTGAATATCGTCCAGATTGCTGCCGGAGTTGCCACGGGAGAGGGTCTGAAGGAAATCACTCCTGAACATATTGAGTGGGTGGTTAACAGCAGCCATATTTCTCCAAGGCCGGAAAAGAAGGTGTCTCCTTTTCCCCAGGTGGGATTTGTTAACGGGCTGGCGGTATATGGGCCTAACATGGGGACCATAATAGATATTGAAGTGGCTGCCATACCCTCGGTGAAAGGCCAGGGAAAAATCAACATAACGGGAATTGTAGAAGAAGAAGAGATGGGGGATTCCCATAGAATCATTCGCCGCAAGGGAATGGCAAAGGGTTCGGTAGAAAATGTTCTGACCATCCTGAGAAAATTTCTGGATGTGGACCCCCGGGATTACGATATTCACATAAATTTCCCCGGTGGTGTACCCATTGATGGCCCTTCGGCAGGGTCAGCCATTGCTGCAGCAATCTATTCCTCTATAAAAAATATACCTGTAGACAATCGCGTGGCCATGACCGGAGAAGTCTCCATCCGGGGGCTGGTGAAGCCCGTGGGGGGAGTATCCACCAAAATTCAAGCGGCCAGGCTGGCGGGAGCCAACAAAGTCATTATTCCCAAGGAAAACTGGCAGAACCTATATGACCACCAGAAGGACATTAAGATTATTCCCGTGGAAAACCTGGAAGAGGTATTAATGCATGCCCTCCTGGAAGATAAGAAACAGGAAGTGATGTTTAAAACGGTGGGTTAAAAAATTATTAATAAGAAAAAATCATAATGGACTGCCCTGAGCTATATGTTCAGGGCAGTCTTTTTTCAACACAAGACATTAACAAAACGTAAAATAAAAAGGAAAGTTTTAAAAAGAGGAATAACCAAAGGGAACGAGAATATTATCTCAAGCAGGCTGGAATGAGTATTTATACAAATTATATATTTTCTGATATAATATAAGTATACTATGGGAGGTGGAGGAAGAAATGGACGAAGAAAAAAAAGTATTACCATTGCTGCCCTTACGAGGAATCCTGGTTTTTCCCAACATGGTTATCCACCTGGACGTAGGTAGGGAGCGTTCTATTAACGCTCTGGAACAGGCCATGGTAGAGGACAATAAGATTTTGCTGGTCTCACAAAAGGATGCCAAAGTAGAAGATCCGACTCCTGAGGATATATACGTTTTGGGGACCATCGCACTGGTCAAACAGCTGATCAAGCTTCCCGGGGGGACCATCCGGGTCCTGGTGGAAGGATTGTACCGCGCAAGCATCAAAAAATTTGTGGCCACAGAGCCTTATTATCAGGTAGAGGTAAACGAGCTGGAGGATAACGAGGAAAAAAACTCGGAAATTGAAGCGCTTATGAGAAGCGTGCTGTATCAGTTTGAGCAGTATATCAAAGTGGGGAAAAAGGTGCCTCCGGAAACTCTGGTCAATGTTTCATCCATCGAAGACCCGGGTAAACTGGCGGATATCGTGGCTTCTCATTTAACCTTGAAAATTCAGCAGAAGCAGGAGATCCTGGAGGCCATAAGCCCCAAAAAGCGCCTGGAAAAACTGGGAGAAATCCTGGGCAAAGAAATGGAAATACTGGACCTGGAGAAAAAAATTAATCAAAAGGTCCGCAAGCAGATGGAAAGGACACAAAAAGAATACTATCTTCGGGAACAGATGAAGGCCATTCAACAGGAGTTGGGAGAAAGGGACGAAAGAATGGCTGAGGCCGATGAATACAGGGAAAAGATTGAGGCCATAGAACTTCCCGAGGAAGTGGAAGAGAAAGCTCTGAAAGAAGTGGACAGGCTTGAAAAGATGCCCCCGGCAGCGGCGGAGAGCGTAGTGATAAGGAATTATCTGGACTGGCTGCTGGCCCTGCCCTGGGATCAACAGACCGAAGACCGCCTGGACATTAGGCGGGCGGAGGATATTCTGGACGAAGACCATTACGGCTTGAAAAAGGTGAAGGAGAGAATCATCGAATTCCTGGCTGTAAGGCAGCTGGCGAATAAACTAAAAGGCCCCATTCTCTGCCTGGTGGGCCCTCCCGGGGTGGGTAAAACCTCTTTGGCCCGTTCTGTAGCCAGGGCCCTGGAGAGAAATTTCGTGCGTATTTCCCTGGGCGGAGTCCGGGATGAAGCGGAAATCAGGGGACACCGCCGGACCTATGTAGGCGCCATGCCCGGCAGGATTATTCAGGCCATGAGGGACGCAAAATCAAAAAATCCCGTATTCCTGCTGGATGAAATTGATAAAATGTCCACAGACTTTCGGGGTGACCCCTCTGCGGCCATGCTGGAGGTCCTGGACCCGGAACAGAACAATAAGTTCAGCGACCACTATATCGAGGTTCCCTTTGACCTGTCCAACGTGCTTTTTATCACTACGGCCAATTCCTATTATAATATTCCCAAACCGCTGCTGGACAGGATGGAGACCATCTATATCCCCGGTTATACCGAGGAGGAAAAGCTGAAAATTGCGGAGCATTACCTGGTGCCAAAACAGCTGGAAGAAAACGGCCTGACCGACGATAACCTGGTCTTTTCAGAAAACGCCCTGCGAAAAGTCATACAGGAGTATACCCGGGAGGCCGGAGTTCGGAACCTGGAAAGACAGATCGCCGGTATATGCCGGAAAACTGCCCGGGAAGTGGTGCAGGATTCCAACAAAAAAATCAATGTGAATGTCCAGACGGTGTACAAGTTCTTAGGGGTTCCCCTTTACCGCTATGGTGCTGCCGAAAGAGCCGATGAAGTCGGGGTGGCCACCGGAGTAGCCTGGACGGACGCCGGAGGGGATGTATTGAGCATTGAAGTTACCCTGATGAAGGGTAAGGGCAAACTCATCCTCACCGGAAAACTGGGGGATGTCATGCAGGAATCCGCCCAGGCGGGCTTGAGCTATATCCGTTCCCGGGCCAAGGCCCTGAATATTCCGGAGGACTTTTACGAAACCACTGATATTCACATTCACATTCCTGAAGGTGCCATACCGAAAGATGGCCCGTCTGCGGGCATTACCATGGCTACCGCAATGATTTCCGCCTTAAGCGGTATTCCTGTGCGGAAAGACGTGGCCATGACCGGTGAAATTACCCTGAGGGGCAGGGTTTTACCGGTGGGAGGCATTAAGGAAAAAGTGCTGGCTGCTCACAGGGCAGGCATAAAAAACATTATCCTTTCGGTGGAAAACAAGAAGGATGTTTCGGAAATTCCAGCAAATGTCAAGCGGAAGTTGAATTTTATCCTGGTGGAAAACATGGATGAAGTGCTGAAGCATTCACTGGTGAAAAAAGAAGGAGAAAGCAAAGAACATGCAGGTAAAATCAGTAGAGTTTCTTAGTAAAGCTGCCAACCAGGGGCAGTTCCCCTCCGGGGAACTGCCCGAGGTTGCTTTTTGCGGTCGTTCCAATGTGGGGAAATCCTCTCTCATCAATACCCTTTTAGGCCGCAAAAGACTGGCCCCCACCAGCTCTCAACCGGGAAAAACCCGAACCATTGATTTTTATGTTATCAACGGCCGTTTTTTTCTGGTGGACCTGCCCGGGTATGGTTTTGCCAAAGTTTCTAAACAGATAAAGAAGAAATGGAGAGAGTTAATCGAAGGCTACCTGGGAAAAAGGAAGCAGCTGAAAGTGGTGGTAATGCTGGTGGACATCCGGCATAACCCCACGGAAGATGACCTGCTGATGTACCAATGGCTGAAATATAACGAAATTCCCACCATCATCGCTGCCACCAAAAGCGATAAGCTGTCCCGGGGAAAGTCCCTGGCCAGTATCAAGAACATTAAAGAGATATTAAACCTCAAGGAAGAAGAAGGAGATGTTTTGATTCCCTTTTCCGCAAAGAACCGGGAGGGCCGGGCGGCTCTCTGGAAAAAAATCTCCGAACTTTTAGGAAACCGAAGATAAATAGAAGCGGTTTAGCAGGAACAAACAACATGCATCAAAACAGGGACTTCCAGAATCAGCCGCAGGGAGAGTTACAGGAGCATCAGTCCATTAGATACAGCTGAGCGCCGGTGCTTGACAGCGGAATTTTACCGGGTATAATATGATATATAATTAATATATACCAAATGCCCTGACGGGGAGAGTAGGGGCGGAAAGAGGTTTCATCAGAGAGGGAAAGATGCTGAAAATTCCCGGAACCCACCGGCCTGAAGGTCACCCCTGAGCAGCTTAACTGAAATGAAAAACTAAGTTAAGCCGGTGTATGCCGTTATTGTAAGTAAGAGTCCGGTTTTCCGGAAATTGAGGTGGTACCACGGGAGAGAACTTCTTTCGTCCTTGGGATGAGAGAAGTTTTTTATTTTCATGGGTAGGCCTTGAAATATTTACTTATTAAAAGAAAACAATGGGGTCAGGCTTGAAATATTTACTTACTTCAAGCCTGACCCCGGAGAAGGAGGCAGCCAGTGCTGTATGGAAACCAGTATATCTAAAGTTTATGAACCACAAAAAGTAGAAGATTCCCGATATAATTTCTGGATTGAAGGAGATTACTTTCGGGCGAAAGGGGATTCTTCCCTGGAACCCTTTACCATTGTCATTCCCCCTCCCAATGTTACCGGTTCACTTCACATGGGCCATGCCCTGGACAATACACTGCAGGATATTTTAATTCGCTGGAAGCGCATGCAGGGGTTTGACACTCTCTGGCTGCCGGGAACGGACCATGCAGGAATTGCTACCCAGATCAAAGTGGAAGAGCACCTGGCGGAGGAGGGCATAAACCGGTATGACCTGGGCAGGGAAAAGTTTTTGGAAAAAGTTTGGGAGTGGAAGGAAGAGTACCACAGGCGTATTACCAACCAGTTAAAGAAACTGGGTGTTTCCTGCGACTGGTCCCGGGAAAGATTTACCATGGATGAGGGTTGCTCCCGGGCGGTCCGGGAGGTTTTTGTGAGCCTCTATGAAAGAGGTTTAATTTACCGGGGAAATTATATTATTAACTGGTGCCCCCGTTGTCACACGGCCCTTTCAGACATCGAAGTGGAGCACGAAGATGAAGAGGGTACCCTGACCTATATGAAATATCCTTATGCCCGGGGAGATGGGCATGTTATGGTGGCTACCACCCGGCCCGAAACCATGCTGGGAGATACTGCGGTGGCAGTGCATCCCGCTGATGACAGGTACGGGCACCTGGTGGGCAAAACAGTGGTCCTGCCTTTGATGAACCGGGAAATCCCGGTGATTGCCGATGAGTTTGTGGACCCGCAGTTTGGAAGTGGAGCGGTAAAAGTTACCCCGGCCCATGACCCTAACGACTTTATGATTGGGCTCAGGCATGACCTGGAGCAGGTGGTGGTGATTGGGGATGATGGTAAAATGACCGAAGCCGCAGGGAAATATCAGGGCATGGAGCGCTACCACTGCCGGCGGGAAGTTATAAAGGATTTGGATACCCTAAATTTAATCGTAAAAGTTGACCCGCATGAACACGCAGTGGGCCACTGCCAGCGCTGCAGCACGGTAATTGAGCCTCTTCTGTCAAAACAGTGGTTTGTAAAGATGAAGCCCCTGGCGGAACCGGCCATTAAAGCAGTGAAAGAGGGAGGAACTCAATTTGTGCCCCTCAGATTCACAAAAACTTATCTCAACTGGGTGGAGAACATCCGGGACTGGTGCATCTCCAGGCAGATCTGGTGGGGACACCGGATTCCTGCCTGGTACTGTGCCTGCGGGGAAACCATTGTGTCCCGCACCGACCCGGAAACCTGTCCCGGCTGCGGAGGCGGGGAGTTAAAACAGGACCCGGATGTGCTGGATACCTGGTTCAGTTCAGCCCTGTGGCCCTTTTCAACCCTGGGCTGGCCGGAGGAGACCTTTGACTTGAATCACTTTTTTCCCACCAGCGTGCTTGTTACCGGCTATGATATCATTTATTTCTGGGTGGCCCGGATGATTTTTATGTCCCTGGAGTTCATGAATGAAGTTCCCTTTAAAGAGGTGTATATTCATGGGCTGGTCCGGGACGCCCTGGGACGGAAGATGAGCAAATCTCTGGGAAACGGGGTAGACCCCCTGGAGGTAATTCAGGAGTACGGTGCGGATACCCTGCGCTTCACACTGATCACCGGCCAGGCTCCCGGGAATGACCAGCGCTGGCGCCAGGAAAATGTGGAGGCCAGCCGCAACTTTGCCAATAAAATATGGAACGCCTCCCGGTTCGTTCTCATGAATTTGGGAGATTTGACAGAAGAGGACCTCATGGATATAGATAATATTCCCCAGGCCTCCCTGAGCCTGGCGGACCGCTGGATTTTACACCGCTATAACCAGACGGTTAAGGAGACCACCCGGCTCATGGAACAGTATGCCCTGGGGGATGCTGCCCGGGAACTGTATGAATTCATTTGGGGTGATTTTTGTGACTGGTACATCGAGATGAGCAAAATTGACCTTTATGGAAAACAGCAGGAGGACCAGATGAGGTCCAGAGCGGTCCTGTGCTTCGTTTTGGACGGAACCCTGCGGCTTCTTCATCCTTTCATGCCCTTCCTCACCGAGGAAATATGGCAGCACCTGCCCCACGGGGGAGAAGCCTTGATTGCCGCTCCCTGGCCCAAAGAAGATCCTGCCCTGGATTTTGCGGCAGAAGACAAGGATATGTCCCTGCTGAT
>SKNC01000104.1 GCA_007120745.1 Bacillota bacterium
ACCGAAAAAATGGCGGCAGCCGATAAGGTGTTTACCCTGGGATAAAACCTTCCCAGAAGCGCTAACCTCTTAGCGCAGCGTAGATGATGAGGTTCACCCCCACTATAAATGTAATAATGATTATCTAAAATCCCTAAGCCAATTCTTAATGCCCACTGACAAAGCACTCTGATTAAATTAGAGTGCTTTTTTTGGTTTTACCGGAATAGGCGGTAGCTAAGCATTGTAATTCTGCTGTGGTGGGTTGACGGCTTCAACCACAAGCCAAAGGATAGTTGTCCATGCCTTATAACAATAAAGCATAAAGACAAAAACAACATATAACAAAAAGTAATTACTAGTATAACTAAAAATGTGTTATGATGTAAATTGATGTGGTTGTATTAAAAGTTGCCTGTATTGCTATTTGGCAAGTGAGCTTTTTAGTAGTTGTTGGAAAGTAATTGTCAGGCCCTTATCAAGATCTTTAAATAAAAAATATATCGAAAGGGAGAGGATAATGGAAAATAACACAGTGGATCAATTTATGGACATTCGGGCAGCTACCGTGGCCAAAATGCTGGAGGAAAAGGAGAAAGGGATGAAAGTGGTAGGGATTTACTGTACCTTTTGTCCCCAGGAATTGGTGCTGGCCGCTGGAGCCATTCCAGTGGGTTTGTGTGGCACCAGGGAAGAACCTATCCCCGCTGCAGAAGAAGTACTTCCCCGAAATTTATGTCCCTTGATTAAATCTTCTTATGGCTTTGCCGCAACCGATACGTGTCCTTTCTTTAACTTTTCCAATCTTATTGTTGGAGAAACTACTTGCGACGGTAAGAAGAAAATGTTTGAAATTATGCAGGAATTAAAGCCCGTACATGTAATGCAGCTGCCCCACCGGCACAAGGCTGGTGCCTCTTTAGATCTTTGGGTGGATGAAATTAGGAGTCTGCGTACCAAGATTGAAGCAGAGCTTCAGGTAGAAATTAAAGATGAAGATATATGGAAAGCTATTAATTTGGTAAACCAGGAGAAGAAAGCATTGAAAGAAATCAGCGATTTAAACCGGAATTCACCCCCACCCATGAGCGGACTTGAATTATTAACAGTGGTCTGGTCCGGGGGTTTTAGTTTTGATAAGAAGGAATTGGTGGAAATGCTGGCAGAACTGAAAAAAACCCTGGAATCCAGGGAGGTTGACCCGCAATTTGCCAAAAAACCTCGAATATTACTTACCGGCTGTCCCGTTGGTTTGGGTTCTGAAAAGGTGGTCCGCCTGGTGGACGAGCTGGGGGCAACAGTGGTGGCCATGGAGAACTGCACCGGATATAAAACCCTGGAACTTATGGCAGATACGACGAAAAATGACCCAATAGTAGCCCTGGCGGAAAAGTATCTCAATATCCCCTGTTCCTGTATGAGCCCTAACCCCTACCGAATGGATCTGCTGGGCCGGATGATCGATGATTTTAATGCTGAAGCGGTTATTGACCTTACCTGGCAGGCCTGCCATACCTATAACATCGAATCCCATGAAGTGGAGAAGGTGGTTAAGGATAAGGGGCTTCCCTTCCTGCACCTGGAAAGCGATTATTCCTCTTCTGACGAAGAGAGCCTAAAAGTAAGAATAGAAGCCATGCTGGAGATGATAGAAAAGTGATAACAGTTGGTGTGGACATTGGGTCCGTAGCCCCCAAAGGGGTTTTGCTCAACGGGGAAAAAAGGTACTCCACTGTGCTGCCCACCGGCTGGAGCCCCCGGGATGCAGGAGAAAAAATCCTGTCTACCCTTTTTAGAGAATCCTGTATAGGGCAGCACCAGGTAGATTATATTATCGTCACCGGCTACGGCCGGGTCTCTTTTGGACAAGCTGATCGGACCGTTACAGAAATCAGCTGCCACGCCCGGGGCGTGGCAGCTCTCTGCCCTGAAGCCAGGACCATCATTGACATCGGGGGTCAGGACAGCAAAGTGATTAGTATTAATGAAAAGGGGAAAGTCCTGGATTTTGCCATGAACGATAAATGTGCTGCCGGAACCGGAAAATTCCTGCAGGTTATGGCCAACACCCTGGGTATGGATGTAGCGGAACTGGCTGCCGCCGAAGACCCATCAGAAACAATCACTATAAACAGCATGTGCACGGTTTTTGCCGAGTCTGAAATTATTGGCCTTCTGGCCCGAAATATATCCAAGGGGGGCATTATCGCCGGCCTCCATCAGTCAGTAGGGAAAAGGGTAGCTTCCATGGCCCGCCGCATGGGGGCCAGGGAAAAGATTGCTTTTACCGGCGGCGTAGCCCAAAACGCCGGGGTGCGCAGAGCTCTGGAGGAAGAACTGAAAAACAGTGTAGTTGTACCTGAGGGCTGCCAGTTTACCGGGGCGTTGGGGGCGGCGTTGTTGGGTATAGAGACCAGACAGTAAAATGATTAAAGGGGATACATACCTTGGAAGTTCGCCTGAAAGACTTAACAATGCGTTTTGACGAAGTAACAGCAGTAGATCAATTATCCATTACCATCGAGGCCGGTAAGCTGGTTACTTTTTTAGGGCCCAGCGGGTGCGGGAAAAGTACAACATTGTTCCTCATAGCCGGTCTCTATAAACCTTCCGGAGGGCAGATATTTTTTAATGAGAAAGACTTTACTGCGGTGGAACCGGAAAATAGGGATATCGGTATGGTATTTCAAAATTATGCTCTTTATCCTCACCTTACTGTTTGGAACAACATTTTGTTTCCTCTGAAAATGCACCGGGTTCCCAAAAAGGAAGCGCTTTTAAGAGTACAAGAAATGGCGGAACTGGTTGGTATTGAGGATTTGCTAAAGAGGAAGCCCTCACAATTATCCGGGGGGCAGCAGCAGAGGGTGGCTATTGCCCGGGCACTGGTTAAAAAGCCGGTGATTTTACTGTTGGACGAGCCTTTGTCTAACCTGGATGCCAGGTTAAGAATTGAAACCCGGGAAGAAATCCGCAGGATACAGCAGGAGATAGGCATTACAACTGTCTTTGTAACCCACGACCAGGAAGAAGCAATGAGTATTTCGGACCGGATTTTACTGATGAAAGACGGACAAAGTCAGCAGTATACCACGCCCCAGGACATTTATGATTATCCAAAGAACCTTTTCGCTTCAAGATTTTTAGGAAGTCCCCCCATTAATGTTTTTCACGGAATTAAGGATGATGGAATTATAAAGATGCATCTTTC
>SKNC01000092.1 GCA_007120745.1 Bacillota bacterium
AATTAAACCTCTTTATTACTGCAATATGAGAAATGAATATTACTTTGCTTCTGAAATGAAAGCCCTTTCTAATATCATGGGAAGCATAAGTATTTTTCCGCCGGGACATTTTTTTACAAAGCAGGGGGGGCTGCAGCGGTTTAAAGAAATACCCGCCTTTGAACCTGAATACGGTTTATCAGTAATCCAGGCAGAAGGGAAGCTTAGAGATCTATTAATTGAATCAGTAAACAGGTCAATCTCCAGCACGGAAAAGACAGGTATATTTTTAAGTGGTGGAGTAGACAGTTCTATTATCGCCGCAGCTGTAAAACAATGTTCCGGCGGGAAAGTATTCACTTATGCCGCCGGGTTAGCGGGCAGCCCCGACATAGAAAGTGCCAGAATAGCCGCCGAATATCTTGAAACGGAGCACAAAGAATATTTATACGACAAACAGGAAATTTTAGAAGCCCTTCCTAAAATAATTTATTACCTGGAATCTTTTGACGTGGAATTGATTAATAGTTCCATAGCAAATTATTTTGTTTCCCTGCTGGTTAAATCCGATAATATTAAAGTTGTTCTTTCGGGAGAAGGTGCTGACGAGCTTTTTGCGGGCTATCATTACTTAAAGCAGTATAAAGATGATGCTGAAGTTTTATCGCTAAAAATGCAGGATTTATTAAAGGGCCTGCATAATGGTGGTTTTCAAAGGGTAGACCGCATGGCCAAAGCTCATTCCCTGGAAGTTGAAATGCCCTTTGTGGATTCACAGGTAATCGATTTTGCTTTACATCTTCCTAACCAATGGAAGATATCTGAAGATGAGATGGGAAAGTGGTTATTAAGAAAAGCTTTCAGTAGCGATGTGCCGGAAGAAATTATTTGGAGGAGAAAAGCGCAGTTTGGTATAGGCTCTGGTACTGAAAAAGTAATGAATCAAATTATTGAAGACATCGTATCAGAAGAAGAGTATCGAGAAGCTGATCAAAAAGAAGAGATATCTTTTAAATCAAAAGAAGAATACTATTACCACAAAATTTTCAAGAAGTTCTTTCCCAACAAGGCAGCAGAAAAAACTGTAAATCGCTGGCTTGTTGGTGTCTAAAATGATATTGTCTCATATACAACCTGGGATAATTCATGTATTGAAAAAGGTTTTTTAATTGCTCCTTTAAAACCATAGTCCTGGAAATTGGCCATTATAGAATCTTTAGAATAACCGCTGGAGACGATTGCCTTTACTTCAGGGTCCTTCTTCAACAATTCTTTAATGGTTCCCTTACCTCCCATACCCCCGGGAACGGTCAGGTCCATAATCACAAGGTCAAAGGGGCATCCTTTTTTTAGGGCCTCCACGTAGATTTCCACGGCCTCCTCTCCGTTTCTGGCAGAAGCTGCATGATAGCCTAAAGTGGTTAACATTTCTTCTGCTACCTGGAGAAAATCCTCCTGGTCATCCATAACAAGGATCTTTCCTGTACCATATAAAATTCTATCTGCAGCGGGAGCGGGGGAGCTGTCCCGGGTTGAAGCAGGTAAATAAATATAAAAGGTTGTCCCCACTTCTATTGCGGATTCCACTAAAATGCACCCGCCGTGATTCTTAATAATGGAATAGGAAGTTGCCAGGCCGAGGCCGCTCCCCTTTTGCTTAGTGGTAAAAAATGGGTCAAATATCTTGGTCAGGAATTTTTCTGGAATGCCGATACCTTCATCCTGTAAAGTGATTCTGACATAACTTCCCTCCGGTAAAAAAGAGGTATGTTTGTCAGCGTCAATAGCAACATTTTCAGCGGTAACAAACATTTTTCCCCCTTCGGGCATCGCCTGAAGGGCATTAATGGCAATATTGTTCAGCACCTGGCTGAACTGCCCCTCATCTATTTCAACCGCGTGAAGATTTTCTTCAATGCTAAATGTACAGGAAACATTTGAACCGCTTAAGGAAAAAGTAATGCTTTCAACCAAAAACTGGTTTATAGAAACAGTTTTTTTCACCGGGGACGCACCTTTTGCAAAGGTAAATAATTGGTTGGACAGCTCTTTGACCTGAAGGGTTGCCTGTTCTATAGTTTCCAGCTTCTTTAGAACATTTTGCGGAGAATCCACATAAAATTTGGCCAGGGAAGTATTTCCCAGGAGAGCGGCCAGGTAATTGTTAAAATCATGGGCAATGCCTCCTGCCAGGATACCGATTGACTCAAGCTTGTCCGCCTTAAATATTTCCTGCTCCAACTTTTTACGCTCTGTAATATCACGGTTTGTTCCTGTAACGCTGGTTACCCTACCATTTTCGTCAAATACGGGCATCATAACCGTATGGTATGTACGGTTAGTCCCGTTATTAATAGAAATTGTGGTCTCAGACTCTACAACTTCTCCAGTCTCGAAAACCTTTAGAATCATTTCTTCCCACTCTTGAACCACTTCTTCAGGAATTTCTACTTTCAGCTCATGAATTTTCTTGCCAATAATTTCATGGGGTTTAAGCTTAAAAGCTTGACAAAAACTCTTGTTCACAGCGGTATATCGCAGTTCCTGATTAAAGCTATAAATATAATCAAATGTATTATCCGCCAGGAGACGATATCTCTCTTCTGAGGCCTGGAGCCTTTTTTTACTCTCATTCAGGGCTTCCTCCGACTGCTTGCGCTCGGTAATGTCCCGGCTCACAACTGCTGCTCCTAAAATGTTGGAGGTTTCATTTGAATACCATGGGGAATACGTGACATCCATATACCTGCGACCCTTACCTGCAAAATCGAACCAGGCGGCATAGTTCACAGTTTCTCCGGCAAAGCAGCGGTCCAGCATAGGTTTTATAGTAATGTAAAAGGTTCCATTACCCATTATTTGTGAAACATGCCTTCCAACAATCTCATCTTTTTTTAAGTTATGTTCTGCTGCATAGAGTTTATTTACGATCCTGTACCTGTACTCCCTGTCAACTAAAGACATAAAATCATTAGAAGAAGATACGATCTGCTCATAAGCCCTCAGTTCCTCTTCTTGCGCCCTCTTACGTTCGGTAATATCAGTGGCCATTTCCATTCGCACCATTCGTCCATCAACCCAGCGCAAAGCAATATCACGGCATTCATACCATCTGCCATTTTTCGTGTTTTCACCCTCCCATTTGTAGGCCCCTGTTGGCTGCCCGGCAGCATCCAGCAATTTATCACTGGTACAAAACTGGCAGGGTCCCGTTTGGCCTCCCTGCAAGACCTGCCAGCATTTTCTTCCCACAACATCACCAAAACATTTTCTTCCGTACTGGTTGATAAATAATATTTCATGGGTGTCCATGTCCGCCACATAAATCAAAGCTTCAACATTTTCCAGTACGGTCAACAGACCCTGGTGCACGTCTTTTAACTCCTGCTCTTTGGTACACAGGTCCAGTTTCATCTGTTTTTGTTTGGCGAAGTTGAATGCCGTTGTGGTTGCTTTAATTACATTTCTAATGTTATTATTTTTGGACATAAGATACTCCTTGAAAAAAACTAATCTCAAGCCAGGTGTTCATTTACTGCTGGAGATATGAAGGCTTATAAAAGAAATTATTAATGTAAAAACCTGCATACTACAAATTCGTAGTTAAAATCAATTATTCCTTCAAATATTTTGAGAAGTTTTGTCAAGAAAAAAACTTTTTTCTAAATAAACTTTTCCACAATTAACAGATTATGTTATTATTGTGTTGTAATTTGTTGAAACTTGCTAAAAGGAAAGTTTGGAGGGGGTGAATCGTTGAGGTATTGGTGTCGGATGTCACACTGATATCAACGGTTTATCACTCTTCCGTTGGTTTTCTTTTATTTAAAATAACGCGGATGATAATATATATTAAAGTACCTGCTATAAACGCGTTTATTATGGATCCTAAGAGAAAATCCATAGGTAATGATTCTAACTCTTGAGTAAATGGTTGTAAGAAATTGAACTCATATATTGGCAGAGTTATGTAATTCAATAATTTTTGAAGGTTAAAACCAAAGCTGCAGTATAAAGATTCCATTCCCAGGCTGGTTATAATAAACCTTCCGGTAAATACATTCAAGGTGTAAAAGAAAGGGATTAAGAACCCGGAAGCAAGACTAATGCTAACAGCAGCTACAGCACTTGCCTGTAATATTTTCGCTGCTATGTATGAAAGGACAGCTCCTATACCCATGGAAGGCAAGAAGTTCCAGAATATTGCAATGGCAGCACCCAGGGCAATTTTCCTGGGAGTCGTTTTAAGTTTTAAAATATTAATGATTTCTTGATAAATGTTCATAAACCATTTTTTTATTCTACCCGTCATTTCGTACCCCCAAATATTAAATCACGATAAATTAAAATATTACCTGGCCTCCTTATGGCTGAAGCCAGGGGACAGACTGAATTAATACTTCCATAGTATTTCCACTCTAAGAAAATTAAACAAACAATACAATCATAGCATAAAATTTTATTACCGGTATTAATTATTAATAAAACAACTTTTTTTAACAAAACTTATCAAAACATACGAAGGAAATATTAAGTATATGTTTGAATCTATAATGTGACATGCCTTATTGGGTCATTGAATTGAATTTAAAAAAAGAGGTGTTTTAAATGGTTAAGATTACTAATTTGCTGGGTGCTGAGGCGGAGTACTTATTGGAGCATCATTGTAAGACCATACCGGCCGAAATGCTGCATCTTCCCGGGCCGGACTTTGTGGATCGGGTATTGGCAGGGACTGACCGTCCCATTCCGGTGCTGAAGGCCATGGAACATTTTTTGAACCACGGCAGGCTGGCGGGTACGGGGTTTGTCTCTATACTGCCGGTGGATCAGGGAATTGAACATTCTGCCGGAGCCTCATTTGCTCCAAACCCTGCATATTTTGATCCAGAAAATATCGTTAAACTGGCGCTGGAAGGCGGATGTAATGCGGTGGCATCAACGCTGGGTATTTTGGGAGCGGTGGGCAGAAAATATGCCCATAAAATACCTTTTATCGTGAAGTTAAACCACAATGAGATTTTGTCCTATCCCAATACATATGACCAGGTGATGTTTGCCGGCGTGAAGCAGGCCTGGAGCCTGGGAGCAGCAGGGGTGGGGGCCACCATTTATTTTGGGTCTGCGGAATCCAGGAGGCAGATTCAGGAGGTGTCGGAAGCCTTCTGCCTTGCCCACGAACTGGGCATGTTTACCGTGCTCTGGTGCTACCTTCGCAACTCTGCTTTTAAGATTGACGGCAAAGACTATCATACCGCTGCGGACCTGACGTCGCAGGCCAATCACCTGGGGGTTACCATTGAAGCGGATATCATCAAGCAGAAGCTGCCGGAAACCAATTCCGGATACATGGCAGTCAGCCAGGAAGAAGGTAAAGACTTCGGGAAAACCCACAAGAGTGTGTACAGCGAACTGACCAGCGACCATCCCATAGACCTGACCCGTTACCAGGTGGCCGGCTGTTACATGGGCCGGGCAGGCCTGATCAACTCCGGCGGCCCTTCGGGGCAGAATGACCTGGTGGATGCTGTCCGCACGGCGGTCATCAATAAAAGAGCCGGAGGCATGGGTTTAATTTCCGGCCGTAAGGCTTTCCAGCGTCCCATGAAAGATGGCGTGGAACTCCTCAATGCAATTCAGGATGTTTACCTGGACCGGCAGATTACAATAGCGTAATTGTTAGTAATTAATACGATATTCGGTAAGGTAAAGGCGGAGTCCCTGGGCAGTTTTCAGGGCTCCGCTTGTGTTTTTAATAAATTTTAAATATTTAGAATTTTTTCTTAAAAGTTGCGAGACTATTAGTACTCAATATACCTTTAAGAATTTCAGGGCCTCAGTAGAAAATTTTTTCTCAGGAAGGAATTGTTATTGAAAACTCCTGCGTGATATAATTAAAAAGTATCAACCTATCATATGAGTTGAAGGGATTAGACTAAACTTGAAAATATTTATTGAATTAGGGTTTGGAAAAGGGGGGCGCAGTCCAATGGCATCTAAAAATCAGAGTTCAGCTTTCGAAGAGAAAAAGCTGTATACCGGCGAAATAAATATTAATTATGCCGCAGGCCCTAAAAATGGCCCGCCGCTGGTTTTAGTCCCGGGTCAGACAGTTTCCTGGGGAAATTATGAAAAAGTATTGGAGCCCCTGTCCAAAAACTTCCGGGTTTTTGCTGTTGATGTCAGGGGACATGGGAAGTCTGACTGGACACCCGGCAGCTATTCCTTTGAAACCATTGGGAAAGACATGGCCGCTTTTCTCAAAAAGGTTGTCAGGCGGCCTGCCTTTATATCGGGACACTCGTCAGGGGGGCTGATCGCTCTCTGGCTGGCAGCTAACAGACCCGAATCTGTTCAGGGAATCATTTTGGAAGACACTCCGCTGTTTTCTGCAGAATGGCCCAGAATAAAGGAGGAACATGTCTATCATGTTCTCACTGACCTGGTAGAGGTAATGGAAACCATGAACCAGTTAGGGGATGTCAGGTCCTTAAGTGAAGCTCTGCAAAAAATTGAACGTCCCATAGAAGGCAGAAGTAAAACCAAAAGGTTCCCCGGTTGGCTGACTAGAATGATCGCGGGGATCATCAGAAAGCACCAGAGGAAAGGAATAAGGGGGAAAATTTCCAGGCGTTATTTACCCAAGAAGATTAATCTGCTTTTAGAAATTCTAACTACCTTTGATTCTGATTTTGCAAAGGCCTGGGTGGAAGGCCGCATTTATGAGGGGCTGGATCATGAAGATGCTCTCACCAGGGCAAAATGTCCGGCTCTGCTGTTACATGCCAGCTGGTTCAGACATGAAAAATTTGGCCTGGTGGGGGCAATGGATGATGACGATGTGAAAAAGGCATTATCTCTTATGCCCCAGTGCATTTATAAAAAAATAGACTCACCGCATGTTATCCATACTGCGAATCCGCAAATTTTTGTTCAGGAGATTGAACAGTTTACAAAGGAAGTGTCAAATAAATCCTGACCGGACAGGTAAAATGGGGGGGGTGAAGCTTTGGGATAGACCAAATTTTTGTCTGGAGTGTGCTGGTGGTTGTACTGCTCATCATTGCTTCAGGGCGTTTCCGAATAGATCTTGCTGCATCAGGCGGTCTTTTAATCCTGGGAATGGCCGGTATTGCCCCGGCCGACATCGTCTTCTCGGGCTTTGGGAACCCTGCCCTGGCCACCATCATTGCAGTTTTTCTGGTCAGCCGGGGAATCATTGACTCCGGGCTGATGCGTGGTCTGGGACAGGCCCTGGCCCGGCGTTTTCTCGGCCTTCGGAGCCAGGTCCTCAGTCTGGCAGCGACAGGAGCACTTCTTTCTGCCTTTATGAACAACGTGGGGGCGGTGGGACTGCTTCTGCCCACGGCTGTACGTATGGCGGGGCGCTTTGGCTATCGTTCCGGCAGCTTCGGCCTACCTCTTGCTGTGGCTTCCCTGCTGGGGGGAACGCTTACACTGATTGGCAGTGCACCCAACATCATTGTTGCCTCATACATGTTCTCCTCCACAGGACAGTCTTTTAAAATGTTTGATTTTACCCCCCATGGACTGGCCATGATAGGCACTGCCCTTTTGTTATGGTACATATGTAAAAGCTGCGGTCTGGACCCCGGTGCATCCGGCGGGGATGTTGATAGAAAGACCGAAGCAGCGGCTCAGGACCTTCCTGAAAAGGAAGTTACCCATGACCATGATGAGGAATTCATACCCTTCGCTCCCCTGGCATCAGGGAAGCGCAGGCTCACATTTGTTGTTATCCTGGCGGCTGTTTTGTTTGTAAGCCTGGAGCTGGCACACCCGGCGCTGGCTTTCGGAGGAGCGGCATTTCTTCTCATATTATCCGGGGTGATGAGACTTCCGGAGGCATATGAGAGTGTAGACCTTACGATTGTTTTTTTCCTGGGCGCCATGCTGGGTATTGGGGAGATTTTAGAATACACGGGATCCCTGGAGCTTTTGTCAGAGTTTTTAGCCCATTCAGCCGCAGGCCTTTCGCCCTTTTGGCTGGTGCTGCTGCTGGTGTTTGTGTCCTCTGCCCTCTCAAATGCCATTAACAATGCGGCTGCCGCTGTCTTCATGGCTCCGCTGGCTGCTGGTTTAGCAGCGGCAAACAACCTGGAGACAGGGGCAGCACTGATGGCAGTAGCAGCCGGTTCCAACATGACTCTTCTCATTCCTACTCACCAGGCAGTCCTCATGGTAATGAGCAGGGCCCCTTTTGCTGTCCCTTCATTTCTGAAGGCTGGCCTGGTTTTAACTTTCTGCTGCGGCCTGGCGGCAGCAGCAGCCATATTTTTCATCTGGCAGTAGATATTCAAAACAATTAAAGGAGGGATGGTTAATGAAGATTGCACAAATTTATACCCCGGGCATTGCGCAGTGCTCTTATGTTGTGGGCAGCGGTAAAGAATGCGTGGTGGTAGACCCGGTTCGTACCATCGAACCCTACCTGGAAAATGCCAAAGAATTTGATATGGAAATTACTGCGATACTGGAAACCCATCTTCATGCGGACTTCATTTCAGGCCACATGGAACTGGCGGACAAAACCGGTGCAAAAATCTATGCTCCCCGGATTGCTAACTGTACCTTTGCACATCATGCCCTGGAGGATGAAGAAGAGTTTGCCATTGGACAACTGCGTTTTAAGCTCCTGGAAACTCCCGGACATACCCACGACTGTTCCATCTACCTGGTAACTGACCTGGAGAGGGGCGAAAACCCGGTACTGGCTTTTACCGGAGATACGCTGCTGGTAGGTGATGTGGGCCGCCCTGATCTTTTCCCCAATCAGGAGGAAGAGCTGGCTGAAAAATTATTTCACAGCCTCAATCGCATAAAAGCGCTGGAGGACCATGTGGAGATTTATCCGGCCCACGGTATGGGTTCCTTGTGCGGCCGCGCTCTTTCCGCAAAGCTGTCCACCACAATAGGGTTTGAGCGCCGCTATAATTACGCCCTGCAGCACACAGAGCTGGAGGCCTTTAAAAAGGACCTGCTGACGGACATGCCCGCTGCCCCTGACCACTTTGCCCGCTGTTCAGAAATTAACCGGGTCGGACCTGCCCTGCTGAAGGAACTGCAGGTATTCGGTCCCTTGAAGGCAGAGGAGGTGGCGGGAGCAGTAAAAATGGGCAAAACCGTCATTGATACCCGCCCCTACCACTCCTTCGCCGCGGCCCACATTCCGGGCTCTTACAGTATCAGCCATCACGGGAACCTGGCTACCTTTGCCGGTTGGGTTATCCCTCCCGAGTCTGAGTTGATTTTGGTGCTGGAGCGGGAAGGAGACCTGGGAAAAGTGGTAAAAGCCCTTTACAATGTGGGCCTGGATCGGATTTCCGGCTACCTGGAGGGAGCCATGGAGAGCTGGGTTAATGGCGGACTGCCGGTGGAAAACATCGAAGTTATTTCTATACACCGGCTGCGGGAATGGTTAGAAAAGGATTCTCTCCTGGTTCTGGATAATCGGGCGAAGGAAGAATGGAAAAAGGGGCACGTTGCTGGAACCCTCCTGGCTCCTGCCCCCGATGTCCGGCATCTTTACAGCCAGTGGGATGTAAACCAACCGGTGGTGGTTTTCTGCAATACCAGCAACCGGTCCATGACAGCGGCCAGCATATTAAAGCAAAAGGGATTTAAAAAGGTAATCAATGCGGCAGGAGGGTCCACCGCATGGTCTGCTGCCGGCTATCCCATGCAGACAGGGGATGATGAAGAATGATGACATCCCTGGCTAACTATATTTTCGTTGAACCCTGGCCTTTCTGGGCGGGAGGGCTGGTCATCGGGCTGCTGGTGCCCCTGCTGTACAATTTTTATAACACTGCCCTGGGGGTTTCCACCGGCTACGGCAACCTGGCTAAAATAATTATACCCGGCAGCCGGAGTCTTAATTGGATTAAGTCCCAGTTTACCGAGACCTGGAGCTGGAGAGTCTATTTTATTGCCGGCATCATCCTGGGTGGGTTCATATCTGCCAGGCTGGGGGGCAGGCCTCTCATCATCCCTGAAATGGGGCAGTTTACCATAATCGCGGGTTGGCCTGCGCTGCTTAACGCAATTTACTTTTTTGTTGGGGGAATGCTGCTGGGCCTGGGGGCCCGTATTGCCGGTGGCTGCACTTCCGGCCACAGCATCCACGGCATCGCCAATCTTCACATGTCCAGTATAATTGTTACGGTGCTTTTTCTGGCGGGGGGAGCCGCAGCGGCAAACATTGTTCGGGTACTTTTCATGGGAGGTGGATTCTAATGAACCAAAAAATGGGCATATTTGGTTTTGGCCTTCTTTTTGGTTTCGCTTTAAGCCGGGTAGGTGCGTCCGAGTTTGATCTCATCTTTAACATGTTTACCGGCACCAACTTCAAGCTGGCGTGGGTAATGTTGACAGCAATCCTGGTGGGATATCTGGGCATGAGACTGCTGCAGTCTAAAGGGATGATCACCCACAGTGGGCAGCCTGTTAAAATCAGTCACAAAAAGCTGGGCCGCTTCAGCCTTTTGGGGGCAGTGATTTTCGGCATCGGCTGGGGCATGGCAGGAGCCTGTCCCGGAACAGTCCTGGCCCAGCTGGGAGAGGGTAAGATATATGCCCTGTTTACCTTTTCCGGCATGATTTTTGGCACTTATATTTATGCCAAACTCAAGGAAAACACGCCGGAACTTTAAATAAGTTCACAAGCTGAAGGAGAAAAAATGGTATCTAAAACGGTTTACCTTTTGCTGATGTGTATAATACTCTTGTTTGCTGCAGGCTGCGTGGATGTAGATATTGAACTTACCATTCACAAAGACGGCAGCGGTGAAATCATGTACCGCATTGCCATGGACCCTTTACTGCACAGGTTTTTAACCGAAAGTGATTCCGACCCTCTGGAGGAGTTCATAAAAGAGGCGGAGGTGGAGGGTTTTTTGGTGACGGTTTTTCGTGGAGAAAAAACAGGCATTGAGGCCCGAAAAGTCGTGGAAAACATGGGTGAAGGCAGCGGCTTATATCTTTTAAACGATGAATTTGATATGGACCAACTGATTGTTAACAAAGGATTGTTTAAAAACCAGATTATTTTTGATACGGAGTTAGACTTGACAGTCCTGGAAAGGGAATTTGCCGGTGATTTTGAACAGCTGCTGGGAGAAAGAATGCTTAGCAACATGCGGTTTGATTTTACACTGAACCTGCCTATAAGGCCGGCGAAGCATAATGCATCCACAACAGAAAATGATGGAAGAACATTAATATGGAATTTAACCCCCGGAGATAAAAACCCTATATACATGGAAATAGAGGTACTAAACATACAGAATATATTGATCCTGGCAGGGGCTTTCATTTTGTCAGTAATTGTAATTGCCGTTGTTTTGAAAGCAAGGAAACATGAAGAATAAGGCATCAGTTATTATTGTAAGATTGTATATTATAGACTGTTCCCGGCGAGGCGTGGAACTAGATTATGAGGGGGAACCATGATTATTAAATATCCTGAAAAAAGAAACATTGAAAAATGAGTTTTAAAAGGAGGCAGAAAAAGATGGAGGCAT
>SKNC01000119.1 GCA_007120745.1 Bacillota bacterium
ATGTAACCAAGTGTTGTGCCTGTAAAGGATGCCAGACAGCCTGTAAAAACTGGAACCAGCTGCCGGCTCAGGAAACTACTTTCGTAGGTTCCATGGAGAACCCCGCAG
Source organism: Bacillota bacterium (assembly GCA_007120745.1). Taxonomy (GTDB): domain Bacteria; phylum Bacillota; class Dethiobacteria; order SKNC01; family SKNC01; genus Contubernalis. Next base: position 109 of record SKNC01000119.1, read on the forward strand.
ACTTCGACGCCGATACCTGGTGCCGTGTGATGTTCAACGAGCATGATGAGGGCGATGTCAAGTGGTATTTCTCCAAGTTCTGCTGCCTGCACTGCTCTGACCCTGCCTGCGCGTCGGTCTGTCCTGTGGATGCTATTGGCAAGAGCAGCCTGGGTTCCGTTAATGTGGACCAGGAGACCTGCATTTCCTGCGGTCTTTGTGTAACTGCCTGCCCCTTTGATGTGCCCAGGTTAGGCGGAACAGATGGTAAAATGTATAAGTGCACCCAGTGCTTCGACCGTGCTGGCAACCAGCTGAACCCTGCCTGCGCCACCACCTGCCCCACCGGAGCTGTCAGCTATGGTGACAAGGATGCGAAAATTAGCGAAGCTAATGACCGCGTAGACTTTATTAAGGGCAAACATTCTAATGCACAGGTATACGGTGTGGAAGAACTGGGCGGATTGGGAACCATCTATGTGCTTCCCGATGCTCCCGATAAGTGCGGCCTGCCCGCAGATCCTCAGGTCAGCCTTGCCAATTACGCTTTGATGGCGGCTCTGGCTCCCATCAAGACTCTGGCAGCCGTAGGATTAACTGTCGGGTTCATGCACAAGTTCCTGGAAAATAAAGCAGCACAGCAGAAAGACAACATCGAATAACCAAGAATTGCTGAAACTACCCATTGAGGGCGGCTGAAAAGCCGCCCTCATTTTATTTGGTGCGCCCGGCATGGGCTCGAGACTGACGAGGTGAAAGTCCCCAGTACGTTCGTTGACAGGATCTGCATGAACAAGGCCAGTTTTGTCCACCGCCAGCAAGAGTATGAAGAAGGCGGCGGCAAATTTCAAATGAAAAGGAATACTTAAAAATACAAAAATTAATATTAAATAAAAGTAATAACTATATAAAAATAGTTATCAATAGATTATAATTAATTTATTCTACACCCGGTATTAACCGGTCTATATGTAGGATTTTAAGTTTCTGTCTTTTTAAAAGTATTACGGTTCTGTTAAAAATAGGGGGTACAAACTTAAAAAATCAGTGAGGTGAAGAATTTATGAAAATATCTCGCAGGAATTTTTTAAGGCTTTCAGTCCTGGCAATTTGTTCAGGACCCCTGGCTGCCAAGCTGGGCTGCTCAATTGAAGATATGAATAATGAGGTGCCGGCCTCACCCGCAGTGGGCAGTATAGAAAGAGAAATAAGTAAGTACCTGGAAAAAAATGAAGAGCTGGCGCCAACTTTCGAGATGTACAAAGGGATATTTGTTGTTCACCAGGGATATTTGGACCAAATTCAAGTTTCAGTGCCTTTTTCAGAAGAAGAAATTAGAGATTTTTTCAGAGAGGGCCGCTATCTTCTCAGCCAGCAGCAGCTGAAGTTTGATCCGGCAGTTTTCAAGGAGGTTATGGTATCCATTACCAGAGTCATTCAGGAAAAAAGTCCGGAAAATTTAAATAACTTAGAAAAATTATTTGAGGCCCGGGAATTTTCCTATGATAATGTACAGGATTTTCTTAATCTTTTTACCATTTATGATAAGCCGCAGATGGAACAGCATATAAGGGAAATTGGTATGGAGGAAAGAACAGGGCTGAACAGCGAGCTTATCACTTTTGTAACCTTTTCAGCTTCCAGCATTTTCTACAACGCTTACATGGAAGAAACAGCCAAAATTACAGACTTTTCTTTGTGGCGCCGGGGTTACTGTCCGGTATGTGGACAAACTGCTACTATTGCCAAACACCGGAAAGAAGATGGAGCCAGGATACTGGAATGCCGGCTTTGTCATGCCCAATGGTATTATCCCCGGGTGGAATGCCCCTACTGTGAAAACAGGGACTTTAATAAACTCAGATTTTTCTTTGTAGAAGATGACAGGTCCCGGCAGGTGCACGTATGTGAGGTGTGCAGAAGTTACTTAAAAGTGATTGACGGCAGAGCTATGGGAAAGGAAGTAAACCTGGAACTGGAAGACATTGCAACAGAGTTCCTGGATGTGCTGGCAGAGCGGGAAGGATATCAACTTCCCGACAGAAATTTGAGACTCTTAAATTGACTTTCCCCTTCAAAGCGCAGCAACGGGGAGGGCTCTCCGCTGCCCCATTGTCCACAGCTTTTGTATGCTATTTACTTATCAGCTCAACTGGAGTGGTGTGCTATCGTTGACACCCTCCTTTTTTTTTGATAGATTAAGCTTGAGATAATAGGAAAAATGGGGGGAGAGATATCATGTTATCAGAAGAAAAAATTAAGGACATTATCAAGGCCGAAACTAATAACAATCAAATTACCTGTGGTAAGCTGCACGATTTGTCAGCACAGCACGGAATCAGCCTGGGAGACCTGGGGAAAATAGTGGATGAACTGAACATTAAAATTACCCGTTGTGAACTGGGTTGTTTCTAAAAGAGGTGGAAATTCTTGTTTGAAGTTTTAACAGTAGAAGAAACACTAAAGATTATAGAAGGTGCAGTGAAGCCCACGAAGGCGGAACAAGAGGAGATAGAATTAATACACGCTCTGGGAAGGATAACCGGCGAGGATATAATTTCCACTGAAATTGTTCCCCATTTCAGCCGTTCTACCATGGACGGTTTTGCTGTAAGGGCTAAAGATACCTTTGGAGCCTCCGAAGGGATGCCTGCTTTTCTGGAAGTTAAAGGGGAAGTTCTTATGGGAAGAAGCCCCTCCGGGGATATCAGTTCCGGAGAAACCATGAAAATATCCACCGGGGGCATGCTGCCGGAAAGCGCCGATGGAGTTTTAATGCTGGAGCATGCGGAAGAATTGGATGAGAAAATGATTGCCGCCTACCGGCCCGTGGCTCCGGGAGAAAATGTAATTCTCCAGGGGGAGGATTTGAAAGAGGGAGAAATAATTCTAAAGAAAAACCATTATCTAAGGCCTCAAGACCTGGGTGCCCTGGCTGCCGCCGGGGTAATGAAAGTCAAGGTAAACAAAGTTCCCCGGGTGGCCGTTATTTCTACCGGGGACGAGCTGGTTTCCCCCGAAGAGGTGCCGCTTCCCGGACAGATTCGGGATGTAAACAGTTATGCCTTGGCCACAGCTATTCAGCAGGCAGGTGCTCATCCTCTGCTGTACGGCATTGTCAAGGACGAAGCTCCTGTCTTGATGGAAGCCATAGAAAGAGCCAGAAAAGAGGCTTCTCTGATTTTAATCTCCGGGGGAAGTTCCGTGGGAACCCGGGATGTTACCGCAAAGGTTATTGATGAATTGGGAGATCCGGGGGTTTTGGTGCACGGCATTTCCATTCGTCCAGGAAAACCCACAATTTTTGGGATGGTGGAATCGACCCCTGTTTTTGGGCTGTCCGGCAACCCCGTTTCCGCCCTGGTTACCTTTGATTTATTTGTGGTGCCGGTAATAATTAAGCTCCGGGGGATGAATCCTCAAGATATAATTTATCCAAAAACTTCAGCAAAGATCAGCCGCAACATTCCTTCTTCCCAGGGCAGGGAGGACTACATCAGGGTAACCCTGGAAACTGACGAAAAGGGAGAGACCTGGGCAGTACCCGTTTTCGGAAAGTCAGGGTTGATTACTACCCTGGTTGAAGCCCGGGGCATGGTTCGTATTGCTCAAAATAAAGAAGGAATAGAAAAGGGAGAAGAAGTAGAAGTTGCGCTTTACTCCTAAAACAAAGGTGGGACAGGGGGACAGGTCCCTTGTCCCACCAATTAATGGGAATAGGTGCTATATTCTTCATGTCCTGCTGACACCCAAGCTAAATTATCTTATTATGTAAGTAAACCAGTAAAGGGACAAGGGACCTGTCCCTAATGTCAATATGAGTTACAGGAGATGGTATGGTGGTAAAGAGGAATATTTATTTAGATAATGTACCATTAAAAGAAGCTTATGATATTTTTTTTCGAAGGATAGAGGAATTAAAAATCAGTCCTGCCTGGGAAACGGTTCCCGTTGAGAAAGCCCTGGACAGGATTACGGCGGAACCGGTTTTTGCCGTTATTTCTTCACCCCACTACCATGCCTCCGCCATGGATGGAGTTGCCGTTAAATCGGCAGATACGTACGGGGCCATGGAAACCTCCCCGAAACACCTGAAATTAAAGGAGCAGTATGTTCCCATTGATACCGGGCACCCGCTGCCCTCAGGCTTCGATGCGGTAATTATGATTGAAGATATTCACCAGGTAGATTCTGAAACCATAGAAATTATTTCCGCCGCAGCTCCCTGGCAGCATGTGCGGGTGATGGGGGAAGATATTGTAGCCACGGAGCTGATTATCCCGGTGAACCATACCATCGGTCCCGAGGATATAGGGGCCATGCTGGCCGGGGGCATATGGGAGGTTAAGGTGAGGAAAAAGCCGGTGGTAACTATTATCCCAACCGGCTCCGAACTGGTACAGCCCGGTGAAATGCCTGGCTCCGGGAAAATTGTTGAGTTTAACTCCCGGTTTTTTTCCGGCCTGATTACCCGTTGGGGCGGGAAACCCAGGGCCCTGGAGATTGTAAAAGATGAATATGACCGGATTAAAGAGGCTCTTTTGGAGGCGGTAAAAGACAGCGATGTTGTCCTGGTCAATGCCGGGTCCTCCGCAGGGTCCAGAGATTATACTGCGGCTATTGTAGAGGAAACAGGAGAGCTTTTAACCCATGGTGTGGCCATAAAGCCGGGAAAGCCTACGGTGATTGGAATTGTGCAGGGAAAACCGGTGATTGGCGTGCCCGGTTACCCTGTGGCCGCATTTTTTATCCTGGACCTCCTGGTAAAACCGCTGGTTTACAAACTTCAAGGGGTAGTGCCTCCCCGGCGAAGTCAAGTTGAAGCAGTAATGTCCCGGAGGGTAGTTTCCTCCTTTAAAGCAGAGGAATTTTTACGGGTGAAACTGGGACAGGTGGGAGATAAAATTATGGCCACCCCACTGCCCAGGGGTTCTGGAGTAATCACTTCCCTGGTAAGAGCCGATGGATTTGTGTGAATTCCACAGCTGAAAGAGGGCCTGGAGGTAGGGGAAAATATCTTCGTAGAACTGGTAAAGGACCTGTCGGAAATAAAGAATACCATTGTAAGTATCGGAAGCCATGATTTAACCCTGGATATTCTGGCTAACCTGCTTCGGCAGTACTATCCTGAAACCGGTCTCTCCTCGGCTCATGTTGGCAGCATGGGGGGGATATTGGCCCTGAGAAGAGGGGAAACTCACCTGGCAGGGAGCCACCTGCTGGATGAGCAGACGGGAGAATATAATGTTCCGTTTATAAAGAGGCTGCTGCCCGGGGTAAAAGCAGCCCTGATAAATTTGGTTTACCGGCAGCAGGGACTTTTTGTGCCTGCTGGAAATCCCAAAAGTATTACGAAACTGGAAGACCTGGTCAGGGAAGATGTATCCTTTTTGAACCGCCAGAGGGGAGCCGGCACCCGGCTTTTATTGGATTACCATCTAAAACAGCTGAATCTGGATCCCCAAAAAATAAAAGGCTATGACCGGGAGGAATACAGCCACCTCTCTGTGGCTGCGGCGGTGGCCTCAGGAGCCGCTGATACGGGTCTGGGAGTTTTAGCTGCTTCCCGGGCTTTGGGACTGGACTTTATTCCGCTGGCCAGGGAACGGTATGACCTCATTATTCCTGAAGAATTCCTGGAAACGGAAAAGATTCAAAGGCTGCTGGAGATGATTAACTCCGAACAGTTTAAAGAAGAAGTAGAACAACTCGGGGGATATGACCTGGAGGATTCGGGGAAGATTCTTTGGACCAGCCATTGATAAGGGTAAGACAAGGGGACGGTTCTCTTGTCTTATCGTGTCTCTAAGACAAGAGAACCGTCCCCTTGTCTTTTTATTAAAAAAAATGAGGTGGTAAAATGTTTGGAGCCGCTGTATTGACCGCCAGTGATCGGGGGGCCAGGGGTGAGAGGGAAGACAAAAGTGGAAAAGTGATTGAAGAAATTGTACAGAGGCTGGGGGGGGAAGTCCTGGAATATGCTCTGGTTCCTGATGATGTGGAATCCATTCAGGAAAAGTTAATATATTTCGCGGACCAGCTGAAAGCGGAAGTCATTTTGACCACCGGTGGGACCGGTTTAAGTCCCAGGGACAATACGCCCGAGGCAACCACTGCTGTGATAGAAAAGGTGGTTCCAGGAATAGCCGAGGTGATGAGGGCGGAAAGCTTGAAGAAAACCCCCCATGCCATGCTCTCCCGGGCAGTTTGTGGAGTCCGGGGCAGTTCGCTGATTATCAACCTCCCGGGAAGCCCCAAAGCTGTCAGGGAGTGCCTGGAGTTTATTGAACCGGCTCTTCCCCATGCTATAGAATTAATGAAAGGCAGAGTTTCAGACTGCGCCCGGGGAGAAACATAAAAAAACTTAAAATTTCCTCAATTGTTAACCTGTACCCGGCGTATGAAAGAATAATTTTTTTGGATAAGGATATAATAATTTCTTGTTAGAGGGACAAAAGATAAATATTAGATAAATAGAGAAAATTAAACCAATAACGATATATTTGCATTAAATAAGAGATAATTCATCCTTATCCTTTATTTAGAGGTTTGCCTACAAAAACCAAATTAGTTAATATTATAACGACACTGTTAGCACTCACTTTAGATGAGTGCTAACAATATAAAGTAAGGTAAATAAAAAAGTAATATTTAAAGGAGGGTATTTTAAGTGAATCTGAGACCTTTAGGAGACAGAGTCATCGTAAAGCTGGTGGAAGTGGAAGAAAAGACTGCCGGCGGTATTGTTCTGCCTGATAAGGCAAAGGAAAGGCCCACAGAAGCTGAGGTAGTAGCAGTGGGAAGCGGCAGAATTCTTAATGACGGAACGAAGGTCCCCATGGATGTTAAGGTGGGAGACCGAATTGTGATTTCCAAATATGCCGGCGCAGAATTTAAGGTCGGCGATACGGAATATTTAGTTTTAAGAGAAGACGATGTTTTAGCTGTAAAGGAGTAACAAAGAAAAAGATTCTTAATTTATAGTATTTAAATAGGGAGGTAAGTTTAATGGCAAAAGAAATAAAATTCAGTGAAGATGCCCGTAAAAAGTTGGAAAAGGGTGTTAATCAGCTGGCAGATACAGTAAAAGTTACTTTGGGTCCTAAAGGCCGTAATGTTGTTTTAGATAAAAAGTTTGGTTCTCCTCAAATTACCAATGACGGCGTGACCATTGCCCGGGAAATTGAACTGGAGGATCCCTTTGAAAATATGGGAGCGCAGCTGGTAAAGGAAGTTGCGAATCAGACTCAGGACGTTGCTGGTGACGGGACTACCACCGCTACTCTCCTGGCTCAAGCCATAATTCGGGAAGGAATTCGCAACGTGGCTGCTGGTGCCAACCCCATGATTTTAAAGAAGGGGATTGAAAAGGCAGTAAAGGTGGCTGTGGAAGAAATTAAGACTAGTTCCAGCCCTGTAGAAACCACAGGAGCCATCTCCCAGGTAGCTTCTATTTCCGCTGATGATTCTGAAATAGGTGGAATGATTGCTGAAGCTATGGACAAAGTAGGCAAAGATGGTGTTATTACTGTGGAAGAATCCAGGGGATTCACCATGGAACTCAACGTGGTAGAAGGCATGCAGTTTGACCGGGGGTACATATCCCCCTACATGGTAACGGATACGGAAAAGATGGAAGCCGTGCTGGATGAGCCCTTTATTCTCATGACGGATAAAAAGGTTTCCAATATACATGATATTCTCCCCCTGTTAGAAAAAATCGTTCAGCAGGGCAAGTCCCTGATGCTGATTGCAGAAGATGTGGAGGGAGAGGCACTGGCAACCCTGGTAGTTAACAAGCTTCGGGGCACCTTTACCTGTGTCGCTGTAAAAGCCCCCGGATTTGGAGACCGGAGAAAAGCCATGCTGCAGGATATTGCAATTTTAACCGGCGGACAGGTGATTTCCGAAGACCTGGGCCTGGATTTCAAAAATGTTGAAATGAACATGCTGGGAAGCGCCCGTCAGGTGAGAATTAGCAAAGAAGAAACTGTCATTGTAGACGGCGCTGGAGATACTGCAGATATTGAAAAGCGGATACAGGAGATTAGGACACAAATGGATGGCACAACTTCTGAATTTGATAAGGAGAAACTTCAGGAAAGGCTTGCTAAACTGGCCGGCGGCGTTGCCGTCCTGGAGGTTGGAGCTGCTACAGAAACAGAAATGAAAGAAAAGAAGCTTCGGGTTGAAGATGCTCTGTCTGCGACCCGGGCAGCCGTGGAAGAAGGGATCGTTTCTGGTGGTGGTGTGGCTTTCCTGGTGCCCCTGAAAGCATTGGATCAGCTGTTAGAAACTTCTCAGGGGGATGAAGCTACAGGGGTTGTTCTGATTCGCCGTGCTTTAGAAGAACCTGTTCGGCAGATTGCTGAAAATGCAGGCATTGAGGGATCCATTGTAGTGGAAAAAATCAAGAACTCTGAAGCAGGTATTGGATATAACGTGGTAAATGATAGTTATGAAAATATGATGGCTGCCGGCATCGTGGACCCGGCCAAGGTTACCCGCTCTGCGCTGCAGAATGCGGCCAGCATTGCTGCCATGTTCCTGACCACCGAAGCGGTTGTTGCCGATATGCCTGATGAAGACGGAGGCGGCGGCATGGGAATGCCCGGCGGAATGCCCGGCGGAATGCCCATGATGTAGGCTGAACCCATATAGTTAACATAACAAAGTTCAACAGAGTAAAGAATATTAAAAAAATTAATAAAAGCAAAAATTAGCAATGGAAAGCAAAAGAGAGAACGTCAGTTCTCTCTTTTGCTTGTTTATTTTATTATCACTTAATACCTTCTTTTCAAGCCCTTACTGGTTTAAGCAGGGTGCTGACCCATGTATTTTTTGAAAATCTTAAACTCAAATTTCAGCGTTTCCTGGCACAATAAGGAGCCAGTTAAATTTTTCCGGGTTACAGCTCAATCTTTGGTAAGCCGGCCAGGGATTTTTTTATGGCTTCATCGGGATATTCATAGTCATCCAGCTTGCCTGCCAGGTAGTCATCATAAGCTGTCAGGTCGAAATGGCCGTGCCCGCTGAGGTTAAAGAGGATAGTCTTTGCTTCTCCGCTTTCCTTGCACTCCAGGGCCACATCGATGGCTCCCCTGATGGCATGAGCTGATTCCGGAGCAGGCAGGATGCCTTCGTTACGGGTGAACAGCATGGCTGCCTCAAAAACACCCAGCTGGTTTAAGGCCCGGGCTTCTGCCAGGTTGTCATTAACTACCTGGCTTACCAGGGGAGAATCACCGTGGTACCTCAATCCTCCTGCATGAATTCCCGGAGGTACAAAGTCATGCCCCAGTGTATACATCATGCACAGCGGGGTTAACTTGGCCAGATCACCATAATCATAGGTAAATTCACCCCGGGTCAGGGTAGGACAGGCAGAAGGTTCTACGGCAATCACCTGTATGTCTTTTCCGTTTATTTTATCATAAAGGAAGGGGAAGGCGATTCCTCCAAAGTTGCTTCCCCCGCCGCAGCAGGCCACTACTACATCCGGGTATTCATTTACTTTGGCCAACTGGGCCTTGGCCTCCAGCCCAATGATTGTCTGGTGCAGCAGTACGTGGTTCAGCACGCTTCCCAGGGAATAGTTGGTGTCTTCCCGGGTAGCTGCGTCCTCCACTGCCTCGCTGATGGCAATTCCCAGGCTTCCCATGGAATCGGGGTCTTCCTCCAGAACTTTTCTGCCGGAATTGGTCAGGTTGCTGGGGCTGGGAATCACATTGGCTCCCCATGTTTCTATCAGGGAACGCCGGTACGGCTTCTGGTGGTAGCTTACCTTAACCATGTACACGGTGCATTCCAGGCCAAACAGGCTGCAGGCTAAACTCAGGGCGCTTCCCCACTGTCCTGCCCCGGTTTCGGTGGCTAGCCGTTTCATGCCGGAGACTTTGTTATAATAGGCCTGGGCTATAGCCGTATTGGGTTTATGGCTTCCCGCCGGGCTGACCCCCTCCTGCTTGTAGTAGATTCTTGCGGGAGTCTGCAGCGCTTTTTCCAGGTTATAGGCCCTGTGCAAAGGAGAAGGCCTCCACAATTTATAAATTTCCAGTATTTCATCAGGAATATCAATCCAGCGCTCGGTAGAAACCTCCTGTAGAATCAGGGGCATGGGAAAAATAGGCAAAAGATCATCGGGAGTAAGGGGTTTCTGGGTCTGCGGGTTCAAAGCAGGTTTTATGGGATTGGGCAGATCTGCCTGGATGTTATACCACTGCCTGGGCATGTCCTGCTCGTCCAGGAGAATTTTGTAAGGAATCATATTATTCCTCCTTTTATATTTTTAATTAATCCTAATTTATCTTAACAAATATAAAAAGTCAAGCTGAAAGGCGGTATTAACCATGTATAAGTGAATTTGGAAGAGGGATTTAAGTTGTGAATTGTCATTTTTAATTGTAAGGTGTATTATGAATGGTTTTTTGTGGTGAAATAACCTTTCGGCGCAAATCTTTTTATCTGCGTTCATGACATTTTAAGAAGGAAATATTACGAAAGTGTCAAAATAAACAAATATATTTTTATTTTGAACAGTACAGGAGGGAAAAAAGTGAAAGAAATCTCCATTCACGCCAGGGCAGGACAGGGGGCGATCACCGTGGCCGCTCTCCTGGGAACCGCCGTGTTCCTGGAAGGTCGATATGCCCTTGCATTTCCTCATTTTGGTGCAGCCCGAATGGGCGCTCCCATGAACAGTTTTGTACGTATTAGCGACCGACCCATCAGGATTAGAAGTCAAGTTTACGAACCTGATTACATATTGGTGGTAGATGCCACATTGATGCGGGGTTTTGATGTGTTTCACGGAATGAAAAAGGGCGGAGCGGCTTATATAAATCAGCAGGAACATGAAGCTGTACCGTCCCAGGAGGGAATTCAAATATACACCATACCGGCAGATGAACTGTCCAGAAAAATTTTCGGAAGGCCGATGGGAAACACCATGCTCCTGGGAGCCTATTCCGCAGGTTCTGGAGAAGTATCACTGGAAAGCCTGGAAAAAGCCGTAGAGGAAAAGTTTCCTGAAAAAATAGCCCGTCTAAACCAAGAAGCTTTCAGAGAAGGCTATCAATATTTTCAAGAAAAGTATGCCCGGTAAAAAGTATGCTTAGTAAATGTAGGGAGGAAAAGCCCATGTTTGTTAAAATCATATCCAGGCCGGGAACCACCCGGGAGCATGAAACCGGTTCCTGGCGTATGGGGTTAAAACCACAATTTTTACGAGAAAAATGTATAGACTGCAGCCTGTGTGCCCTTTTGTGTCCGGAGGGAGTTTTAAAGGGAAGTGGAAAGAATACTTATCAAACGGATTATCGATACTGTAAAGGTTGCGGTATATGTGCGGAGGAGTGCCCGGAAAAGGACATTATTATGGTGAAGGAGGAGGATGAAGCGTGAAGCAGTTTTTGGAGGGCTCTATCGCTGTG
>SKNC01000075.1 GCA_007120745.1 Bacillota bacterium
AATTTTATATTTATTTTTTGGACGAATTAATATATTTTGTTATTTACCTTCAGGACAATAGAAAGCTTATTCCAGGGGTTTCGACACATTTTGATAAAAAATAAATGCACCGGGAAAGCCGGTGCTTTAAGAATGAAAAAGCCTGTTATTGGTTTTTTGAGAATTTACTTCTTGAGGTTTTCAAACTGCTTTATCAATTACGCCGGCTTACGGCTTCCCGGTTTTACCAGGGGAACCCCGCTGGCGCAGAGGGGGCATTGTTCCGGTTCAAAGGTTTCAATATTTACGGACACCAGGCTGGTAAGGGGCACTCCCAGGTCCACCTTGCCACCGCTTCTATCTACAAAGGAAGCCGCACCTGCTACCTGTGCCCCTTCTTGAAGAACCAGGTCGATTACTTCTTTTACCGAACCTCCTGTGGTAACCACGTCTTCTACCACCAGAACCCTTTGTCCTTTAGATATTTTAAAGCCTCTGCGAAAAGCCATCTTTCCTTCTTCCCGCTCCGCAAAAAAAGCGCTGCAGTTCAGCTGTTTCCCCGCTTCATAGGCAATAATAATTCCTCCCATGGCCGGGCCAACCACCAGGTCTATCTGCTGATTTTGGTACGGCTCTACCAGGTATCCGCAGAGCTCTACATTGTACCGGGGATACTGCAGTACCTGGGCGATCTGCATATACCGCTGGCTGTGCTTTCCGGAAGTCAGCTGAAAATGACCCTCCAGCAAAACTCCGCTTTTTTCAAAAATCTCCAAAACTCGAGCTTCCGACATAAAAATATCCCTCCATTTCCCTGATCTTTTTCCAGAAGTTCTTTTACTTATTACAATGTTTAATTTGTTCAAATATTTCTTTTTCAGCACTCAGGCGACAGTTGAGATTCGTCCCCCTGTCTCTGCTGTCTCCAGGACTGTCCCCTGTCTTCACTGTTTTCCCTTGTTTTCCCTTGTCTGCCTATCTCATTTATTAATTTCAGCCAATATTTTATCCGCAGCTTCTCCGGGATCCGGAGCCGCGGTGATGGGCCTTCCAATAACCAGGTAGCTGGCTCCCTGGGAAGCCGCTTCTCCAGGGGTATTCACCCGCTCCTGGTCATCCTTAGAAGACCATACAGGCCGAACTCCAGGGGTTACAACAATAAAGTCCTTCCCGCAGGTCTCCCTGATAATCTGTATTTCCCGGGGGCTGGCCACCACGCCGTCCAGTTCCGCCCGTTGACAGAGTTCCGCCAGGCTTTTCACCTGCTGTTCCAAAGGTCTCTCTACTCCCAGCTGCCGAAGGGTTTCCTGGTTCATGGAGGTAAGAACCGTCACGCCAATAATTAAGGGTTTCTCCCGGTTCAGGCGAAGGGCTTCCTCTTGAGCCGATTCCACAGCCTTCCGGAGCATGGCTTCTCCTCCCTGGGCATGGACATTGAACATGTCCGCTCCCAGCCGTACTGCAGCCGCTGAAGCGGCCCCCACCGTATTAGGGATATCATGAAATTTCAGGTCCAGGAATACCTTGACCCCTTTTCCCTTGATTTCAGAAATAATGGCAGGGCCGTGGCTGTTATAAAGCTGCATCCCTACTTTAAAAAAATCTACCCGGCCTTTTAACCGGTCCACCAGTTCCAATGCTAGCTCCCGGGTGTCCACATCCAGGGCAACGATAATCATCAATATCACGCTCCTTTTCGGGCTGCACCGATTAATTCCTTGAATTCACGAATATTATTCTCTATCATGTATCCGGCTATCCCTTCAATAATATCTGGAATTGCCAGGGGGTTAATAAAATTTGCAGTCCCCACTGCCACAGCAGAAGCCCCGGCCATAATGAATTCCAGGGCATCTTCGGCGGTCATAATTCCTCCCATTCCCACCACGGGGATCCTTACCTTTTCCGACACCTGCCAGACCATACGCAGGGCCACAGGTTTTACAGCAGGCCCGGAAAGCCCTCCCAAAACATTTCCTAACACCGGTTTGCGGCTGTGAATATCGATGGCCATGCCCAACAGAGTATTAATCAGGGACAGGGCATCCGCCCCTGCCTCCTGGGCTGCCAGGGCCACCCCTGTGATATCGGTCACATTGGGTGAAAGTTTTACAATTAAAGGTTTCGAAGTAACCGCCCGAACCCCTTTCACCAGGCGGTGGGCACATTCTACATCGGTACCAAAAGCCATGCCCCCTTTTTTTACATTGGGACAGGATATATTTACCTCCAGGCCGCTTACTTCTTTCACCGGATCCAGTTTTTCCGCCAGCCGGATATATTCTTCCTCCAGGTTTCCGGCAATATTTACAATTAAAGGAATACTGCTTCCGGAAAAAGTTCTAATTTCTTCATTTATGAAATACTCTACTCCTGGATTCTGCAGCCCCACGGAATTGAGAATCCCCGCAGCGGTTTCTACAATCCTGGGGGGAGGGTTGCCCTCTCTGGGTTCAAGGGTGGTACCCTTTACCACCAGGGCGCCCAGCTTCTCAACATCATAAAAAGCACCATATTCTTTTCCATACCCATAACATCCTGAGGCACTCATCACGGGGTTTTTTAAAGAAATCCCCCCGATTTCCACTGACAAGTCCGGTTGGTTCATTAAAACACCTCCTCCAGGGAAAAAGTAGGTCCCTCCACACAGACCCTCTGATAGGAAGTCTTTGGGCCGCTGCTTTCCCCAATTGAAACCTCCAGTTTACTTTCGGAAGAGCCTTCATTCACCGGAAAAGCACACCCCAGGCAGGCTCCTACACCGCAGGCCATGATTGACTCCAGGGAAACCTCTCCTTTCAGTGACTTTTCCCGGGAAATACGGGTTACCTCCTTCAGCATGGAGCAGGGACCGCAGGAGTACAGGCGGTGAAATGATTCCTCCTCCAGCTTTCTTTTCAGCAGTTCCGTAACCCTTCCGGCAAATCCCCGGGGACCTTCCTCCACAGCTATCTCCGGAGCAATCCCCATAGCTTTGAGGTCTTCTTCCCCCACCAGTTCTTCTTCCTTTCGGGCCCCCAGCAGCACCTCCAGTTTAATATTCCGTCCCAACAGCTCCCGGGCCAGAAAGTTCAGCGGGGCATAGCCCACCCCTCCGGCTACCATAATTATTTTCTGGTCCTCTTTCCATTGAGTAAACGGACGGCCCAGGGGACCCATGATTTCCAGGGTTTCTCCCTGTCTTTTTTGCGACAGGATTTCCGTGCCCAGTCCCACCACTTTATAGGTGATCGAAAGCACCCCCTCCTGCCTGTCCAGGTCATAAATACTGAAGGGCCGCCGCAGCAGAGGATGGTAGCCCCGTTCCTCCACCTTCAGATGAACAAACTGACCGGGCCTGGCCTCTCCACAGATTTCCGGGGCATGTAAATCAATCCGGAAAAGTGCCGGGCCTTTTTTTTGATGCTGCACGATTTCGCTTTTACTGGAGAACAGCATGTTATCATAACTCCCTTTTTAAGAATAATCTTAGAAATCTTAGAAATTGACATTTAAACTCTTTCCCGCAGGAGAGCAGAAAATATGCTTTAACATCTGCGGCTCCTGCCAAACCGCCGATATAACGGAAACCTGATACGATTAAACATTAACTGATATACTCTTCAATAGGATTCATCTTAAAGATTATAGAATTCAACACATTTAGAAGAGCGGCCGCGGTATCCAGTGAGGTCAGGCAGGGAATGGACTGCTCCACAGCCTCCCGGCGAATCTTGAATCCGTCCCTTTCCGGAGCCCGGCCCTTGGTCAAAGTGTTTATGACCAGCTTAATCTTATCCTCCCGGATTAAATCCAGCAGGTTGGGGCTGCCCTCCTCTATCTTGTTCACCACGCATACCTCAACCCCCTGGCTGCGGCAGTATTCCGCGGTGCCCCGGGTAGCATAAATTTTATAGCCCAGGTTGGAGAATCCCTGTATCAGGGAAACCGCTTCGGTTTTATCCTTGTCTGCTATGGTGGCTAGAATACCCCCCTGTTTGGGGACATCCATGCCCGCAGCCTGCAGAGCTTTGTAAAGAGCTTTGGAATATTCCTGGTCTACCCCCAGAACTTCTCCCGTAGACTTCATTTCCGGTCCCAGGGAGATATCCACCTCAATCATCTTGGCGAAGGAAAATACCGGGGCTTTGATGGCTACGAATCCACGATTGGGGTGCAGGCCGCTGCCGTACCCCAATTCTTTCAAGGTTTCCCCCATAACCACCTTGGTAGCCAGGTTTACCATGGGAACTCCCGTTACCTTGCTGATAATGGGTACTGTACGGCTGGAACGGGGATTCACTTCAATGATATACACCTTTCTGTGGCTCACCACAAATTGAATATTCACCATACCCTTTACCTTCATTTCCCGGCATATTCGGGTGGCATAATCCACGATAGTGGCTTCCGTTTCAGGGCGGAGGTTTTGAGCGGGATAAACAGCGATACTGTCTCCGGAGTGCACTCCAGCCCTTTCTATATGCTCCATGATTCCGGGGATGAATACGTCCTCTCCGTCAGAAACAGCATCTACTTCAATCTCAATCCCCTTTACATATTTGTCAATTAAGATGGGGTGTTTGGGAGAAACCCGTACAGCCGTTTCCATGTATGATGTCAGCTGGTGTTCATTAAAGACAATCTCCATGGCCCTGCCCCCCAGCACATAGGAAGGACGAATTACCATGGGAAAACCTATTTCCTCTGCCGTATCCCTGGCATCCTGCAGGGAGAACCCGGTTTTTCCTGCAGGCCTGGGAATATCCAGCTTGTTTAACAGCTGGTCAAACTGCTCCCGGTCCTCTGCCCGGGCAATCTGTTCCACAGAGGTACCCAAAATTTTTACTCCCGCCTGATGGAGGGGCTCCACCAGGTTGATGGCGGTCTGTCCCCCAAACTGCACCACCACTCCCAGGGGATTCTCCTGTTCAATTACGTGCAGAACATCTTCTGTGGTCAGGGGCTCAAAGTAAAGCCTGTGGGCCGTGTCAAAATCAGTGCTCACCGTCTCTGGATTGTTATTGATAATAATGGACTCTACACCGGTCTCCTTAAGAGCCCAAACCGCATGGACAGAACAGTAATCAAATTCAATTCCCTGCCCGATGCGAATGGGGCCGGAACCAATAACAATGACCTTATCTTTCTGAGACTGCTCCGCTTCATTTTCCTGCTCATAGGTGGAGTAGTAGTAGGGCGTCTCCGCATCAAACTCCGCGGCACAGGTATCCACCATTTTGTACACCGGCTTGATATTCCACCCGTACCGTTTCTCCCTGATTTCCTCCTCTTCCCGGTCCAACAGCAGGCCCATCTCCGCATCGGAGAACCCCAGTTTTTTAAAGTTCAGCATATTCTCTTCATTTAAACCTTCAAAACCAACCCGTTTGATTTCCTTTTCTCCATCTATTATGTTTTTTATTTTTTTCAGAAAGAAGGGATCTATTTTGGTAAGCTCATTAATCTCTTCTATGGTCATATCTCTTCTCAGAGCTTCCGCCAGGAGAAAAATTCTCTCGTCATCCGCCTGGACAATCCTGGTCTTGATTTCCTCCATGGACAGCCGGGAAACACCAGGCAGCAGAAGCCCATAAACCCCGATTTCCAGCGAACGCAGGGCCTTCATCAGGGAGGACTCCAGGGTCCGGTCAATGGACATGACTTCACCGGTGGCCTTCATCTGAGTGCCCAGTACCCGGTCCGCTTTATAGAATTTGTCAAAGGGCCATCGGGGAATCTTCATCACCACATAATCGATGGTGGGCTCAAAGCAGGCGGTAGTTTTCCGGGTTACCGGATTCTGAATTTCATCCAGGCTGAGTCCCACGGCAATTTTAGCAGATACTTTAGCAATGGGATATCCTGTTGCCTTGGAAGCCAGGGCACTGGATCGGCTGACCCGGGGATTTACCTCAATAACATAATAGTCAAAGCTTTCTGTATCCACCGCAAACTGAACGTTGCATCCCCCTTCAATCCCCAGGGCATGCATGATTTTTATACAGGACTGCCGCAGGCGGTGAAATTCCGTAGTAGTCAATGTCTGGATAGGGGCGGTTACAATGCTGTCCCCGGTATGAACCCCCATGGGGTCCAGATTCTCCATCCCGCAGATTACGATACAGTTTCCCCTGCTGTCCCTCATCATCTCAAACTCCATCTCTTTCCAACCCACCACGCTCTTCTCAATGAGCACCTGGTTAATCCGACTGTAGCGCAGTCCCCGCACAGTGATGGCCTCCAGCTCCTGCAGGTTGTGGGCAATCCCTCCACCGGTTCCTCCCAGGGTATAAGCGGGCCGGATGATTACAGGATAACCGATGGATTCCGTAAATTCTCGTGCTTCCTTAAAGGTGGTAACAATGGCGCTTTCCGGGACCGGTTCTCCAATATCCGTCATCATCTGTTTGAAGAGCTCCCGGTCCTCCGCTTTTTTAATGGTTTCCAGGGGGGTCCCTAAAAGCTCGACCCCTTCCTCCTCCAGCACTCCCAATTCCGCCAGTTCTACCGCCAGGTTTAACCCGGTCTGCCCCCCCAGGGTGGGAAGGAGTCCGTCAGGTTTCTCTTTGCCGATGATTCTGGCCACAAACTCCGCAGTAAGGGGTTCAATATACACCTTATCGGCAATGTGGGGGTCCGTCATAATAGTGGCTGGATTGCTGTTTACCAGTATTACTTCCTGGATCCCCTCCTCCTTCAGGGCCCGGCAGGCCTGGGTCCCGGCATAGTCAAACTCAGCAGCCTGGCCGATTACAATGGGGCCAGAGCCGATTACCATCACTTTTTTCAGGTCTTTTCTCTTTGGCATCTTTCCCAACCTCCTGCTATATTTTCAACAACTTTTTAAAACGGGAATAACAGGTTTCTTCTCCCTCCTGAGTGGGTTCCGTAGAAGGGTAGTACTGCACACCCAGAACCGGCATCTCTTCATGGGCGATTCCTTCAATGGTTCCGTCATGAATGTTTTTCTCAGTAACCTTCAAGCCGGTCTTTTCTATGCTGGATTCCTCCACCACGTATCCATGATTCTGACAGGTGATAAAGTTCCTGCCTCCGACCAGGTCCGTTACCGGGTGATTGGTACCCCGGTGACCGAATTTCATTTTTTTACGCTTTGCACCCATGGCCAGAGCAATAACCTCCATTCCCACTCCTATACCCAGGGTAGGGAGGCTGTTTATGGCCGGGCTGAGCTCCCGGGCAATACTTTCTATTTTCGGGTCTCCCTCGGGCCCACTGGAAATAACCAGCCCCCGGGGGTTTGCCTTTAAAATCTCTTCTGCAGCAGTAAAGGCAGGGAATATTTTGACTCCCAGGCCCTCTTTCTCCAGGGCTCCGGGAAGCCACCTGCCCATACCTAAATCTACAATTACTATGGGATCTTTTTCTTCTCCCAGTGTATAAGACTTAGAATTGGTGACTTTTTCTATCAGCGCCACCGGGGCAGTCTGGTATTCCTTCAATACCGCAGGGTCCGCCTCCTCCAGGGCTGCAATCATACCCGGCATAGAACCCTTTTGTCGGATATGCCGGGTCAGTGCCCGGGTATCTACCTCTACCAGTGCCGGCAAACCATTCTCCTCCAGAAATTTTTCCAGTGTACTCTCCATTCTCCAGCTGCTGGGTTCCGCGGCACCCTCCCGGAGGACCAGGCCGCAGGCGTGAACCTGGCTGCTGAAAAGTTCTGCGGAGTGAATCCCGTAGTTGCCAATCAGAGGAAATGTCATCACCACAATTTGACCCCGGGAGGCAGGGTCCGTTATTATTTCCCCATACATCCCCATGGAAGTGTTAAAAACAACTTCTCCTACTGCCCTGACCCGGCTTCCGAACATCTTCCCTTGAAAAGAGGTTCCATCAGCCAGCATTAATACTGCGTTCATATTTACCCCTTCCTCTCCATTGAGTAGAATTTCTATTTTTAGGGCCCCTCTGCCCCTATGCTCCTTTTACCAAGCCGTCCTTCATGACCACCCTTCCCCCTACCAGGGTCATTACCGGGAGTCCCCTGACTTTCCGTCCGTGGAAGGGAGTGTTTTTACCTTTGGAGTAAAAAGTATTCTTATCCACTACTTTTTCTGCCTTCGGGTTAATCAATGTAAGGTCTGCTTGAACGCCCACCTGGATGCTGCCCCCTTCAATTCCCAAAAACCGGGCAGGGCTGCAGCTTAAAGCGAAAACGGCCTGTTCCAGGGTTAGTATACCCGGTTCTACCAGTTCCGTAAACACCAGAGGCAAGGCGGTTTCCAGTCCAACCACCCCAAAAGGTGCCTCTTCAAATTCCACATCCTTGTCCAGGATACTGTGGGGAGCATGATCCGTGGCAATCATATCTATAGTGCCATCTCTCAGGGCTTCCCTCAGAGCGCTTCGGTCCTCCCTGCTCCTCAGGGGAGGATTCATTTTAAAGCTGGTGTCAAAACCATCTATGTCCTCATCGGTCAATATCAGATGATGGGGGGTAACTTCCGCCGTCACCTTTAATCCTTTAGCCCGGGCCATTTTGATGAAATCTACCGTTTTGGCAGAACTAACATGGGCAATATGCAGCCGGGCACCGGCCAGTTCCGCCAGCAGGATGTCCCGGGAAGCCATAACTGCCTCTGCCGCATCAGGTATCCCTTTGACCCCCAGCAAGGTGCTCTGAAGTCCATAATGCATGGAACCTCCCTGGGCCAGTGACCGTTCTTCGCAGTGGCTGATTACCGGAAGGTCAAACATGGCAGCATACTGCATGGCCGAAAGCATTATCGATGCGCTGTCCACCGGCTGCCCGTCATCGGAAACAGCCACAATCCCCTGCTGGACCATCAATCCCATTTCAGCCAGTTCCTCTCCCAGAGAACCCCTGGTTATGGCTCCGATGGGATACACCCTCACCACACCCTCCCGGGCCGCAGTACTTTTTACATGCTCGACAATCAACCGGTTGTCCATTACCGGCCGGGTGTTGGGCATACAGGCCACTGAGGTATACCCTCCCGCCGCTGCAGAAGCGCAGCCGGAGCGGATGGTTTCCTTCCCTTCTCCTCCGGGTTCCCGGAGGTGCACATGGGGGTCCACCAGGCCCGGAACCACCAGCAGGTTCGACGCGTCAATTACTTGTGCTGTTTCCCTCTCAATGCCCGGGGCAATTTCTGTAATAACCCCTTCTTGAATCAGGATATCCATTTTTTTAAACAATCCACCAGGGGGATTTAGTACCGTGCCGCCCTTTATCAGTGTATACATAAATCAGTTCACCTCCCCGGCAATCCAGAGTTCCAGAACAGCCATCCGAACAAATACTCCATTTTTCACCTGTTCCTGAACCAGGCACCGGGAATCCTCCATAACACTCTGGTCCATTTCAATCCCGGGCACCACGGGCCCCGGGTGCATAATCACCGCAAAAGGGGAAATTCTTTTGACTCTTTCCCCGGTCAAGCCGAAATACTTTTTATATTCCCCAATGGAGGGAAAATATCCCCGCTTCTGCCTCTCCATCTGCAGTCGAAGCATATATATTACTTCTGCCTCCTCCAGACAGCTGTCCAGGTCTGTAGAGACTTTTACTCCCATTTCCTTCAGACCCGGGGGAAGCAGAGTTAAGGGCCCCACCACCGTCACTTCCGCCCCTAATTTCAGGAGTCCCCAGAGGTTTGACCTCGCCACCCTGCTGTGCAGGACATCTCCCACAAAAAGGACTTTCAGTCCGGCAGTGCCGCCCTTTCTTTCATGTATGGTAAATATGTCCAAAAGCGCCTGGGTGGGATGCTCGTGGCACCCATCTCCCCCGTTAATTACCGGAATTTTTACCGCCCTGCCCGCCACTTGGGGAGCTCCTGCCAGGGAATGCCTGAGAATGATTCCCTCCACTCCCAGGGACTCTATGGTCTTTACTGTATCCACCAGGGTCTCTCCCTTTTGCACACTGCTGGTCAGCCTGTCAAAATTCATCACTGTTCCACCTAAATTGGCCGCTGCTTTTTCAAAAGACATTCGGGTTCTAGTGCTGGGTTCAAAAAAAAGATTCACCACTGTTTTCCCCTGTAATAAAGGGGAGGGAATCTTTTTTTCCAAATCAGCCTGTTTATAGCTTCCGGCTTTCATTAATATTTTTTCTATGTTTTCCTTCTTTACATGTCTTATACCCAACAGGTCTTTTCCCATGAAGCTCCTGTCTTCCATCGAAGCATTTGCATAAAGACTGTTTCCTTTGCAGTGCATGGTGAAACCTCCTTCTCATGACTTTGCTAACGGCCATCCCGGATGTTATATTTGTAATGGAATTTTCATCATAAAAAATACTCCTACCGGCGGCAGACTGGAAGGAGTACACGCATGCTGCGAATGAAACCTTTTCAGCCTCGCCGGGCCGATTTAAAGGTAAACAAAAAACTTCCCTGTCACGAGAGAATGGGAAGTCCTTTAGTACGAAAATAAGCATTTGATATGGTAAAATCCTTACTAATCTCTCGGATCAGTTTAAAGGTTGCTTTCTTCTCCTAAGTGTAACAAAAGCTTTTGGTGATGTCAACATAAAACGAGAAAAGATGCCTGGGTATGACGGCTAATAAAACCCTTATATTTCGGAGTTATTTTTGATCAGGCCATAAAATTAAATGAAAATCTTTAAAAAATGGGCTGAAAAATAATTTTATCCCCTACCTTTTTTTCTCGAAACTTTTGCTCAAATAAAATCTCATGGTCTACCCGCCATACATTTTCCCCGTATTCCTGTACCATATTTAAACAGTGCTGCGGAAATCTGTGATATTTTAAGACATGGGCAAAGCTGTAGTAAATTTCCCGGCCCTTATCATTTAATTTTAAATGATCCACCATGTAATCAGACCTTTTAAATTCCGCCAGCACTTTTTGGATCTCAAAACTGTATGCCCCGCTTTTCAGCTTAATGAATGTAAATGGTCTGGGACAATCACAGCTCCGGGCAGCGGCCAGAAATAAAAAATTGTGCAGAGTTTTCACTTTTTCAAAGGGAAAAATCATCATCAGTCTTAATAAAAGAATATGGTTCAGTGTATAGTGTAAAGTTTCTGTAAGCATATGTTTCATCCGCTCTTGTAAATTTAATGTTCATTGTATTTTTAATATGCTTTGAGCTTCAGGAACTTATGCCCGTAAAGGTGAAGTAAATAGTGCTACAGCTGAACTCTTTTGTATGTTTTAATTAAATTATCCTGTTATTCTAAATTTTTTTACAATGACTTTTTCTTAATGATTAGGACTTTTTTTCACCACTGCCAATGCACGGTTAATTACCGTAACCAAATCAACATATTTTTGTATTTCAAGAATATCAGTTTTAGCATAAGACTCTCCCCGGTCCGTAACTACATACCTGGGAGGCAGCTTATTCAAAGCAATTCCGGCTGCATCAAGCTTACACCTTTCACATTTACACATCTCTACATCCTTCCAAAAATCTTCGATAGATCTGAGA
>SKNC01000053.1 GCA_007120745.1 Bacillota bacterium
ATAGCAGAAGATGTCCTGGTTCTGTTAATTTTCATGTTAATTCCCAAGAGCCTGTACTCAAAATTTACGTTAATGCACGGTAGAATGAAAAGACAGCAGAACTTACAAAAGGGAGAGGAAAAGGCCAGAGCCCTGGCGGAGGAGAGGGCGAAAAATACCAGTCTGAACAGGGTCAGAGACCTGGCCAAAGTGTTTGAAGAGATTGCAGCTGTTCTAAATTACAATGAAGGAGAAGAGGCAGAAGAAAACAGCCTGTCTTTTTTGGGAGATGGAATTGCGGTTAAAGTCTGTAATTCCTGCAGTAATTACGACCGGTGCTGGAAAAAAGATGTTCACAAAACTAAGAAAAGCATGCAGGAACTGCAGGACTATCTTGAAGAAAACGGTAAAATATCGGTTCGCCAGCTTCCGGTAAACCTCTATAAAAACTGCAGCAAGAGAAAAAATCTGATTCAATCTGCCAACAACCTGTGGGAAATGTACCGAGTAAACAGTGCCTGGCAGCAGAAGGTGAAGGGGAGTCAGGAAATAGTCAGCACTCAGCTGTATGGTATGTCTGAAGTGATAAAAGAACTTTCTGGAAAAATTCATGCAGAGGAAAAAACTGAACCCCCGGATAAGCTGCCCCGGGAATATACCACCGAGCTGGGAGTGGCCCAAATGGCCAGGGCCAATGAGGATGTTTCCGGCGACTCCTTCAGCTTTTTCCAGCTGAAAGAAGGAAAGCAGGTGGTTATCCTCAGCGATGGCATGGGGTGTGGTAAAAAGGCACAAAAGGAAAGCCAGGTTACCATCAGCCTGTTGGAAAAATTATTACAGCTGGGGCTGGACAGGGAGACGGTAACCCGAACTGTTAACCAGCTGCTGCACCTGAGATCCAATGAAACTTTTTCCACAGTGGACATGATGATTTTTGATGAAAAAAAGGGAGAAGGAGAATTTGTGAAGATTGGGGCCTGTCCCAGTTACATTAAACGGGGAGTAACCGTACGGGAAATAAGCGGTTCTTCTCTCCCCATGGGTATTGTTTCGGCCATAGAGCCTTCTGTAGCCGGTGAAAAGCTTCTTCATGATGACTTTATCTTTTTTATCACTGACGGATTTACGGAACTTCGGGGAGGCAGCGTAAAAGACAGCTGGCTAAAGGAAACCATCAGGGATATAAATTCTACTCATCCTCAAATTATGGCCGACCACCTGTTGGAGGAAGCCTATCAGCAGCTGGACGGAAAGGCGCGAGACGACTTTACCGTGGTGGTCTGCAGAATTATACGGCTCAAGAAGAGAGCCAATCAGCCCGCGTAAAGGCTTTTAATTATCGCCGTCCCTTTAATTTTGAGTCTTCCTGGCTGCATTGATGTGTTAACGTGAAGATAATTAAATGTATCCCCAAACATGGGGTTAATATATAAAAGGAGCCGTGAGCAGTGATAACGGCTCCTTTTTTTGGTGTGCCCGTAGCATGGGCACACGCTTATCGGTGGTGCGACAACGGCAGCGGTTTTCCTCAGTTGAATTTTATAAATTTAAAAATAAAAAAGTTGGTGCTTTGCGAGAATTGAGAGCCGTCCCCGGTATTGCATTATGTTTCCAAAAAAATATAAAACACAATTCAGGGGCTGGGAATATCATTAGTTTTCTTTTATAATGAGAATATGTTAAAATACATGGTTTTTGGTTACACTTCCTTTTTAAGGGATTTTTATGCGGAGGGGAAACAAGCTTTTAAATCTTATGGAAAACACACTGGTTAACCTGATAAAAAGCCATAATATTTTGGAGGAGGGTGACAGGGTCCTGGCAGCAGTTTCCGGAGGCCCTGATTCTGTCTGCATGCTCCATGTACTAAAAGAGCTGTCAATTTTGCTGAACCTGGAGCTTTTTGTGTTCCACTTGGACCACCAGGTAAGAGGGGAAGAGTCCCGGGAAGACGCTGAATTTGTTAAGGCTATGGCAGAACGCATGGAAATTCCTTCATTTATTTATTCCTTCGATGTTCCCAGGTACCGCAGGATTACCGGACTGTCTCTACAGGAGGCGGCCCGCAGAGTCAGGTTGAGGCTCATGGCCAGGACTGCAGAGAAAATTAAGGCATCAAAAGCTGCACTGGGGCATAATTCCGATGACCAGGTGGAAACAATATTGATGAGAATGATTAGAGGATCTGGACCGGAAGGATTAACAGGAATGTCTATGGTCAACAAATTTCCGGTTTCGGGGGATTCTGGAACCTTAATCATTCGACCGCTGTTGGAAATTTCCCGAAATCAAATAGAAATGTACTGCCGGGAAAACAACCTTTCTTACCGCAGGGATCCCAGCAATGAAAGAACCCTGTACCAGCGAAATAAAATTCGCCTGGAACTGATTCCTCACCTGCAGCAGCATTATAATCCGCAAATCAAAGAGGCCCTACTGAATATGTCCCGCAGTTTGGACCGGGAAAACCGCTTCATGGAGGAGCAGGCCCACCTGGTTTTTTTACAGCTGATGCTGGAGGAAAGCACGGGCAGAATTATTCTAGAGGGTTCCCGGCTGACAAAACTTCATCCCGCTCTGCAGAGCAGAATTTTTAGAATGGCTTTGAGCCGGATAAAGGGGAACCTCAGGGCAGTAGAATACAAGCATATTGAATCTATTTATCGACTGCTGCACGAGGGAGGCCCCCATGCCAGCCTTTCTCTTCCCGGTGGAATTATCGTACAAAAAAGGTACCAGCAGCTGCAGTTTTTAAGGGGCTTGAAAAAAATAACGAAAAGAATCAGGGACAAAGTTTTAGTTCAAGTACCTGGAATCACTAGAGTTCCTGAACTGGAGCTGGTTCTGCAGGCGGAGGTTCTGGAAAAGAAAAAACTGCCCTGGCCCCCTGACTCGGAAAGAGAAGCGTATCTCGATTATGATCAGATAAAGTTCCCCCTGTTTCTCAGCCTGCGCTGGCCAGGGGCCAGGTTCAGGCCCCTGGGATTGATTGGCAGCAAAAAGGTGAAAGATTTTTTAATAGATGAGAAAGTTCCCCGGGAGGAACGGGACAAAATTCCCCTGATTTTAAGCGGAGAAAACATCCTCTGGGTGGTGGGCAAAAGGATTTCTCATCCCTACCGTGTAACGGAGAAAACCCGGAGGGTTTTAGTATTGAAGAAAATTTAAACACAGGAAGGAATGAGCAAAGATGCATGACAGCCTGCAGGTACTGCTGAGCCAGGAACAAATTGCAAAAAAAGTAGAGCAGCTGGGCAGGGAGCTGTCCCACGAATATCAGGGGAAGGAACCGCTGATGGTATGTATTTTGAAAGGAGCGGTGGTGTTTTTTGCCGACTTAATCCGCTGTATTACGATTCCGGTGAAAATAGATTTCATGGCAGTCTCCAGTTATGGGAAAGCTACAAAAACCTCCGGAGTGGTTCAGATATTAAAAGACTTAGATTCCAGCATAGAGGGGCGTCACCTGGTGATTGTTGAGGATATTATAGACACGGGGTTAACGTTGAATTATTTATTGGAAAATTTGAAATCCCGCAGACCTGCTTCGCTTAAAATATGCGTGCTCCTGGATAAAATAGAATGCCGTCAGGTAGAGGTGATTCCTGATTACCAGGGCTTTGTAATTCCTGATGAATTTGTCGTGGGGTATGGATTAGACTGTGCGGATAAGTATCGAAACTTAAGGGATGTTTGTATTTTAAGCAGGCCTTGACCAGGGATAATATAGAATTCAAATAAATTTTCAGCATAAATGTGAAGATTGTTACGTAGTTTTAACATGACCGTAGAGGCTCCAGTTTCTTGTCTTTTTAAAGTACTTGTGATAAAATAACGTGACGGCATTTCTCTGGTTTTTGAAGAGGAGGTTTATTTTTTTGAAAAAGTTTTTCCGACAGGCTGCATTTTATGTTCTTATATTAATGATTTTTGTAGCCCTGATACAAACATTGAGCCAGGGCGCGGAACAGCCCAAAGAACTGGAATATCCTGCGTTTATTAATGCAATAGAAGCCAATGAAGTGGAAAGAGTAGAAATCGTTGGGAATCAAGTAAGCGGTACCATGAAGGACGGAACGGAATTTCAGCTGTATAAGGCTGAAGACGATAACCTGACCGCACGGTTGATTGAAAATCAAATTCCATTTACCACCCAACCGGAACCGGAACCCCAGTGGTGGACAACTCTTCTGACCTATATGCTTCCCTTTATTATTTTAATTGCCATATTTTTCTTTTTTATGCAGCAGACTCAGGGTGGTGGAAGCAGGGTTATGAATTTTGGGAAGAGTAAAGCCCGGCTGTATGATGTGGAAAGAAAGAAAATCACTTTCAATTCTGTGGCGGGAGCCGATGAAGAAAAAGAAGAACTGGTGGAAGTGGTTGAGTTTTTAAAGGAACCTAGAAAATTTATTGAATTGGGAGCCAGGATTCCCAAAGGAGTTCTGCTGGTAGGCCCTCCCGGGACAGGGAAAACTCTTCTGGCCAGGGCAGTAGCCGGCGAGGCAGGAGTGCCCTTTTTCTCCATAAGCGGTTCTGATTTTGTGGAGATGTTTGTAGGTGTAGGAGCTTCTCGGGTAAGGGACCTGTTCGAAAATGCAAAAAAAAATGCCCCCTGTATTGTATTTATTGATGAAATAGATGCGGTGGGACGCCAGAGAGGAGCCGGCCTGGGAGGCGGCCATGACGAGAGAGAGCAGACACTGAACCAGCTGCTGGTGGAAATGGACGGGTTTGATGTTAACGAGGGGGTCATCGTGATTGCGGCCACCAACCGTCCTGACATTCTTGATCCTGCCCTGCTGAGGCCCGGACGTTTTGACCGCCAAATCGTGGTGAATATACCCGATGTCAAGGGGCGGGAGGAAATTTTGCATGTTCACGCCCGGGGGAAACCTTTAAAGGAGGATGTAGACCTTAAAGTAGTTGCCCGCAGGACCCCTGGTTTTACCGGTGCAGACCTGGAAAATATTATTAATGAAGCTGCGCTTCTGGCAGGAAGGAAAAATAAAAAAATTATTGATATGATTGACCTGGAGCAGGCCATTGACCGGGTGGTTGCAGGGACCGAAAAGAAAAGCCGGGTCATCAGCGATTTTGAAAAGAAATTAGTGGCTTACCACGAGGCCGGGCATGCCCTGGTGGGATATATGCTGCCCCATACTGATCCGGTACACAAAGTTTCCATTATTCCCCGGGGTCGGGCAGGAGGATTCACCCTGATGCTTCCAGAAGAGGACCGATACTATATGACTAAAACCGAACTGCTGGAGAGAATTACTACACTGCTGGCCGGTCGGGTAGCTGAACAAATTATTTTCGATGAAATCAGCACCGGAGCACAGAATGACCTGGAGAGGTCTACCCATCTTGTGCGACAGATGATTATGGAATACGGCATGAGCGATCAGCTGGGTCCCATGACCCTGGGTAAAAAGCACGACAGCCAGGTTTTCCTGGGAAGGGACCTTGCCAGGGACAGGGATTACAGTGAGGAGATTGCCCGGGCGATAGACAATGATGTCAAGGCCACCATCGATAAATGTTACCAGAAAGCCAGGGACCTGCTTCAGGACAACAGTGATAAGCTGGAATTTTTAGCCAAGTCCTTGCTGGAAAAGGAAACACTGGATGCGGAAGAGATTGCGGAAATTTTGGAAGGAAGCGAAATATTATCAAAAGAGCCGAAAGGACCGGAAGAAAAGAAACAAAATTCCCTGCCCGAAAAAACTTCTCGGAGAGCTGAGTCCCGGGATCCTTCCAAAGGAACTGGGGGTTTGAACAGTGACCTTCAGGTGGAGTGAACAGCAGGAGAGCCTCTTCACTTAAAAATGGCAGTAAAAGGTAACAAGCTAAAATAGTATAAAAATGTTTTTAGTTACTCAAAATAAGAAGGGTTAATAAACCCTTCTTATTTAATTATGAAATTAAAAACCGGGGAATTTAAAAAAACTGGGGTTGTCGGAAAATTTTTTCTAAGATTTTATTTACAGCAGAAGGAATTTTATTAAAATTGTAGAACTATATACTTGGTTGCCTAATTATAACCAAACTGGAATGATACAGGTTTTTTCTATCTCAGCTGTGTACATAATATGTGTACAAATAGTACAATTCATCTTTTTATCTGAAAAGGAGGGGATAAAAAAGTAACGCGGTAGGAGTATTAAAAAGATAGTTACAATGTGAACTATCATACAAAATTTAAGGAGGTTGTATAATGCCTTTAGATCCAACGAAACATGCTGACTGGGAAATAGCCGAAGAAGCGCAAAAGACAATGAAGACAGTTTACCAGCTTCGCGATGAGCTGGGACTGAAAGAGGAAGAACTGCTCCCTTATGGGCACTATGTAGCAAAAGTAGATTATAAGAAAGTTTTAGACCGTTTAAAGGATGCTCCCGATGGAAAATATATCGATGTTACCGCCATCACCCCCACTCCCCTGGGAGAAGGTAAATCCACCTCTCTGGTAGGATTGGTACAGGGTATGGGTAAGCGGGGCAAGAATGTTGTTGCAGCCATCCGTCAGCCCTCCGGTGGACCCACCATGAACGTTAAGGGATCCGCAGCCGGCGGCGGCCTGGCCCAGTGTATCCCCCTGACCGAGTTTTCCTTAGGTTTAACCGGTGACATCAACGCCATTATGAACGCCCACAACCTGGCCATGGTTGCCGTGACCTCCAGGATTCAGCACGAGTTCAACTACAGCGATAACTTCCTGTCCAAGCAGGGATTAAAGAGATTAGATATCGACCCCAGAAACGTTGAGATGAAGTGGATTATGGACTTCTGCGCCCAGGCGCTTCGCAACATCATCATCGGCCTCGGCGGCAAAACAGACGGATTCATGATGAATTCCGGCTTTGCCATCGCCGTTTCCTCTGAAGTTATGGCCATTCTCTCCGTTGCTACCGACCTGAAGGACATGAGAGAGCGGATGGGTAAGATTGTGGTGGCCTATGACAAGAAGGGTAACCCCGTAACTACCGCTGATCTGGATGTAGATGGCGCCATGACCGCCTGGATGGTTGAGGCACTGAACCCCAACCTGATGCAGACCCTGGAAGGCCAGCCCTGCATGGTTCACGCAGGACCCTTCGCCAATATTGCCATTGGACAGAACTCCATTATTGCAGACCGCGTAGCCCTGAAGCTGGGCGACTATGTAGCCACCGAGTCCGGATTCGCTGCCGATATCGGCTTCGAGAAGTTCTGGAACCTGAAGTGCCGCATGTCCGGCCTGAAGCCTCACTGCGCCGTGATTGTAGCTACCATCCGGGCCCTGAAGTGCCACGGTGGAGCTCCCATTCCTCTGCCCGGACTGCCCTTAGACCCCAGCTACAAGGAAGAGAACGTAGCTCTGGTAGAAAAGGGAGCCGCGAACCTGCTGCACCTGATCGAAGTGGTCAAGAAGTCCGGCATGAGCCCGGTTGTATGTATCAATGCTTTCTACACTGACACCGATAAGGAAATCGAAGCAGTCCGCAAGCTGGCCGGCGAAGCCGGAGCCCGGGTAGCCCTTTCCAGGCACTGGGAAAAGGGCGGCGATGGCGCTCTTGAGTTTGCCGATGCCGTAGTAGAAGCCTGTGAAGAAGAAAGCGATTTCAAATTCCTGTATGAGCTGGAAACCCCGCTGAGAGAGCGTATCCATCTGATTGCTACCGAAGTTTATGGGGCAGACGGTGTTGAGTACTCCCCAGAGGCCCTGCAGAAAGCCGAAAGAATGGAAAAAGACCCTGAGATTCAGAAGCTGGGCACCTGCATGGTGAAGACTCACCTCAGCCTGTCTGATAACCCTGCTCTGAAGGGTGTACCCAAGGGATGGAAACTCTCCGTCCGCGACATCCTGACTTTCATGGGCGCAGGTTTCGTAGTTCCCGTGGCCGGTGCCATCAGCCTGATGCCCGGAACCGGATCCAACCCCGCCTATCGCCGTGTGGATGTGGATGTTGAAACCGGCAAGGTTGAAGGTGTATTCTAAAAATAATATCACTATGATAAAGTGAGCAGAATCTTCTATATGAAGGCTTGCTCAAAACTTCATAAAAACAAAATCCCCTTTTTCGGTGACGGAAAAGGGGATTTGTTATTTCTTTATTAATTAATCCTTTTAAGAGGAAAAAAATATTAAAAATGTTATAATAATAGCAGATAAAAATAAAGAATTAGAAGAGAAATCATCATGAAGGAAAAAATTGCTGACATGCTTGTTAATAATATAGGGAAGTATGTTTCTGGAGAAGCTTTGAGCAGCCGGTTACATATCTCCAGAACGGCAGTCTGGAAGCATATCCGTGAACTTCGCAGGAAAGGATATCTTATTCAGGCTGCACCCCGAAAAGGTTACTGCCTTACACAGCGGCCGGATTTGCTGTTACCCGAAGAAATAAAAAGATATCTAAATACCACAAGTGTTGGTAAGAAAATAGAATGCTGGCGGACTATTGATTCAACCAACCGGCGTGCAAAGGAGCTGGCATCTCAGGGCGCTCTCCAGGGGACCGTAGTGGTATCAAGAGAGCAGACCGTGGGAAGGGGAAGGGTAAAAAATAAGTGGTTTTCTCCGGCAGGAGGCATATGGTTTTCAGTGATACTAACGCCGCAAATCATTCCTCAAAAAGCATCTCTTTTTAACCTGCTGGCCTCCCTGGCGGTGGTAAACGGTATACAAAAGGTATCCGCCGTACCTTTGCAAATAAAATGGCCTAATGATATATACCTGGGGAAACGGAAGTTAGCGGGAATATTGACGGAAATCAGTGCGGAGATGGACCAGGTGAATTCAATTGTGGTGGGGGTTGGGATTAACGCCAAAGTTGATTCCAGTTCATTTCCGGATGAAATCAAAAAAACGGCTGCTTCCCTTTGGGAGGAGACAGAAGAAGAACTATTTCTACCTGAAATACTGGGGGAAATCTTAAATCAACTGGAGTTATTATACCAGCGCTCTGAAAAAGAGGGGTTTGAAGGGATTCTTGAGGAATGGCGGGGATATGACCTTTTAAAAGGCAGGGATATTTCCATAGATACTCCTTCCGGAAGAGTTTCCGGAAAAGCTGCCGGAGTGAATTCCAGAGGCGCCTTACTTTTGGAATCAGAGGAAGAAAATATTGAAGCAGTTCTGGCGGGCACTGTAATATTTTGATGTTCTGACATTATATCGTATGCGGATAACCTTTGGGGAATCCCAGAGAGCATTTTTTCTATAGAGGGGGTTTATATCATGCTGTTGGTTTTTGACATTGGAAATACCAATACGGTGGTTGGTGTCTACCGGGGAACAGAGCTGGAGTTTAACTGGAGAATTGCCACAGACCGTCAGAAGACGGTGGATGAGTACGGGATTCTGATGAAAAGTTTGTTTGAATTTCATGGCATTGAAATGAAAAGCGTAAAGGGAATTGCTATTTCCTCTGTAGTTCCTCCATTAACTCCGACGTTGTATGCCATGGTGGAAAAGTATTTTTTACTAAAACCCCTGGTGGTAGGCCCCGGCATCAAGACCGGACTGAATATTAAAATGGAAAATCCCCGGGAAGTGGGAGCAGACCGAATAGTCAATGCCGTAGCCGCCCATGCCCTGTACGGTGGCCCTTTAATCATCGTGGATTTCGGAACAGCTACCACATTCTGTGCGGTTTCTGCGGGGGGAGACTACCTGGGAGGGGCTATTGCCCCTGGAATTGGAATATCTACAGAAGCGCTCTTTCAAAGGGCCGCGAAACTTCCCAGGGTGGAAATGGTTAGACCTCGAAGCATAATCGGTAAAGATACCGTCAGCAGCATGCAGTCAGGTATATTTTTTGGATTTGTGGGACAGGTGGAGGGAATTGTCACTCGAATGGCAGAATCTTTTTCACAGCCGCCTGTAGTGGTGGCTACCGGGGGTTTTGCAGCCTTAATTAAGCGGGAATCTAAAGTAATTGACCATATTCATCCCTTTTTGATACTGGAAGGGCTGCGGATTATTTTTGAAAGAAACCTTTCCTCGAGAGAAAAAAAATAATTTTCTTAAAAAAGTAAATAATCCCTGAATCAGGTAGGAATTATTTAAAGTTATCAAGAATAACATTATAGCCATATGCCACTGAAAACAAGTAAAAGGTGGTCTGTCCATGCCTTACAAGCTGTGTCCTTATTGTAAAAGGGTGTCTTATTCTGCTTCAACTCACTCTGAAATCATTTGGATATGTCCGTATTGTGAAGAAGATATAACTTGTGTAGATAGTCATGATTCTCCGGAAGACCTGCATTAAAAGCCAAAGCCATAGAATGTTAATAGAATGCAACATATTTAAAGAAGGGTTTTTTTTGAATTTAGCGAATATTAGAACTATTATTAAAAAAATAACTAAATAAAAATTTAAAAAAAAGGGGTAAGGAAGATGGGCGCGCAAAAGAAAAAAATCTTAGGGGACCTGGCTAATGGCATGGCAAATATTACAGCTGATATTCAAGCCATGCTGGAACTGTCATTTCAGGCATTTATTAAAAACAACGAGAATCTTTTAACTGATACCAAAGCAATCATGGAGAAAATCGATGACCAGGTTATTGAACTGGCGGTAAAGGTGCCGGTACTGGAACTGGAAGAAAAAGAAGAGATTACAAAAATTTTATCTGTTATTAACAGCCTGGAAAGTATGAAGTACAATGTGATTAAAGTCATGCATCAGACATCTTCAAAGATTCATGACGGAGTGCTCTTTACGGAAAAAGCGGTAAACGAACTGAAGAGCCTTTTTGGCTCGATGGTAGACCTGGTCAATGATTTAAATGATGTGTTGATTACAGAAAATCAAGTATTAATAAAACATATTATTGACCGGGTAAAAGTTATAGAAGCAGAGACTCAAAAATATGCTACGGAACATGAGGAAAGGCTTGTGGTAGGTCAGTGCCTGCCCAAGTCCTCGACTCTTTACCTGTTAATTCTTGATTCCCTGAGGGATATTCTCTGGTATATTAAGTCTATTGCCAAAGAATTAGTGTATTAGAAATATAGTTTATACTTATAAGCAAAAAAGTCGGCAGGGGTTGAAACATGTATAATAATTTATAATGAGAAAAAAATAAGAAGGAACATTTTGTCCGGCTGTATGCCGGTTTTATCATCTTAGCGAGAAGACCCCTTCCTCTAAGCAAAGCGAAGGTAGGGGATGAATCGCTTTTCTTTTGAAAAATAATACTAGACAAACATATGTTCCGAAATGTATAATATTACTATATAAGCTGCGTTCAGGAGGTGCATCTCAAGTGGAAAAGTGCTTTTTTTCAAACAGGATCTATAAAAAAGAC
The DNA here is from genome assembly GCA_007120745.1 of Bacillota bacterium. Taxonomy (GTDB): domain Bacteria; phylum Bacillota; class Dethiobacteria; order SKNC01; family SKNC01; genus Contubernalis. The sequence goes on from SKNC01000053.1 coordinate 11,281, forward strand.
TTGCCGCAAAA
>SKNC01000112.1 GCA_007120745.1 Bacillota bacterium
TCAGGTAACATTATCTGCTTTTACCATTTCTTTTAATTTTGTCAGATCTGTATTAATAAAATCATTTACTAGTAGAATTACTGGTTTATAAATGTCGGAATACTTGTTTTCAACAATATTGTCTTTTAACTGGGGGACCCACTTTAAAAGGTGTTCTTCGATAAATTCTACCTGCAGATTAACCAGAGCCGTGATATCCTTATTCTCAGTTAAGGACTCCATAGTGAGATAAGACATAAAGGACATAAAGCCCAATTCCGTGGAAATATGATCTTCAGGATGAAGTTCCTCCTTATCTTTCATAGCTCCAACTCTGCGGTAGAATTTGCGGACTTCTTCCCATGGTTTATCCATCAGCAATTTTTTTCTTCCCCGGTATACCGACTCATAGGGGTGAACCCCTTCGGGGAGTAAAAAAAGATGTGTATATTCTACCTTGTATTTAAGTTCCTCATTTTCCTGGTCTTTTTCTGCTTTGAGGTAATATTCTTTTAAATGATTAAATTCACTGCTGTTAGTAAAAAAATCAGTAGAAATACTGCTGAGATTTTTAACTTCATCACTTTCGCAGACATCATAAAAATTTTTCATTTTCTCTAAATCAATTGTACTTCGAAAAGCAGAGGAAAATAATCCGTACAGCATCCCCCTGCCCGTATTCTCCACCCAGTTGAGCTCCAGTTTTTTTGTCACTTATTTTTACCCCCTCTAATATCTCATCACGCTTTTCCGCAAAAATACCCGCTTGTACTTTTTTTCACCTCCTGCCCATAAAAAAAATCGGTACAGTCTTTCGTATCTACGGATAAGATATCAATCTTTCACCTATTGCCGTTAATTAAATTATAACAGAATTAAATGGGCCTCCATCATTTGTCATAGCAATGGTTATAAGGGATGCTTATGACGAATAAACTTATTTATAAGATAATTATTATCTATAAATCCGCTATTTTATTGACTTTTGTAAATAGTAATTATTCTTATCAAAGCAAAATGATTAATTATTAATTTATTTTAATTTTTGAAATCGTGCTTTAAGTGAATGGAAAAGATTTATTATAAAGAAAAAGTGAATTTAGTTGCATTTTGACCCTTAAAATGTTAAAATATCCTATGGTTTCACTAAATAGGTGAGTCCAGGTCAAGCTAACTGTATAATAGAACTATATAATATAATCATTTTTGGGAAGGGAGGGAATAAAATGCCGAATACAAAAAGTGCAATAAAAAGGGTAAAAACCAATCTAAAGCGGGCTGAAAGAAATAAATCGGTCAAATCTGTGCTGAAAACAAGCATCAGTCGTTTTCAAGAAGCTTTGGATTCCAATAATATGGAGGCTGCAAAAACAGCGTTAGTCAGAGCTTATAAGATTATAGATAAAGCTGTGGTACAAGGAGTTATTCATAAAAATAACGCCTCCCGTAAAAAATCCCGGCTGGCCAGAATGCTAAATCGAAAAATTGCAGTTTAGCACACTCTACAGCAGCTATGTCAAGCTGTGAATGTAAAGGATCATTTCTAAAAAAAGAAGGCACAGGTAATGTGCTTCTTTTATTTTCAAGGGGGACTGCCAATGAAAATAACTGTTGCCCAACTAAACCCCATTGTTGGTGATATTGAAGGAAACCTCTCCAAGTTCATCCAGGTGCTGAGACAAAGTGAAGATTCTGATTTGCTGGCCGCACCGGAATTATTCTTAGCAGGCTATCCCCCCCGGGATCTTCTGGAAAGGCCCTGGTTTATTGAGAAAACTCAACAGGCTGTTGAAAGGCTGAAAAAAGTATCTTTGGAGTTCCCCAATACCGGACTGCTGATGGGCGTGCCCTCCCCTTCACATCAAGGTAAATTATACAACTCAGCCCTTCTTATTTATCAGGGTTCTATCCTGTTAACCCAGCATAAATCCCTGATGCCCACCTATGATGTGTTTGACGAAGCCCGTTATTTTGAACCGGCAGCAGAAATCAAAACCGTAAGCTTTAAAGGAGAAAAGCTGGGGATTTCCATTTGTGAAGATGCCTGGAACGATCCTGAATTATGGCCTGGGGGGAGAATATATTCCCTGGATCCCATAGAAATATTAGCTCAAAAAGAAGCCACCCTTTTTATCAATATATCCGCATCCCCTTTTCATATCGATAAAGAAGAGATTAGATACCGCCACATCTCCAACCTTGCCCGAAGGCATGGAATCCCCTTTATTTATATAAACCAGGTGGGAGGCAACGATGAACTGATTTTTGACGGAAGGAGCATGTGCTTTGACCAAGAGGGACAGCCTACTGCTATTTTCCCTTCTTTTTCAGAGCATGTACAGACCATTGATACCCGTATTCCAGGAACACCAGAACTTTACGCCCCCCATGGAAAAATAGAATCCGTTTATGAAGCCTTGATTTTGGGGTTACGGGACTATATTTTTAAATGCGGTTTTTCTAAAGCAGTGGTAGGTCTTTCCGGCGGAATCGATTCCGCCGTTACCTGCTGCCTGGCCCAGGCTGCCATAGGCGGGGAAAGTGTCCTGGGTATTTCCATGCCATCGCCTTATTCCTCCCGGGGAAGTGTTGAGGATTCCCAAAAACTTGCGGAAAAACTGAACATTGCTTTTAAAGAAATTGAGATTTCTTCAATTTATCAATCCTACATGAATACGCTGCAGGGACATTTTGAGGACAGAGACACGGAAATCAGTGTGACCGAGGAAAACATACAGGCAAGAATCCGGGGAAATATCCTTATGGCTTTTTCTAATAAATACGGCTACCTGGTGCTATCTACCGGAAATAAAAGTGAAATCTCCGTGGGATACTGCACCCTTTACGGAGATATGAGCGGAGGGCTCAGCGTCCTGGCCGATGTTCCCAAGACTCTGGTGTACCAGTTGGCTGATTTTATCAACCGAAAAGAAGAAATCATTCCCAAAGAAATCATGGAAAAGGCTCCCTCAGCGGAACTCAGGCCCAACCAATTGGACCAGGATTCCCTTCCCCCCTACCCGGTTTTAGATAAAA
>SKNC01000017.1 GCA_007120745.1 Bacillota bacterium
ACAACCAGACCGCCGTGGTGAGGATTGCCAGCATGGCAGCAGCCATTAAGCTGGTAGAAAGAGGTATGGATCCTGTCATGCAGATGACAGTCCGGGACAGGAACCGAATCATGCTCCAGGCTGATGTTTTGGGCGGAGCCGCATGTGGGGTAAAGAATTTCCTCTGCATTCAGGGAGACCACCAGACTCTAGGTAGTGAGCCTCAGGCCAAGGGTGTTTATGATGTTGACTCTACCCAGTTAATGAGGGTCATTAAAAACATGAGGGATGAAAATAAATTTGTCAGCGGGGATGAGCTGGAAGCACCATTGAAAGCTTTTATCGGGGGCGTAGTGAACCCCTTTGCGGATCCCTTTGAATACAGAGTGGACCGCTTTGCCAAGAAGATAGAAGCGGGTGTCCAGTTTGTCCAGACACAGTGTATTTATGACATGCCCCGGCTGAAAGAGTACATGAAAAGGGTAGTGGACAAAGGACTTCATGAAAAGTGCTATATCATGGCGGGTATTACACCTCTGAAGGCCGTGGGAGCTGCCATGTACATGAAGAATAACGTGGCCGGAATTATTATCCCGGATGAAATAGTTGCCCGGTTAAAGGGAGCTAAGGATAAGAAGAAGGAAGGCCTGAAGATGGCCATTGAACAAATTCAAGAAGTCCGGGAGATTGAAGGAATAAAAGGTGTTCATATTATGGCTATTGCCTGGGAAGAAATGGTTCCCCACATCGTGGAGGAAGTTGGAGGTCTGCTGCCGCGGCCTAAGTTTGATGATTAAACTGCTAGTTTGGAGGGAGACAAATGGGAAAAGATAATGTAGTGGTCCTCGGAGGAGGAATCGCCGGTCTAACTTCCGCATTGGAATTAGCAGAAAGCGGCAGCCAGGTCTTTTTGGTAGAAAAAGAGGCCGAAGTGGGAGGATATGCAGGCAAGTACTGCTGTAAAGCCCAGGAGAACTGCCAGAAATGTGGAGCCTGCTTTGTTGCGCAAGTCATTGATGATGTGATTAACCATCCCAACATCAGTGTGTTTAATGGGTTGAATATCGACTCATTCCAGTCAACAGAGGGCGGCTTCAAAGCAAATTTTGTTAATGACCGCGGAGAAAAGTCCGGTTTTGATGCAAATGCAGTGGTGGTTGCTACCGGTTTTAAACCATTTGATGCAGAAGAAAGACAGGAGTACGGCTACAAGGTTTACAACGGTATTTATACCGCCCTGGACCTGGATGAAATGGTCAGAGAAAAAGGCAGTTTCGTGGATGCATTTTCCAATAATCCTGAGAAAATTGCTTTTATTCAATGTGTAGGTTCCAGGTCCGACTATCCCAAGCAGGATTACTGCTGCAGGGTAGGGTGCATGTATGCGGTAAGAATGGCCAGCATGATACGGGAAGAACTTCCCGAAGCAGCTATAGACATCTACTACATGGACCTGCAGAACTTTGGAAAAGGGTTTATGGAATATAAGAACGACTGCATCACGGATAAAAATATTAACTTTATCCTGGGCAGACCTGCTAAGACATATTTCCACCCCGTTTCCAAGAAAGTAATCTTAAAGCACGAGTCACCCGCGGAGGGCCAGCCGAATGAGTTAGAATACGATCTGGTATTTCTCTCTATTGGAAGCCAGCCGGGTGAAGATACCGAAAATATTGCAGAAATTTTCAACCTGGAGTTGAATGAGGACAGCTTCTTTGAAAGTGCAGACAGCTTAAATCCAGGGGCAACTTCTCAAAAGGGTATATTTGTGGCCGGGGCCTGTACCGGGCCCAGGGATATAGCTGCTTCCATGCAGCAGGCCAAAGCAGTATCCCTAAGCGTCATTGATTATCTAAAAAAACAAGCAGGCTAAAGCCTGCTTGTTTTTTTTGGCACGCTCCGTAAGACAGTAAGACAGGGAACGCATAAGACAGGGGGACGGTTCTCCTGTCTTACTGTCTTACTCTGTCTTACTCCTGCCTTACCTGCATTGCCTTTTTTCCCCTGTGAAAAGTGTACAGCTTAATAATTAAATTATGGCTCGTATATTGCAGTCAGGCTGTAGGTATGTTAAAATAAAACAGAACATTGGTTCGAAAGGGCAGGCGTGCAAAATTTTGATTTGTGAGGAAAACATGAGTATTTATAAAAAGATTCAATTTCTCAAAGACTTAAATATAGGTGACCGGGTGGATACTATGCTGGCCGTATTGAATAAAAGCCTTCATGATTATTCTTCTCCCAGGAGAGCCGGGGAAAAATATCTTCGATTATTCCTGTCGGACAGAAGTGGAACGATGACAGGAATCCTCTGGGAACAGGCTGCGGAGGTCAGTCAGTCGTTTGAGAAAGGTGATGTGGTCCATATAACTGGTGAAGTTACTGATTTCAGAGGGCCTCAAATCACCATTGAGTCACTGAAAAAAGCACAATCCAAAAATATAGATCCCTCTTACTTTCAGCAGGTAGTCAAGAAAAGCAGGAGAGAAATGGCGAAAAAGCTGAAAACCCATATTCAGAGCCATGTAAATGATCCTTACCTGTACCGGCTGCTGCAGGACTTTTTTGATGACCGGGAACTTTTTCAGCAGTTTATTCAAGCCCCCGGTGGGAAGCTGATTCACCATAACTATGTGGGAGGGCTGCTGGAACACAGTTTAGAAGTGGTGGAAATCTGTATTAATCTAATTCAACTCTACCCCGATCATTTAAATCCCAGCCTGCTGGTTTCTGGAGGAGTTCTGCATGATATTGGGAAAATTAAAGAATATGACATAAACAGCATATCTTTTCAATATACAACCCGGGGGAAACTCATCGGACATATCACTATGGGCAGGGACATGGTAATGAAGAGAGCCGACAGGTTTAAACACTTTCCAGAGGATATGAAGCTTGAGCTGGAGCACATGATTCTATCCCATCATGGGAAAAAAGAATGGGGTTCTCCGGAGATACCCAGAACGATAAATGCATTTGCACTTTTCTATGCAGATCTGGTAAGTGCCCGAATGAA
>SKNC01000033.1 GCA_007120745.1 Bacillota bacterium
CTTCATCCAATACCGGGGCCAGCATTCTACAGGGTCCACACCAGGGAGCAAAAAAGTCCACCAGTACAGGTTCTCCCTCGTGCTGCAGTACTTCCTCTTCAAAATTAAAGTCTTTAATCTCAAGTACTTTTCCCATCTTTATTACCTCCTCGTATAAATATTAAACAACTTAAAACAAATTCATAACATGCTGCTTCGACAAAAGAGAACCGTCCCCGTTTGTCGCATTACCGGAAATTAATCATGAGAACCGTCCCTAATATTATTAATATTATTTATTTTTCTTTCAGGTAGCTTTTTGCCAGCTGTGCGGCAACAGCGCCGTCTGCTGCTGCGGTAATTACCTGTCGAACCTTTTTCTGTCTTACATCTCCCGCCGCGTAAATTCCCGGAATAGAGGTTTCCATTTTCTCATTGGTAATTATGTATCCTTCATCATCCATTTCCACCCCTGAGTCCTCCAGGAAATAGGTGTTGGGCTGAACTCCAATAAAAATAAACAGGCCGCTGATCTCCATCATCCATTCTTCACCGGTTTTGTTGTCCACCAGCAGAACCTTCTCCAACAAATCTTCTCCCTGAATTTCCTCCACCAGAGTATGCCAGAGAATTTCAATCTTATCATTTTCCAGCACTTTTTCCTGCAGGTCTTTCTCCGCGTCCAGCTGTCCTCCCCGGTGGGCGATATACACTTTCTCTGCAAATTGGGTTAAAAAGAGTGCCTCCTGAATCGCTGCATTTCCTCCACCTACCACCATTACCTTCTTGTTTTTAAAGAAGGGGGCATCACAGGTGGCACAGAAAGAAATCCCCCGGCCAACAAATTTTTCTTCTCCCGGAACACCCAGGGATTTGTGGCTGGTTCCGGTAGCGATGATTACAGCTCTTGCCTGAAATTCCTCTTTCCCGGCGATGGCCACTTTCAGGTCCCCACGATCCTCCAGCCGGGAAACATTGGCCCATTTAATCTCTGCACCAAAACTCTTGGCCTGTTCCTCAAAAAGCTTGCCCAGCTCCGCTCCTGAGATATCCTGTGGAATACCGGGATAATTTTTTACTTTCTCGGTAATAACAATGTAGCCGCCTACCGTCATTTTTTCTAAAACCAGCGTTGAAAGCTTGGCGCGGCTGGCATACATTGCCGCGGTCAAAGCCGCCGGTCCACCTCCGATAATCATGACATCATATATCAGAAGAAAACACCTCCTATTACAAATTTTGGTAATCTGCCTGGTTTACTGCTGCTGCAGCTATATACATCTTACAACTTTTGAGCACCAAACTTTCCCTGGGCAACCCGGGTCACCATCTGCGGAAACTTTAACCCGATTTCTTTCAGCATTGTTCCGTATCCCCCGGTATTTTCCATAATATTGACAATACTGTGAACCAGGAAGGGATTATAGCGTACAAACTGAAAGGGTACTACTTTCTTTCCCAGGAAGATGGCCACTGCCAGGGACAGTCGAAATTCCTTCAAAAAGTCCTGGTAACACTTGTTAGTATAACGTAAACCAATTTGTTCTATTCTATTCTGTTCCATCCCCCGTGCAATCTCTTCGGCAATGAAGCGACCGCTCTTCAAGGCAAAATAGATCCCTTCCCCTGAGAAAGAATCCACAAAACCTGCGGCATCGCCAACCAGATAAACCCTGCCTCCGGTAATAGTTCTTTTAAACCCCCCTGCAGGCAGGTAATAACCCTGGGTTTTGTATTCCCCCAGGGGAATATTTTTCTGCTGACACAGCCTGTCCAGCCATTGATGAAAAACTTTGATACTTTTTTTATCTACCAGCTTAGAAGTCCCGATCCCAATATTCAAATAGCTTTCATGATGAAAAAGCCAGCCCAAGCTGAAAGGATAGGATACGCAGTGAAGCTCAGCTACCTCGGGATCAATGCTTTCCACGGGTTCCTCCAGGGGAAGATCCGTATACAGGGTAAAGCCCAGGTCCCAACGCTTCCACTTTTTCCTGATTCCCGAAATTTTCGCTGTCCTGCTGTAAACTCCATCCGCTCCCACCAAAAAACGGGCTTTGATCTGCCCTTGAGAGGTATCCAGCAGGATTCTCTGATTTTCTTCCCGGAAGTTTATAAGCCTGGTGCTGTCTTTCACTTCAGCCCCCGCTTCCCTGGCCTTCTCTGTGAGGTACGCATCAAATTCACTTCGTTTCACGGTCCTCCCTATGACCCTGGAAGTTTTTTCGGTAAATCCGTGAAAATCCCGATCCACCAGCTTAACCCCTTTGATTTTCTGAGCAGTAAGTTCTTCCGGCAGATCAAAATCCAGTTCCTGCAGAGCTTTGTTGCTGATCAGACCGGCACAGGGTTTCATCCTGGGAACCGCCTGTTTTTCAATAACCACTACAGAAAGACCTTTAAGGGCGGCATTTCGGGCAGCCGATGCTCCCGCAGGGCCGGCCCCTATTACAGCTACATCATATTCCATACCTTACACCTCATTTTAGCTTCAGCTGTCAGCAGAGGCTGAGTTTTTTTGGGTTATATCCTGTTTCCCCCATAAAAACAGGGGAAACCTACTTTTTAAGTATAACACATTAAAACCAGCAACATCAATGATAACCAAAACCTTTACAAAACCTTAATACAAGAAGTTACTCAAATAATAAAGAGTCCGTGATGAAAAGGCATTGCACAAGGTTCAGGGACCGGTTTAAGGTATAAAACCAGGGCAGAGGCCGGAAGGAAACCTTCCAGAGAACTTAAAGAATAAACTAAAAGCGCTGGAAGTGAAACCTTACATCACGAACTCTGTTATTATGATGTCCAAATTTCATTTTTTTATTTACAGTAATTCAATGAATATTTATGGAAATTTTAAGAAAGTTTCCTTTCCTGGCAAAACTCCTGCCGTTATATCCTCACTTATTTTGCAAATAATAAAAGCACGCGAGCAGCAGGCGTAAGC
>SKNC01000132.1 GCA_007120745.1 Bacillota bacterium
CGGGGATTTCTGCGTCCAAAGCTTTTTCGGCTTACGTTCCCGATTATTTTTTATCACATGGAAAGCCGCCTCCAAAATATTTCCCCGGGAACGGTAATTTTCCTCCAGTTTAATTACCCGGGCTTCAGGGTAATCCTTTTCAAATTCCAGTATATTGCGAATGTCGGCACCCCGGAACTGATAAATTGACTGGTCATCATCTCCCACCACACAAAGGTTTCGATGCTTTTCCGTCAGCATCCTTACCAGCAGGTACTGGACCATGTTCGTGTCCTGATATTCATCTACCAGAACATAGCGGTACCGGTCCTGGTATGCCTGTAAAATTTCCGGCTTCTCTCTAAACAGGCGAACCGTCAGCAGAAGTAAATCATCAAAATCCAGGCTGTTGCTGCTTTTCAGCTTTTTTTGGTACAGGCAATAAATATCGCTGACTTTGCGGGAATAGAAATCTTCAGACTGCTGCTCGTACTGGTCTTCATCCAACAGGTCGTTTTTCGCCTTGCTTATGATTCCCAAAATTTTACGGGGTTGATACTGCTGGGAATCCAGGTTCAGTTCTTTCAAACATTCTTTAATAACATTCAGCTGGTCCTGGGTATCAAAAATCACAAAGCTGCTCTCATAGCCCAGGTGGTTTATGGCTCCCCGAAGAATCCTGGCAGCCGCGGCATGAAAGGTTGACACCCAAATCCCGGGGCTGTTCTTTAAAAGCCCGCTGACCCTGTCTTTCATTTCTTCCGCCGCCTTGTTGGTAAAAGTCAGGGCCATCACCTGTGCGGGACCGCACCTTCCTGTCATCAACAGGTATGCAATGCGGTGAGTCAGCACCCTGGTCTTTCCGCTGCCGGCTCCAGCCAAAATAAGCAGGGGACCCTCCGTGGTGGTTACCGCTTCCCTCTGCTTTTCATTTAACCCCTTTAAAATTTCCTCCGTATACACTTCAAAACCCATAAAAATCCCCTTTTTAAAAATGATATATACCATAACTCATTTCTCGCATTTTTTGCGACAGTTGAGAACCGTCCCCGGTTGAGCGGTGCCAACGGGTAAGTCTGCAAAAAATAAAATAGTTCAGAGATTCCGGTTTTTTCCCGGCACTTCTCCTCTGAACAGTGAACAGAACATGTTACACAGTAACACAGTAACAAAGTTACAAAGCATCAAATTCAAACGATTTGACAGGAGACCAGGTATTATTGGCCTCCTAATAATTTGGCTGCTCTTCTTCTGTCTTTAAGCGCTGCAGAACAATGTTATACCCACCGCTTCCATAAAATAAGTAGCGCTTTACCCGGCTGATGGTGGCTGTGCTGGCCCCGGTTTCTTTTTCTATTTGATTATAGGTATAGCCCTCCTGCAGCATTTTAGCCACCTCCAGCCTCTGAACCAGGGACTTCAATTCATTTATAGTGCAGAGGTCTTCAAAAAACTTATAACATTCTTCAATGTTTTCCAGAGAAAGAATGGCTTTAAACAGCTGGTCCATATATTTATCTTTTAAATTAGAGTTAAGCATAAGGATCACCCCGGTTTACCCTCGGGTAAATTTTCATTCTTACGTTATTATTCTTTAGTCTTTTCAGAATTCCTGCTTATTCTTTGCTTTAAAGCGATAAACTGCTCTGCCTCCAGCATTAAAGTTTTTTATTTCTGTAAAATAAAACCCCGCTGAAAAGGGGTTTATAAAAGGTTTTATCTAATTGTTCGATTCAATAAATCTGCTGGTGCAGCATTTTTGCTTTGTAAAAGTCTATTCAAAAAATTTCAGGGCTTTCTGTCCGATATCCTTTCGGTACTGCACGCCCTGGAACTCTATGGATTCCACGGCTTCGTAAACGATCCGTAATGTCTCCGGCAGGCTTTGAGACCAGCCGGTCACCCCAAGAACCCGACCGCCGTTGGTAACAATTTTGCCCTCCTGGACGTTGGTTCCTGCGTGAAAGACCACAAGGTTATCTTTGCCTTTTTGTTTCTCCAGCCCCTGGATGGGCATTCCTTTCTGGTAAGAACCGGGGTAACCCCCGGAGGCCATAACCACGCATACGGCATACCCTTCATGCCACTGGGCCTTGACCTGGGAAAGCCGGCCTTCTACTACCGCCTGCAGTATGGGAACCAGGTCTGATTCTAATAAAGGAATAACCACCTGGGCCTCGGGGTCCCCAAAGCGGCAGTTGAACTCCAGCACCTTCGGGCCCTTCTCGGTGAACATCAGCCCCGCATAGATTACCCCCGAATAAGAGCATCCCTCGACTTTTAAGCCCTGTACTGCGGGGATCAATATTTTTTCCTCCACAAACCGGGAAATTTCCGGCGTAACCAGCGGAGCCGGGGCATATGCCCCCATTCCCCCGGTGTTAGGCCCCCTGTCCCCGTCAAAAATCGGTTTGTGGTCCTGGGAGGAAACCATGGCCAGTATGCTTTCTCCGTCGGTGAATGCCAGGATAGAGGCCTCTTCTCCCCGCAGGCATTCCTCCACAATTAACCGGTTCCCGGCATCCCCGAAGACCCGATCAATCATAATTTTTTTCACGGCCAGAAGAGCTTCTTCCTCCTCTTCACAGACGATGACTCCCTTACCGGCGGCCAGCCCTTCTGCCTTTACCACAACAGGGGTTCCCACCTCTTTGATGTATTGTTCCGCCTCCTGGGGGGAAGTAAAGGTTCTGTACTCTGCGGTAGGAATATTATATTTAACCATTAAATCCTTGGCAAATACCTTGCTCCCCTCCAGCTGAGCCGCCTTCTTGTTGGGGCCAAAAATCTTCAAGCCTTTTTTCTGGAAAAGGTCCACAATACCTCTGGCCAGTGGGTCTTCCGGGCCCACTATGGTCAAGTCAATGTTTTGTTTCTCCGCAAAATCCGCCAGTCCCTGCAGGTCCTCTACAGGTATGGGAACGCATTCCGCATCTTCGGCAATTCCGGCGTTGCCTGGAGCACAATATATTTTTTCCACCAGGGGACTCTGCTTCAGCTTCCACACCAGGGTGTGTTCTCTTCCGCCGCCGCCAACCACTAATATGCGCAAAAGGACCCCTCCTTAGTGTTTAAAATATCTTCTGCCCGTAAAGAGCATGGTCATTCCATAAGAATCCGCCGTCTCGATAGCTTCTTTATCTTTTAAAGACCCACCGGGCTGAACCAGGGCTGTAACTCCTGCTCTGGCCGCTTCTTCCACGGTATCCGGGAAGGGGAAGAAAGCATCTGACGCCAGGGCGCTTCCCTTGGCTTTATCTCCTGCCTGCTCAATAGCAATTCGTGCTGCTCCCACCCGGTTCATTTGACCGGCACCCACTCCAATGGTCTGCAGTCCTTTTGCCAGGACAATAGCATTGGACTTCACGTGCTTGACTACCTTCATGCCGAAAACCAGGTCTTTCAGTTCGCTGTCCGTAGGCTTTCTTTTGGTGACAACCTGCCAGTCGGCGGCATCAAGGGGCACGATGTCCAAATCCTGGACCAGAAGCCCACCGGATACTTTTTTGTAATCGCTAACCTCCCGGTCCTGGGAAACCAATGTGGCCTGCAGCACCCGGATATCCTTTTTCGATTGAAACGCTTCCAGGGCTTCAGGGTCATACTCCGGAGCAATAATGACTTCAATAAATATTTTTAAAATCTCCTCTGCGGTCTTTTTGTCCACCCGGGTATTGGCAGCAATAATACCTCCGAAAATGGAAACCGGGTCAGAATCATAGGCTTTCATATAAGCATCGTGCTGCTCTGCCGCTGTGCCTACGCCGCAGGGATTGGCATGCTTAACCGCAACGATGGTGGGCTCCGAGTACTCCTGCACCAGTTCCCAGGCTGCATTTGTATCGTTTATGTTGTTAAAGGAAAGCTCCTTGCCCTGGTGCTGGCGGGCAAAAGCAATGGAAGAAGGAACGGGATTGGCTTCCCGGTAAAAAACCGCCTGCTGCTGAGGATTTTCTCCATATCGCAGTTCCTGTACCTTCTTGTAATTTAAAAATAAGGTGTCCCTGAATTTTTCCTGGCCCGGAACCAGGCCTGAAAGATATCCGCTGATTACCGCATCGTATTCCGCAGTATGAGTAAAGGCTTCTACCGCCAGTTTAAAGCGGGTTTCGGAACTAAGGGAACCCTTTTCCTTCATTTCGTCTATGATTTCCTGGTACCGGGCGGGATTAACCACCACGGCTACATCCTGATAGTTTTTTGCGGCGGAACGCACCATGGTGGGCCCGCCGATATCGATGTTCTCAATGGCATCCTCCAGGGTAACTCCTTCTTTGGCTATGGTTTGTGCAAAGGGATAAAGGTTCACCACTACCAGATCAATGGGGGAAATGTCGTGTTCCGCCATCTGTTTTTGATGAAGCTCTTCTCCTCTCCGACCCAGGATTCCCCCGTGAATTTTTGGATGCAGGGTTTTAAGCCTTCCCTCCAGTATTTCCGGAAAACCGGTAACCTCAGAAACTGACTTTACCGGAACTCCCGCCTCCTCCAGAGATTTCTTGGTCCCCCCGGTGGAAAGGATTTCAAAACCCAGTTCCGCCAAAGACCGGGCAAACTCTACCACTCCTGATTTGTCAGAAACGCTGATTAGTGCATACTTGGTGCTCATCATTACCACTTCCTTCCTTCATAAAGATGGCTGCTTCTATAGTTAGAGGCAGACTTTTATTTTTATGTATTGTTTCCCGCCCCAACGTTCTCTACTCTTGAGACGAGCATCAACCCAATAATGTATAATTTTTCTGAACAAAGTTCATCCAACAGGGCTTCTTTCATAGCAGGCTTTCCTACGAAAAAGTATGCCTTACCATAAATCAAACCTGTTACTTTTTCATGATAAAATTTCCTTAGAAATTTCAACACCCTCCCCGGAAACCACTTCACCCAGGGACCAGCCCTGTTTTCCGCCCCTGGAGATCGTCTCTAATATTTCTTTTTCCTCCCGGGCAGGCACCATCAGCATAAAACCAATTCCCATATTGAAGGTTCTAAACATTTCCCTGGGTTTTATACCGCCTTCCTCTTGAATCATGGAAAAAATTTCAGGAACGTTCCAGCCCCTGTTTATTACTGCACCAGTTCCCATAGGGAGCACCCGAGGGATATTCTCATAGAAACCTCCTCCGGTGATATGAACCATACCGTTTACGGTATGCTTTTTTAAAATTTCCAGGACTAATTCAGTGTAAATGGTAGTCGATTTTAACAGTTCTTCTCCTAGGATGCAGTTCAACCGGGGGATATACTCCTTAATTCGGTGCTCCTTTTCCTCCAGCAGCACCTTTCTTACCAGTGAGTAGCCGTTGCTGTGCAGTCCGGAAGATTCAATTCCGATAATTTTATCCCCCGGGGAAACCCGGCTGCCGTCAATTATTTTCTCCCTGTCTACCACTCCTACGGCAAAACCAGCCAGGTCATATTCTCCTGGACTATAAAATCCCGGCATTTCCGCGGTTTCACCCCCGATGAGGGCACAACCCGCCTGGCGGCAGCCCCGGGCAATACCCTGCACAATCTGAGCTGCCTGATCCGGTTCTAATTTTCCCACGGCCAGGTAATCCAGAAAAAACAAGGGCTCCGCCCCTAAAACAGCGATATCATTTACACACATGGCTACTAAATCAATGCCCACGGTCCCGTGCCGGTCCATCAAAAAAGCAGCTTTGAGTTTTGTGCCCACTCCATCTGTTCCGGATACCAGGACTGGTTCTCTATATTTTTCCACATCCAGGGCAAATAATCCTCCAAAGCCACCGATATCCGTAAGGACCTCTTTCCGGTAGGTCTTCTGCACCCATCCTTTTATTTTATCCACTGCCTGGTTGGCAGCGTCAATATCCACTCCTGCTTTTTTGTAATCCATTTCTTCACTCATGGAATCACCTTTTCATAGATTCAAATACTTCTTTTTTTATTCCCCGGGTAGGTTCTACTATATACTGCTTATCAAAACATGCTTTACAGAAGCCCTCCACCGGCAGTCCCACGGAGGACACCATGCCGTCAATGCTCAAGTAACCCAGGGAATCTGCCTTGATAATATTTTTTATTTCCTCTATACTCTTATATGCCCCCAGCAGTTCCTTGGTAGAGGATGTATCAATCCCATAATAACAGGAGGAAACTACCGGCGGTGAACTTATCCTGACGTGGACTTCGGTGGCTCCGGCATTTCTCAGCATCTGTACAATCTGTTTGGAGGTGGTTCCCCGCACGATGGAATCGTCCACCATAATAATTCTTTTTCCCTCTACGACTTTTTTTACAGCATTCAGCTTCAGCTTTACCCCCAGGTCCCTTATCTCCTGGCTGGGTTGGATAAATGTCCTGCCAATATACCGGTTTTTGATGAGGCCCATCTCGTAAGGCAGCCCCATTTCTTCCGCCACCCCGGAAGCTGCGGAGATGCTGGAGTCCGGTACCCCAGTTACGATATCCGCCTCCACAGGACATTCCCTGGCCAGCTGTTTTCCCAACTCTCTTCTGGCCAGATGCACATTGCGCCCGTGAATGTTGCTGTCCGGCCGGGCAAAATAAATGAACTCAAATATACAAAGAGCCAGAGGCATTTCCGCAGCAAACCTCCGGGTATGCAACCCTTTTTCATCAATAACAACCATCTCTCCGGGGTTTATATCCCGAATGAATTCAGCTCCTATGGTATCAAAGGCACAGGTTTCCGAGGCCAGCACATAACAGCCGTCCAAAAGCCCCAGGGAAAGAGGGCGTATTCCATAGGGATCCCGAATTCCGATAAGTTTATCATCGGTCATCATCACAAAAGTGTAGGCCCCCTGAAGATGGGTTACGGCCTGGGATATAGTATCTTCAATGAGATCTCCTCCCAGGCGGGCAATCAGGTGGGCAACAATTTCACTGTCCGTGCTGGTCTGAAAGATAGACCCCGCCTGCTCCAGCTGCTCCCTAATCTGCCGGCCGTTGACCAGGTTGCCATTATGGCTTATGGCCAGGCTGCCCCGGCTGTACCGAATCAGAAGAGGCTGGGCATTAACCAGCGAACTGGAGCCCATGGTGGAATAACGGACATGCCCCACGGCCAGGTGGCCTTTCAGTCTCCGGGTCTTCCTGCCGTTTAATACTTCGGAAACCAGTCCCATACCCTTTTCAATATCCACTTTGTTTCCATTAGAAACAGCAATCCCGGCACTTTCCTGCCCCCGATGCTGCAGCGCATACAGTGCATAATGGGTAATTTGAGCCACATTATGTCCCGGGGCATAAATACCAAAGACCCCGCATTCCTCCTTAAACTTATCACATTCTACCTGTAAAAGCCGCTCCGGCATTACATGGCACCTCTCCATCTCCTGGATTTCTTCCCGGGGAAGAATGTTTTAGACTTCCACTTTTAGTAGTTGGACAAAGCCCTGGATAATTCCTTTTCTCTACAACATTAATTTCTCAAAAAGTGTTTTTAAAGAAGGTCCAATCGCTTAAAAATCACATCCACCCTTTTCAGCTGTTCCCGGGGGTCAAAGCAGGAATCCAGGTCACCAGAGCTTAGATACTCTTGAACCTCCGGTACTTCTTCCAAAAGTTTTCGGAAAGAAACCCCTTTTCCCCAGGCTTCCATGGCCCTGGTCTGCACAATTTCATAGGCCTTTTCCCTGAGCAGCCCTTTTTCCACCAGTTTTAACAGCACCCTCTGGGAATAAATCAATCCATAGGTCCTTTCCATATTTCTCAGCATATTTTCAGGATAAACGTGCAGATCCCGGATGATTCGGGTAAGCTGTTTTAGAAGGTAGTCCACCAGGATGGTGCTGTCGGGAACAATCACCCTTTCCGCAGAAGAATGGGAGATATCCCTTTCGTGCCAGAGGGTGATATTTTCCAGGGCAGTGATAGCGCTGCTTTTGACGATTCGACAGAGACCGGTAACCTGTTCACAGGAAACAGGATTTCTCTTGTGAGGCATGGCAGAGGAGCCGGTCTGTCCTTTATAAAAGGGCTCTTCCAACTCCCGGGTTTCCGACTTCTGAAGGCCCCTGATTTCAGTGGCAATTTTATCCATGGTGCCGGCGATGATTCCCAACACCGTCATATATTCCCCGTGGCGGTCTCTCTGGATAATTTGAGTGGAAATTGCCGCAGGCTCCAGGCCCATCTGCCGGCATACATATTCCTCCACAAAGGGGTCGATATGCGCATAGGTTCCCACCGCACCGGACAACTTCCCTACACTGATGGTTTCCCTTGCCTGTTCCATTCGGCTCAGATTTCTCTCCATCTCCGCCGCCCAAAGGGCCAGCTTCAACCCGAAGGTGGTGGGTTCGGCATGTACACCGTGGGTTCGTCCTACCATGACCGTATCTTTATACTGAACTGCCTTTTCCCTCAAAACCGCAATAAACTCTTTAATATCTTCGATAATCAATTCCGCCGCTTCTTTCATCAGGGCACACATGGCAGTATCCACCACGTCAGAAGAAGTAAGGCCGTAATGAACGTATTTCGATTCTTCCCCCAGGGTCTCCGCCACGGAACGGGTAAAAGCCACCACATCATGTCGCGTTACCTGCTCAATTTCTAAGATCCTGTCCACGGAAAAACCGGCCTTTTCCCGAATCTGCCGGGCGGCCTCCTCGGGAATAACCCCCAGGCGGGCCCAGGCCTCACAGGCCAGTATTTCTATCTCCAGCCATTTTTTAAACTTATTCTCCAGGGTCCAGATTTTCCCCATCCCAGGCCGGGTATAACGTTCTATCATATTTTAATCCGCCCTTCCTGCTCTTTATAAGTTTCTAGAATTTCCCAATGCAATTTTTGTATTAATGTTTGCTGAAAAATCTGCGCAGGTATTCTTTGTGGCCCAGCTCCTGAAACAGCTCATCTTTTTTGTTCACCTTACCCGCCAGATCCTCCTTAAAGGAAACCACCTTTTCTCTAATTTCCGGATATTTGTTTCCCAGAATTTGGGCAGCTAAAATACCTGCATTTCTTGCCCCATTTATGGCCACTGTAGCCACGGGAATCCCTGCAGGCATCTGAACGATAGAGTAGAGGGAATCCACTCCCCCCAGGGAAGAGGTATACACAGGGATGCCAATTACCGGCAGTGGAGTCATGGCTGCTACTACCCCGGGAAGGTGGGCCGCTCCGCCGGCTCCTGCGATTATGACTTCCACTCCCCGCTCAGCCGCTTTTCGTGCATAATCCGCGGTTTTCTCCGGAACCCGGTGGGCCGAAGAGATTATCATCTCAAAACCAATCTCCAGTTCTTCTAATACCTGCGCACATTCCTTCATCACCGGCAGGTCTGAATCACTTCCCATAACTATACTCACCAGCGTTTTTTCCATTTTTTCGAACCTCCATTACTATTTATTGAAAAATTTCATGATTCTACTCCAGCTGCTCCATAACTGTGGAATGACTTTTAAAATTTAATCTTTTTAAATCCATAAACTACCATCTATTAAAAAACATCCTGATATGGTTATTATTCCCATTCAATAGTAGACGGCGGCTTTGCCGTCATGTCATAAACAAACCGGTTGGCCTGAGGAACTTCGTTAACAATGCGGTACGAAATCCTTTCCAGCACCTCATAGGGGATTCTTACCCAGTCCGCAGTCATGCCGTCGTGGCTGTGAACTGCTCTCATGGCCACGGTATGGTGATAGGTTCGTTTATCCCCCATAACCCCAACACTCCTGATATTGGGGAGCACCGCAAAATACTGCCAGATTTCCCGGTCCAACCCAAACCGGGCGATTTCCTCCCGCACAATGGCATCTGCTTCCTGCAGCACCTGCAGTTTTTCCTCTGTAACTTCTCCCAGGCACCTGACCGCCAGCCCGGGGCCGGGAAAAGGCTGCCGCCAGGTTATTTCATCGGGCATCCCCAATTCCTGTGCCACCAGCCGCACCTCGTCCTTAAAAAGCTGGTCCAGTGGTTCAATCAGTTTTAACCGCATGTTTTCAGGCAGTCCCCCTACATTGTGGTGGGATTTAATTACCGCCGCCGTAGCAGTGCCGCTTTCCACCACATCGGGATAGAGAGTTCCCTGAACCAGGTAATCTATTTTCCCAAATTTAGACGCTTCTTCCTCGAAAACATAAATAAATTCGTTGCCAATAATTTTTCTTTTTGCCTCGGGATCAGTTACCCCTTTCAACCGGGTGAGAAACCTCTCCCGGGCATCCACCATTGTCACGTTCATATGAAATTTATCCGCAAAGGTCTTCATAACCTCTTCCGCTTCATTTTTGCGCAGCAGGCCGTGATCTACGAAAATACATTCCAGCCTGTCTCCAATAGCTTTATGAACCAGCAGGGCAGCTACCGATGAATCCACCCCACCGCTCAAGCCGCATACCACTTTTTCCTCCGGCCCCACTTTATTTTTGATTTCCTCAACAGACCGCTTCACATAGGATTCCATATCCCAGGTTCCCTGAAACCCGCAGATTTTAAAAAGGAAATTTTGTAGAATTTCTTTTCCATACTGGGTGTGAACCACCTCGGGATGAAACTGGACCGCGTATCTCTTTCCATCAGGACGGCTCATGGCAGCTGCCGGAGAATTTTCTGTGCTGGCAGTTACTTCGTAACCCGGTGGAGGAGCAGTAACATAGTCCCCGTGACTCATCCAGCAGATAATTGTTTCAGGCACTCCCTGAAACAAGTCATCTCTGGTTTTCAGCGTAAGGGTGGTTTTTCCGAATTCTGCCCGCTCTGCTGGAGTTACCTCTCCCCCCAGCACTTTTGCCATCAGCTGCATGCCGTAACATATACCAAGAATCGGCAGGTTTAAGTCAAGCACTTCTTCATGGCAGAAGGGCGCTCCTTCCTCATACACGCTTCCTGACCCCCCGGAAAGGATCAGGGCTCCGGGGTTCATTTCCTGAATTTTTTCCATGGAAACGTTATAAGGTAGAATTTCACAGTACACTTTTTCCTCTCTGATTCTTCGGGCGATTAACTGGGTATACTGTGCCCCGAAGTCAAGGATAAGCACCTTCTCTTCTGACAATGATCCCACATCCTTTC
>SKNC01000022.1 GCA_007120745.1 Bacillota bacterium
AAAGGAAAATTGATGACCTGGATAATAGACAGTGTAATTTGGAGTGTGATTTTAAAGTCATGCTAAAAATGATGGAAAGATTTAATGAAAAGCTAGATAGTTTTGGGCAAAATCAAGAGAGACTGGAGCGAATTGTCTTAAGGATGGAAAATGATTCAACCACAAAAGTCAGTGCTTTATTCGAAAAGTCTGACATACAAGATTATCGCCTCAATGATCATGAATTAAGAATAAAGACAATTGAAGAAAAAATAAAAGAATAAAGTGCGATTTGGTAGTAACCCAAGCCCATTAATTCAATTATTTTATTTAATAAATTTTCAAATTTTTTGATATGTATCACATCACATCCTTTTTACAATAATAAAAAGGATTTTTTACTTAATCTACTTGATTTTCAAGAAAATTTGTCCAATTAAAAAATGGTTTCTTCGTCTTAAAGTCAGTCCTTTAAGGTTTCGTTTAATTAGTATTTAGTGATTTTAAAAAAGAAGAGGTGTCAAGATGCAGTCTTATTGGCTTCTTAAAACAGAACCGGAAGACTATTCCTGGGAGGATATGCTGCAGGAGAAAAAAGTTGTTTGGGATGGGGTGAAATCATCAGCTGCCTTAAAACAGCTTTCCCAGATGAAGATGAATGATTTTGCTTTCATATATCATACCGGAAAAGTGCGGGCCATAAAAGGAATAGCCCGTGTAGACTCAATGCCGTACCAGGATCCGTCAGTAACTGACCCCCGCCGCCTGGTGATTGACCTGGTCCCCCATGAAAGCTTAAACCATCCGGTTACGCTGCAGCAGATTAAGCAAAGCCAGTTATTCCCCGATTGGGAGCTGGTGCGTCAACCCCGCCTTTCTGTAGTGCCTGTCAGCCAGGAGCAGTGGAAGAAAATAGTAGAGTGGGCTGGTTAGCTCTCATGAAAATGTTATCTGATATCCTGAAAAAAGATGGTGGCCATGGGACAGGCTAAATAAATGGATTTAAAACCTTTACTCCTTCGTATAGTTGATTATGATTCAAGTCTTCGGTCCAGATAATCTCACATTTCATCTGTTTGGCACTGTTAATTATCATTGCGTCCCAAAAAGAGATGTTATTTCTTTGGTGTATTTTAACGGCTTCTAAAACATCATTATATTCAGGAACATGATGCTGCCAATTGCTGAAATCAACGATAATCTGTGAGGCGGTCTCTATTGACAACGGGCTCTTTATTTTTTGGGCCACAGTAACGTAAAACTCCTGCATTACCTGGATACTTAAGCAGCCATTACGGGTTTCCCAAAGACGAATCAAAAGTTCTCTTGCAGCAGTTTGTTTCTTTTTATTTGTTTTATTATAAGCATAGACAAATATATTTGTATCCACAAATTCTTTTGTGTCAGTAATATCAGCGGTCATATAATTCGTCTCTTTTCCAGGTTATTTTTTCCTCTATCCCCAAGTCAAACCCTTTTTTTAAAAAATGCAGCTGGTTAGCTTTTGCTCTTTTATAATTATCGTCTTTGGCAGCAATTTCTAGTAATTGTTGGGTCAATAGCCCGGAAACAGAAGTATTCTTTTCCACAGCAATGTGTTTTATTTTTTTAAGCACATCTTTAGGTATGGAAAGAGTAATGTTTTGATACCTCATAAAAACCACCTCCACGTAAATAAGTGTAACACAAAAATAGGTGAAAAACAACAAAAGAAAAAACATTACTCGAGTAAATTGGTGGGGGACTGACCCCATTTAGGACATTCTGGAAATTGCCGAAGGCAAGGGCCTGAATGTCCGGGCATTTGCTTAAATTTGCTGTAATAAATTTCAGCTGCCTGGGTTATCATTTTCCGGGGAAGCTGGTTATTTTTTTACGTTTGTTGGGAGATTTCTTATTTATTTAACGTAGTAATAAATAAGAAGTTAACTTCAGTTGTAACAGAGTTAGTTTAAGGAGTGGGCTATAAGGCTGAAGGAAAGGAGTCACTAGATGAAAATTACTGCAGAAAATGTTATAAAACAGCTCCAAAAGAAAAACCCCCAAGCTTTGGAATATCTTTTGGATACCTATAACAAAAATATTTACAGTCTTACTTACAGGATATTAAAAGATATCGGCTGTAATGAAGATATAGAAGAATGTGTAAGTGATGTATTTGTGACTGCCTGGGAAAACAGCCATAAGTATAACCCCAACAAGGGAACAATCAAAACCTGGCTGTTCATTGTAGCCAAATATAAAGCCCTGGATTACCGCAGAAAAATATATAAAGAGAAAAATTTAAGTAAAGGGAAAGAGATAGAATTAGTATCTGAGGAGCAGGTAGAGAACAAAGTAATTCTTAAAGAGGAAATAAAACAGATCATGACTGTGATAGACAACCTGGGTGAAACAGATCGCCAAATATTTTATCGTCGTTATTTTTTTTATGAAGAAATTGAAGATATTGCTGCTTGTTTCAGTTTAACCAGGAAAGCAGTAGATAACCGTCTCTGGAGAATAAGGAAATTATTGAAAAAAGAGTTTTCCAATGAAGGGAGGTCATTTTCATGAGAGAAGAGGATAAATTATTTAATATAATAGATTCACTTAAAGAAGAAGAAATGATACCTATAATAGAAAATATTGATCCCAATAATAAGCCTGAAATTCCCAAGAAAACTATAGATAATATCAAACAAAAAACATATAAAAAGATTGCAGTCAGTCCTTATAAGCCTAAAAAACCTAAAACCATAAGAAACATTTGGGGAACTATTGCAGCATCCCTGTTATTGCTGACTGTCCTGAGCACAGCCATAGTTGGACCCAATGAAGCCTGGGCAAGGGTAAAACAGGCACTGCAATTTATTCCCGGTATGGGGATTGTCCTTGAAGATGACAAAGAAATATTAGAAAG
>SKNC01000134.1 GCA_007120745.1 Bacillota bacterium
ATATAATCTGCCTTTGTAATTATCACTATCTTAATCTAAGCCGATAAATTCTGCCATCAAAAGCGGTTAAATACAGCTCGTTGTCTTCATCAATGCCGAAGGAACTGATATTGAGGTCGGTATCCGTAAGGGTATAGTTTACCGGTTCATACTCTTCGTGATACCAGAGTCCCCAGATAAGACCTGTTACATAGTCCCCATAGATATACGCACCCTTCAGCAGCGGCAGCTCTGTCCCGTGATAGACATAGCCCCCGGTGATAGAGCGGCCTAATGGATGCCGGTATTCATAGACAGGCAGTTCAAGGCCCGAAGGATCACAGCCAGTGGGTGGGTTAAAGCAAAGGCTTCCCTCCATAATATTCCATCCATAGTTTTTGCCTTTTTCTATGATATTGATTTCTTCTACCGTTCTCTCCCCCACATCTGCAGCCCAAAGCCGGCCAGTTTCAGGGTCAAAACTAAATCTCCAGGGATTTCGCAGGCCGTAGGCGTAGATTTCTTCCAGGTATCCTTCATCATTCCCTACAAACGGGTTGTCAGGAGGAATAACATAGTTCCCCCGGGGTCCCTGGTCATTCACATCAATACGCAGGATATTACCATGAAAGGTCTGCCGGTTCTGGCCGTGGCCCTGGGGGTCTCCGCCGCTGCCCCCGTCCCCGGTAGCAATATACAAGTAACCATCGGGTCCAAATGCCAGCTGTCCAGCATTATGGTTGCTGTATGGCTGGGTGAAAGTGAGTATGGTTACCCTGCTATCCAGGTCCACCTGGTTTCCGGAAGCAGTAAAAAGATCCACCACTGTACCGCTGCTATCTGTGTAGTTAACAAAGAAATATCCGTTTTCAGCAAATTCCGGGTGAAATGCCAGTCCCAACAAACCCATTTCAAAACCGCTGTCATCAACCATTCCCTGGATATCCAGAAAAAGTTCTTTCTCTCTGCTGTCGGGACCATCAAGAACATAAATTTTTCCTCCCTGTTCAACTACAAAAATGCGGCCGCTGCCGTCACCGGCATTTTGTAAATCCAAAGGTCGGTCAAAGGTAACACCAGGAAAAGCCTCCTCCAAAGTGAAGCGATTTTCCACCTGGCTGGCCTCAGGAAATAAACCGCTAGAAACTCCATTATCATTACCGTTTGGATCTTCTATGGGCACTTCTCTTGTGTCATCATCCAGTGGTGAAACCTGAGTGGAATCATCAGGCGCTGCACAGGCTGATAGAAAAAAAGCCATTAAAAGAAAAATAAATAAACATAAACAATGCTTTTTCATATAAAGGTGCCTCCTTCTATGTTTCACTGCAAAAACAAAACAACTTATTTTATTGAAAAAATACCACCTGGTTGAGTGGCATTCTTGATTAGAAATATTCTTTGCTTCACATATATTTCCTTTTTATTTTAAATGATTTTAATATAAATACATACTTCTTAAACTACTGTTTGGAAGAAAAAAACAATACCAGCCGCCATGGGCTATCTAACATAAAGAAAACCATCTTAACAAAATCTCCACATTTCCTTATAAAGTTCTTGAGATGGACAGGATAGAATACGATTAGAGCAGTGTGATAAGAATTTATTCCGAAGGAGGTGAGATAATTGAAGAACAAAAAGAGGTTATTAATAATTACTCTGGTTTCAATTTTAGTGCTTTCCCTTGCTTCAGCAGCTTTTGCAGGAATCGCAGCAAATGAACCACAAAAAGTAGAGGCTAATGAACAGCAGGAATTACAAAAAGAAGAGCAGAACCAAGTGCAAGAGCAAGTGCAGGAACAAAAGCAGCTGAGGCGGCAAGAATGTGAAGTCCCTTGCGAAAAGGAATGTGAGCCAAAAATGGAACAAAAAAGACTGCAGAGAAATGAAAATAAACAATTACAGGAAAACAGGCAGCAAAAAAATGATTATAGAAACCAGTTGAACAAAGCAAGTGAAACTTCTGGTTCTACTGTTTAATGAATAGAGTTTCGCCAAATATTCATCTACTAAGAAAACCCCTGAGAATCAGGGGTTTTCTGATAATATAGCTTTCCTATAAATGTAAATTATTTAAAATTAAAATATTTCTTTGTTTTTCTTTTGAAACTAGTAAACTGATCTAATACAGACACTGCACTAATGCCGCATTTAGGACATATCAGTTATTCTGTCAGTATTTTTTTATCCGAAAATACCTTTGCCAATCAACAATTTTCCTAATGGATTTCCACGGCATGGTTAAAACAATGCAGGTCAAGTTTTATAGAAATCCCCGGGATTTCAAAATACATCCCGGGGATTTGACTTTTAGCAGTATTATATTGATCTGCTATGTGGTGATACTTTGATTGTACTGAAGAGGCCTTATGTGCTTTTTAAAGGTCTGGTGTATAAGGCATACGAACTACACCATGAGCAGCAACATAGAAACCGAGATCTTCTCCAATACATACTTGAACCCTTGCGCCATCACCATATGGGAACTGGCCGGGTGCAGCAGTAGGAACTTCTCTATTTCCTCTCTGAACCATTGGAAGAGGTGTATCGCCTACCCACAGGTGATATTCTGCAAGGATATATGCTGGAACGTCATAGTTGACAGTTGCAAAGTATGCTCCTTCGACCTGACACCATTCTACAACCACGGTTAGTTTCCCAACATTTGTGCCTCTTTCGGTGTCGTTCTGGCCGGCTCCGGCAAAGAGGTAAAATTCAAAGGTGCCTACATCATTAATAAAGTTGGTCCAACCCCAAGCGTTAGAGTTGTTACCATCCACTTTATTGTTATGATACACTACACCGGGGACTTCCTCTCCACGTTTCTCTAGTTCATCATATGCATATGCACTGTAGGCCCAGATGGTGTCATCTCCGAACAGGGCGTAA
>SKNC01000101.1 GCA_007120745.1 Bacillota bacterium
AAGGAGGTGAAAAATATGTTGAAAGTATTACATAAGCCCTGTGGCAATGAAAAGGGCTTCACCCTGGTGGAATTGATGGTGGTAATCGTTATCATCGGCATCCTGGTGGCTATTGCGGTGCCCATATACAATTCCGTAACCGCCGGCGCCCGGGAGTCGGCCTATGAGGCAAATGAAAGGATATTGAAAGGTGCCGCTGCCATGTACTTTGCGGAAAATGGACCTGTTGATGATCCAATAACAAAAGACACTAATCATTTGAATCCATACCTGGAATCCTGGCCGGAGAATCCACTGGGGACCGGAGAATTTGTCGTAAACATTGAAGAGGACGGAACAATAACCATTGAAATTGAAGATGAAGAAGATGAATAATAAAAATCAATAATTTGAACAAATATATTTAGGTGCCCGTTTAGAAGCGGGCGCTTTCTCTAACCTTAACAATTTATTTTTTCTGCAGCAGTTATTGACAGCAATAAACTAACATAGTCGGATAATATTTAAAAATTGAGTAAAATAGGCGAAAAGACTAAATATTAACAGAGGAGAACTTATGCTGCGCCCCCGGAAAATGAGGATGGGAGATCTGGCCCTGGAAGCAGGGCTGATTACGAAAGAACAGCTTCAGCATGTTTTAACGGTTCAAAAAGAAGCAAAAATAAAAAAACCTTTGGGTAGTATCTTAATTGATTATGGTTTTATATCGGAGCTGCAGCTGATTAAGCTTTTGGGAAAACACCTGGATATTCCCCATATGAATCTCAGTAGAGTAGAGATTGACCCAGAAGTGGCCACCTCCATACCTCTTGAACTGGCCCGCCGCTACCGGGTTATCCCCATAAAAAAAGAAGGTAAGCGGCTGACCCTGGCCATGGTAGATCCCATGAATATTGAGGCAATTGACAGCGCGGCCCTTTTTACCGGATGTGATGTTCGGCCGGTTATTGCCGGGGAAGCCTCTATCTGCAATTTAATTGAACAATATTTTGGTATCAAGGAATCTCTAGAGAAGGTAAAAGAAAGTGAAAACCTTTACCATCTTCCTGGTATGGGCAGCGATAATATTCCCAGACAAAAAGATAGTGTTGAGGAAGAACCTATTGTCCGGTTGGTAAATTCAATAATTCTGCGGGCTGTTATGGAGGAAGCCAGTGATATACATCTGGAACCCCAGGGGGATGGGCTCAGGGTCAGGCTAAGAATGGACGGGATACTGCAGGAACTATATTCCCCACCAAAGAATATTCAGCCCCAGATCATCTCCCGTATAAAGATTATGGCCAGCATGGACATTTCGGAAAAGAGGCTGCCCCAAGACGGAAGGATACTTTTTACTTCCGGGGATAAAAAAATAAATTTAAGGGTATCTACCCTTCCCACTATTTTTGGGGAAAAGGTTGTGCTCCGCCTGTTGAACAGGGAAAAAATTGTTGTACCTTTGGACAAGTTAGGCTTTAATCCAATGAATTTCAAGGTATTTGAAAATATGATAAAGGCCAACAGCGGAATGATTCTGGTTTGCGGCCCTACCGGATGCGGCAAAAGTACCACCCTTTACTCCACTTTAAATTATTTGAACTCAAAAGAAAAAAATATTGTTACCGTAGAGGACCCGGTGGAGTATCATTTAAAAGGAATCAACCAGGTACAGGTTAACCTCAAAACCGGGTTAACTTTTTCCCGGGCTCTGCGGACAATACTTCGGCAGGATCCTAATATTATCATGGTTGGCGAAATCAGGGACCTGGAAACAGCTCAAATTGCCACCCGGGCAGCCCTTACCGGCCACCTGGTTTTTTCCACCCTTCATACCAATGATGCGGCCAGAGCCATTAGCCGCCTGTTGGACATGGGAGTAGAGGATTATCTTTTGGTATCCTCGGTGGTAGGAATCGTTGCCCAGAGGCTGGTCAGGTTAATTTGTCCTCACTGTAAGGAGGAACACAGGCCTTTAGAGGAGGAAAAGAAACTTTTTTTATTATACAGTGATTCGGATATTCTTCCGGAATTTTTTAAGGGGAAAGGATGTTCCTCCTGCAATAATATTGGATATAAAGGCCGCACGGCTGTACAGGAAATTCTATTTTTAACGGAAGAATTAAAGAAACTTATTTTAGAGAGGCCTACCCCAGATGAAATTCTACAATTTATTAGAATAAATAAAATTAATACCCTTCAGCAGGAGGGGATGAAAAGGGCAGCAGAAGGAATCACCAGTATTTCAGAGGTGGTTCGGGTAACTTTTCAAGGTAGTTTGGGTTGGTAATCAAATAATTAATTGTACTATGACGTAATTAAAACACAGATCAATATTAAGGGGAAGGTTTCATGCTTTCATTTCGTTATAAAGCTAAGGACAGCCGGGGCAGGACATACAAGGGGATTATTGCTGCCAGGTCCAGGAACGAGGTATTGGCTGATTTGTGGAGCCGGGAACTTATTGTCCTGGAGGTAAAAGTAAAGGGAAGTGGCCCGTTACATAGTTTTTTAAACTTTCGATATTATGAAAAGAAGGTAAACTCCCGGGATATGATGTTTTTTTGCCGACTGCTGGCGGCTCTGCTTTTTGCGGGAGTGCCAATTATAAGGTCTTTACGCATTTTAAAAGAGAATACGGAGAGTCAGCCTTTGAAAATGGGGCTGGAAGAAGTGATTCAGGAGGTGGAACAGGGAGGGGCCCTTTATACAGCTTTTGAAAAAAAGTCCGCAGTTTTTCCTCCGCTCTTTGTACATATGATGAAGGCCGGAGATGAAGGGGGAGTGCTGCCGGAGGTAATAAAGAGATTGGCTGAGCATTTTGAGAAGGATTATGATTTAAAGGAGAAAGTAAAATCGGCTGCTGCATATCCCATGG
>SKNC01000044.1 GCA_007120745.1 Bacillota bacterium
TCTTGAATAGCGGAGACGTCTTTTTGCGGCAAGTCTTTTTTATAGATCCTGTTTGAAAAAAAGCACTTTTCCACTTGAGATGCACCTCCTGAACGCAGCTTATATAGTAATATTATACATTACAGAACATATGTTTGTCTAGCGTTTTTTTAAAAGAAAAGCGATTCATCCCCTTCCTTCGCTTTGCTTAGAGGAAGGGGTCTTCTCGCTAAGATGATAAAATAACTATTAAAAGGACGAAACGAGTGAAACCAAAAGGTGCTGTTAGGGCAGCCGCAGGTATATTGAAGGAACATGACAAATTAGTAGATGAAATGTTGCGGATTAGGGAGGAAGAAGATGATCGACCAAGAACTTCAATATAACAGGTTTGTGGTCGATCTAATATTGTCATATATACACTTAAAGGTTATGAAAGAATAGTTGAAGTAATGGAAAAATTAGAAGACGATAGTGTGGAAGTTTTTTATCAATTCTGAGGCAGAAGACTCCCATCCTCTACAGGTGGGAGATGAATGCCGAAAAAAACAGTAAACGTTTACGAACCAATGTTCCCTTATTCCCTTAATTGTGATATCATGGAAATATGTGAACCTCCCCCACCTGCACTTCCAGTTTAGAGGTGGGGGAGGTTCACTAAAATATTAATCTATTGTTCTTTCAATTTTGTCTAGTTCATATTTGATTTTCTTGTGAACATATTGATGATATTCAAGATACTTATCACGCTGCAATCTGCCAATCAAGATGTAGGTAGGAATATTCTCTTTAGAGCAGAACTGCTGAATACACGACCAAGAAAAATCGCCAGCTTCCGTGAAAAGCCCATACTGTTTTGGATCAATTAGTATATTGGCTGCGAACTCATTTGCTCGATCTTCTAATTTATTCTTTGTATCCTCATAGTCAATGAGTTGATCTTCTATATCCCCATTAAGAATGTGCCCGATTTCATGAAAAAGTGTAAACCAAAAGACATCTGCGAATTTGCGTCTCAATGTCATGATAAGATTAAGTGTGCCATCATGGTTTTTATTTATGACACCTTGAACTGGTGCTCCAGTAAAATGCTTGACAATGGCAAACTTAATCCCACAATCAGCAAAATACTCCTTCAATCTTAAATTAATCGTATCCATATCTTCGAAAGTAAGCTTTCGAATTGAGTGCAGCTTGCTCTTAAGTTTATCAATATTTATCTCTTGATTTACCTGCTGATTTTTGGTGATTAGATCGCATATTCTGAGCCAAGTAAGTAGAACATATGGATCTACATTATCTGCCAGAGCCAAGCGATATGCCCCAGCCTGTGATACTTCTGGAATTCGTACCAAGCTGCTGACGTTTAGCCGCTTTCGCCACTCTATGACAAGCATAGAACCTTGGGCATCAGGGCTCAATAGATGGATATCCTTAGCGTAATCAGTGATATGTTTAAGTTTTTGCAAAATCTCAAATTCTTCGTTTGATATCTGGTTGATCTCATCAAAATCAGCTAGTTCCTTTTCATAGTTTGCCTGAAGATTAATCCAAAAGCTTGCATCAACTCCCAATGCATACTCTAGCTTTTTAGCAAAGGATACAGAGATTGGCTTTTGACAATTTACGATACCGCTAATATGTGGCTCTTTCACATCAGTTCTTATTGCTAGCTCACGTTGAGTCATTTTTCTATCTTCCAGCATTTCCCTTAAAGTTTCTCCTGGATGAATAATAAAGTCACGGGATAAGCCATTCGTTTTTTCTGCCATGATAATCCATCACCCCCTTAATAATTACAGTATCGCATTCTTTCAAAATTTCTGGTTCTAAGCTTTCAACATCAGGTTTCACAATAAGTCTCACATTTCCAGTAATATTAATTCCATAATAACCTTTGAGGTTTTCATACAATGGGTGAGGTTTTCCAAGTCCTGTCGCCAAGTAGATGCTAAAATTTATCGCTGCCTTCAATTGATTCAGTCTCTTTTTTGTTGCCCTGGCTCTATTGTTTCCAATCTTTTTCTTCATCAAGTCAAAGTCATTAAAAAATTTTCGAACTGATTCATTTTCGTATTCAATAAGCACCTTTTGAGACCACCCACTTAACCTTTTGGTTAACTTAACTTTAAGGTTAAGCTTATTATAAAATATTTTCTGCATCTTTGCAAGGCATTATTAAAAAAATCAAAATCATAATTTCCGTTATGGCTGACATGTTAGAAACACACATTTATCAATTCTGAGGCAGAAGACTCCCATCCTCTACAGGTGGGAGATGAATGCCGAAAAAAACAGCAAACAATTACGAACTAATGTTCCCTTGCTCCCTTAATTGTGATATCATGGAAATATATAAAGCAATTAAGGATTAAGGGGGGTGATATTCAGTGATTCGTACTCACAAAACAACCTTTCGGACTTCCAAAAAAGACTTAGAAAGACTGTTTTCCTGTAACCGTATTTCAGCCAAAGTTTGGAATGACTGCTTGAAACAAGCCAGAACCCATCACCAGCAAACAGGCCGCTGGATTCACGTAAACGAACTGCAGCAGCTCACCCGCAAACAATACCACCTTCACAGTCAAAGCATCCAGTCGATTCAGGAAAGATACGTACAGGCCAGGACAAATGCCTGGAAAGCTAGACAAAAGGACTATACATCTATTCGCTACCCATACAAAGAGAAAAAAAACTATCCTACCCGGTGGAAAAAAGACGGTTTCAGAGTCTACCCTAACGGGGTCATTGAATTAAAAATGTGCCTGATTAACGGTAAACGCACACCACCCATCCGGGTCAAGCTGGCTCACCTGCCCGAAGGTCAAATCAAAGA
>SKNC01000130.1 GCA_007120745.1 Bacillota bacterium
ATCAGCGGCCTACTGTAACTGTCTTCCAGGAGTATGCCCTTTTCCCCCATCTCAGTGTTTTTGATAATATTGCATATGGCCTTAAAACCCGGCACATCAAAAAAGGGGAAATAAAAGAGCGGGTAAACCGGGTATTGAACATGCTTAAAATTTCAGAGTTAAAAGACAGGAGAATCCATGAACTCAGCGGAGGACAGCAGCAGAGGGTGGCGGTGGCCCGGTCCCTGGTAATTAATCCCCAGGTGATCTTGTTCGATGAACCCCTGAGCAGCCTGGATGCCAAGCTGAGGGTAGAAATGCGGGAGGAAATCAAAAAAATTCAGAGGGAAACAGAAATTACTGCGGTTTATGTGACCCACGACCAGGAGGAGGCCCTGGCCATTGCTGACCAGTTAGCAGTGATGAAAGAGGGGAAGATTGAACAGGTAGGAACTCCGGAGGAAGTGTATGAGAAGCCCCTCACTTCTTTCGTAGGCCAGTTTATCGGCTGGGGGAACCTGTTTTCCGGAGAGGTAATTGCCAATTCATCGGAAAGAATAAGGGTCAGCCTTTGGGGAAGAGAAATGGTATTAGAACCCGATGGAAAAAGAAAATTTTCAGGCAGCCAGCCGGTAGATATTTTCTTTCGCCCGGAAAACGTGATACCCCAAAAAGATGGGATATGGGAAGCGGAGATATTACAGAAGTTTTTTTATGGCCCTACCACCCGCTATCGCTTAAAAGTTGAAGGGTTTACGGAGAGCGCCCCGGTAATCATGGACTTATTCGTGGGAGATACCGGATACCGGCCGGGAGAAAAAATTCGGTTTAATATTCGTTCCGCTTCAATTTTGACAGCTGCAGAGGAAGCGGAAGCTCCAGAAACAGTATGAAAAATGATATAAACATACAGTACTTACGCTATTATCTCAGTCAATATTGTATAATCTAGCTAAGAGAATAGTGATTCAAATGGATGAAAATATTGAAACACGTAATACTATTTAAAGTAATTAACAATTAATAAGTAATTGTTAAAGGGAGGGATTCCAATGGCAAACACTGTAGATGCCCGGGGCCTTGCCTGTCCACAACCGGTGATTCTCACCAAGAAGGCTCTGGAAGGCTTAAAGGAAGGTTCCCTGGTGGTGATTGTGGATAATGATGCAGCCCGGGGGAACGTTTGCAACCTGGCTGCTTCCAGGTCCTGCGGGACAGAAGTAGAGGAAAAAGAAGGGGCTTATTATATTATCATAACCAGGCAGGAAAATGAATGTGAAATATTGACTGCAGGTAAAGAAACGGTAATTATTTTTGGCAGCAGTGTCCTGGGGCAAAACGAAGAGCTGGGAAAAGTATTGATTAAGAGTTATATTTACACCTTGTCCCAGAGTGAAGAACTGCCCAAAAGCATGATTTTCCTTAACAGCGGAGTTTTCCTTACCACCCAGGGATCAGAAGTATTGGATGACCTGAAGGACCTGGAAAGCCGGGGTGTAGAGATTCTCTCCTGCGGAACCTGTTTGGAGTTTTTTGAAGTAAAAGAGAAGCTGGAGGTTGGCGGCATAAGCAACATGTACACGATATCAGAAAAAATGGCGGAAGCAGATAAGGTGTTTACATTGGGGTAGTTTAATTAAAATTTCCCACTGGTACTTCTTTTTTTGCAGTAGAGTCAGAGTCAAGGAGTCAATGGAGTCTGCGGAGTCAAGGGGACGTTTTGTTTGACTTGCTTGACTTAAGTCATTTTGTCAGCGCATTCTTTGATTGTTTATTACCGGAGATTATTGTTGGTTGTCGCTAATTCCATGCATATGGCATGTATCACTGCTTGCTGTCTTAAGTTTTTTTCAGACCTAAATTTGAATATCCTGGGCAGTAACTTTTCCCTAATACGTTCCAAGCGAAGGGTATAGTCCGTTAGGATCTCTGAATTGTGCGTAAATCTTTTTTCCAAAAAAGTATATAAGCTATAACAAAGTGTTTTATAAATAAAAATAGCTCACGATATCGCAATAAACGTCAGACTAAAAAACTTGATACGTGCCGCCTTGGCTGCATGGACGCGGTAATAGAAAGGTTTTGACAGCAACTAGAAAGTAAGTTAATATTTTATAAAGAGAAGAACGGCACAAGGGTCTACAGTAGAAAATAGTTATAGAGCTATCTTTTTTCATGGGGATAGTTCCATTGACTTCCCTGAGGCGGCAATGTGTTTTGTTCCAGAACTGATGAACTGTCCAAAGGTTTTATTATTTAAACCAACAGTCTTTACAGGTAGTATTGGAATCAGCTGAATTAATAGGCTGCAGTAATAGAAGGAGAAGAGGTTCCTGCTGTGGAAAATCATAATGATAATAGAAACATAAACAAGGAAGAATTAACCTGCCTGGCGGAAAAATACAACCTGGATCTGCTGGTGTTATTGGGCAGCTATGGGACAGAAAACTTTAAGCCTGGGGAAAGTGACATAGATATTGCTTTTTTGTCAGGAGATACTTTACAGGGTAACCGGTGCATGCAGTTTTTAACCGACCTGAGCGTTCTTTTTAAATATAGTAAAATTGATTTAATTGATTTAAAAAAAGCCTCGGGACTTTTGAAGTATGAAATAGCAGATAAGGGAAGGCTGCTGTACGAAAGTAAAAACGGGTTTTTTCTAAGATACAGCCTTTACTGCCTGCGCTATTATTATGACACTAAAAAATTCAGGGTGTTAAAAAAAGAATATTTCCAGGAGAAATTGGGGGTGCTGCTGGATGGGGGAAGTTAAATTTGAAATTGTTCAGGAAAAGCTGGTCACCTTACAACAGTATTACCAGGAACTAAAAGATCTAGAAAACATTACATTTAATGAATATTGCAGTAACAACCTTTATAAAAGAACCGCAGAACGGCTTATACAACTGATTGTAGAGGCAGCGACAGATATTAATAATATCTTGTTAAAAACCCTGGATAAAGGCATATCCTCGGATTACTTTTCTTCCTTTCTAAAACTAGCGGAAGCCGGAGTGATTACCATGGATTTTGCTCTGGAAATCGCGCCCTCCACCGGTTTAAGGAACATTATTGTTCATGAATATCAAAGAATAGATGACGAGTTAGTTTATGAATCCATAAAGAA
The DNA here is from genome assembly GCA_007120745.1 of Bacillota bacterium. Taxonomy (GTDB): domain Bacteria; phylum Bacillota; class Dethiobacteria; order SKNC01; family SKNC01; genus Contubernalis. The sequence goes on from SKNC01000130.1 coordinate 3,107, forward strand.
AACTTTAAAGTATTATTTGCACTATATGAAATACATTAACGACTACATTAATCAGCCATAAATTTTCTTAACAGGGTTTTCAGAGTCCATGTTTAGACTCCCGGGTTGGTGTATGTTAAATTTGTATAGCTTAAATTGCAGGGGCTGAAATATAATTAATCACCAGCGCTTTAGAATAACGCTTTTATCTTCCTTTATCCTCTTGATTACTGCATCCCTTATAATAACCCCGCTGTCTTCAAGAAAGCTGCCTGATGTAAATTCGGAGTAACCATCTCCGCCTGCTGCTAAAAAACTGCTCACCGCTGAGGTATAAAACCGGTCATCATCAAGGTTCTCTGTGCCCGTTGTTTGTAAAATTCCCATACTTGGGTTTACCGGCCTTTGAAGGATTTTTTTAATGACTTCACCTTTTAATTGGATTTTACATACCGTATTGTCAAAGGGTAAATTCTGGATTATATCTGTTGTGTGTAGTTCACCCGCCTTCATTGGCGTCCTGAAAGCTCCCGGGTTAATGATCCCTAAATCAGCATTGACTAATTTCTGCATGGACTCTGCAACAAATTTGCCCCAAAAAGTTTCCCTTCCATAATCAATAGTTAGGTCCCTGGCTGTGTAACCAATTCTTTCCGGACTCTTTGTTGTTTCCTTCTGCCCCTTCTGTATTAGCTTTAAAATGTCCGGGTTCAGGGTTTTTTGGCTCCGTATTTTTTCAATCTTTATTATTTTGGCACTGATATCTAAGATCTCCTTATATTCTGCATTAACCAGGAACTCAAAGTGTCCAATGCCTTCCCCGAAAGACCCTGCCTGCACAACATGGATATCATTTATGGTACCGGTTACGTACTGATGGGTATGCGCCGTAACAAAACCCTGAAGGTCCCGGCTGTTAAAATGATGTAATAAACCTGCCGTTTCTCCTTTAATCACGCCACCAGGGGTATCTTGAAAAGCTCCCACATGCCCCAGGCCGATACATATGTCTGCTCCCAACTGCTTGACCCTGGCCAGTTCTTCTTTTAAAGAACTAACGCTGTCCACCACTTGTATTTTCCCCAGCTCTTCCTTCAGGCAAATTTGCGAGCATTCTTCCGTAATCAGTCCAATAAAGGCAACTTTAATGCCGGATAAATTTACTATAATGGAAGGTTTTATAAATTCCGGCCTTTTCCCCGTGCTTTTATTAATTATATTGCAGGCTAACAGGGGACAGCAAAGCTGTTTTTGAAGTTCCTGAAGGTAGCTCTTTCTTTTAGGGAACCAGTCGAAATCATGGTTGCCAACAGTCATGGCTGTTGTATTCACAAGATTCATCAGCTGAATGGTAAGGTGGCCGGGGGAGCCTTTCATAAGCGGCGGGCTTTCAAACATGTCACCAGAGGAAACAATGATAGTATTTTCCGGGTTCCTGTTTTTTAACTGGAGCAGTTTAGAAAATACGGAGGCAGAAGAAAAATGCCTCAGGGGTTCGATGACTCCATGAAAATCATTGATGGAGTAAATATCTATTTTCCGTATATTTTTATCTGTCATCAAAAAACTCCTTGCTCCCTGCTGTGTCACTTTATGGTTTTAATATGTTTGTTTTCCCCGGCACATAGCTGGTTCTCCTGCTTCCGGTCCTCAAGCCGTACAGCAGGGCCCGATCTGTGAAGTTTAAGACCATGGGCATTAAGTCCCGTCCTTCCATGCGGATGCTGCCTTTGGTGCAGCTGCGCTCCCCGAAGGTCTGCACGCCGTCTACCCGGACCCCCTTGCCCACAAACATGATGGGCACCGGTTCCCCGGAGTGTACCAGGGTACCGCAGCTGGGGGTGGAGTGGTCGGCGGTTATTACCAGTAAGGTTTCTTCCTCATTAATGTCAAGCAGTGGGGCCAGTTCATTATCCAGCTTTTCCATCACTTCTTTTTTATATACCGGGTTTTTGGTGTGGGCTGCTTCGTCAGGTTCCTTGGTATGAACCTGGACAAAGTCGCAGTCTGCTTTTAATGCTTTTTTTATTCCCTGGCCGAAATCCGGGCATTTTTCAAAATTCATTCCTAAAAACATGGCGACACCTCTTAAGAGGTCGCTGGCCCCCAGCACTAGAGAAGAAATGCCGTGCTTTTCGTGGAAAGGGGGAAGGGCTTTTTTTCTTCCTGCCCACTTGGTGATGATGAAATTGGCAGGAAGTTTTCCCTGCTTTACTCTTCCTTTATTAACGGGATGTTCATGTAAAGCATTATAAGTTTCTACCAGGAATCGGTTTACCACCCGGGCGGTAAAAATAGCCCTGGTATCCTCCGTTTCAAAGGGTTCCACGCATATCACGTGTTCTCCTGCATAGTGAGGATCCGAATCCGAGATGGCTGAACTGATATGTTCTCCTTTCAGGGTGATGATTCCGTGCATATCGAAGGAGTGCTTCCAGCCGATCTTTACACCCTCAATTTCTTTTGGAATGTTTTCTGTTAACCTTTTAATTTCCTCAGGAGTCAATTCCGGGGTGTACCGGTCCACAAGATAAAATCCCTGATTTTCCTCCACAGTGGCAAAGCAGCACCTGAGGTAGACTTCGTCCTCCTGGAGGGTAACCCCCTCCCCCAGGGCCTCGATAGCTCCCCGCCCAGGGAAGTCCGATAAATCATATCCATATAAAAGGAAATGGGCCGTTTCCGTACCCAGGGGGACTCCCTGCCGGTAGGGAGTCATAATGCCAGTTTCTGCTTTTTTACAGAGAGTATCCAGGTGAGGGGTGTGGGCTGCCTCCAGGGGGGTCTTATTTCCCAGTTCCGGGTACACCCGGTCGCCCAGGCCGTCGAATAATACTAAGATAGTTTTCATAAGATATTTTCCACCTCTTTAATCAGTTCTGCCCGGGTGATTTCTTGATTGTCAATATATAGTTGAGTCACTTTTTTTAAAACCGGCCCCAGGAACTCCTCCAAAAATCGGTTTATCTTTTCTTCCTCATATACCGCTTTTCCTTCCAGGTTCCTGTAGTTACCGCTGTAGGAGCATTCCGGATGATTTTTTCCTTCCTGCCAATCCCAGCCGATTAGATTCTCTATTTCATTTCCGTTTTGAATATCCCGTAAAGGAAACAGGAGTTCCACTCCGAATTCTGCCAGGATGTCTTTGTAAAAGGACAGGCACAGGGGAAGCTGGTTTACTTTTATTTTTTGGTCATGACTTTCCCGCTCGCCGGAAATAATTTTTTTACCTAACTGCAGGGCCATGGGAACCCGAAGGATATGAAAGTAGGCATGGCATCCGATGCAGGGGGTGTAAAATCCAAACCGCTCAATAATTAGGGAAGTAAACCTGCCGTTGATAACGCTCCAAAGGTCAGGATTGCTGTAAAAAATTAGGGGATAAAGCTTTTTATCATTCCCATAAAATGTTTTGATCCGCTCCATCAGCTTTGTATGGTTTTCCGTTAGAGTTCCAGGGTCACCGTATTCCGTACCTGCAAAAGAAGCCACCGGGAGAATGTGTCGAATGCTGTTGTCTTCAAAGGCCTTAATAATGGCTGCCACACTGTCCCTTCCGGAAAACTCCCCGATAACGGTTTTTATAGGAAGGCTCGCCAGCAGGCGCTGTATTTTATCTGGGGATATATTTTCAAAAAACATTTCGAACTCCTTTGAAAAATGTTTATTTTATTGTAATTGTTCTCCAAAGACACAAATATTCCTTTTTCTACACTCTATGAGTTAATATTACATTATTGTCTAACCAGGTAAAAAAAGTATAACAAAAAGTTAATATAACCAAAAGAATGATGGAACATTTTCATGCATAACAAAATGTAATGCCAGGTATAAAGGAAAATGAAAAGTATTGACGAAAGAATATTTAGTATTTTATTTCAACAAAAGTAATACTTCAAAAGAATGGGCAGGTGAAATACCATGAACCGCAGCCACAAAATTATTCTTATCAGTCACTGCCTGCTGAATGCCAACAGTAAAATCAGAGGGGCAGCCCTTTATGGCACAGTTTTGCTGCCGGTAATTGAATTCCTGTTAAAAAAAGATGTAGGGATTGTTCAGCTTCCCTGTCCCGAGCATTCCTTTGCAGGAGAAAGTCGCTGGGGCCAGTCAAAGGACCAGTATAACAATCCCTTTTACCGAAATCACTGCAGGAAACTGATACAGCCTGTAATGTACCAGCTGAAGGACTATTTAGAGCAGGGGTATATTGTTTTAGGAGTGGTAGGGATTAAGGGCAGTCCCTCCTGTGGAGTAAAACACACTTACAAAGCGTGTTGGGGAGGTGAGATGAGCGGTAAGAAGGGAGAAAAAATCTTTCAGGAGGGTTATCTGGCAAAAGAACCTGGAGTTTTTATAGAGGTCTTTTCTGGAATTTTGGCAGAAGAAAAGATTGATCTGCCCTTTGTGGAAGTAGACGAAGAGAATTTACCGGACACTTTAAAGGTGCTGGACTCATTATTTATTTCTCAATAACAATGACGCATGGAAAGGTAAGGTGATATTTTATGGACAGGCGTTTAAAGTTGGCAATAATTCCTGTTGGGATTGGCATTAATATTATTGGAGGCACTTTGGCTTCTACCCTGAAACTGCCTTTATTTTTGGATACTATTGGTACCATGTTATCAGCAGTTTTGCTGGGGCCCTGGTGGGGAGCATTAACCGGTGTGCTGAGCAATGTTTTTCAGGGAATTATAACCAGTCCAACGACGATTCCTTTTGGGATTGTTAACGGAGCCATAGGTTTGATTGTAGGATTTATTGCTATGAAAAGAGGATTTGAAGACTATATCACTCCATTAATTGTGGGGGCGATATTATCCGTAGCCGCCCCATTAATTGGAACCCCCATCGCCGTTTATGTCTTTGGAGGATTGACCGGTGGTGGAGTGGATATTCTTTACGGAATCCTGTTGGGCAGTACCGAGCGTATTTTTGCCGCAGCTTTCTTAGCCAGGATTCCTACTAATCTGGCGGATAAGGTATTATCGGCATATTTGGTGATGTTTATTGTTCGCAGTTTGCCTCCCCAGTGGAAACAGTTGGATTAGAAAAGCTTAAAAAAGTGGTGAAGCTTCGTGCTATATGCAAAAGACGGAAGCGGTATGTATTACGACATTCCGGTAAAAACAAAGTTATTTGCTGCAGTTCTTTTCTTACTGGGTCTAATTTTTTCCGCCGGGTTACATGTGCTTATGATTAATTGTATTTTCTTGTGGGCTTTTTCATACTTCGGGGGAGGGCGAGCTTTGCTGTTGAAACGCCTTACCCCCTTTTATTTTTTTTCTCTTTTTATTATTGTTTTTCACTCCCTGCTTAATCCTGCCAATGAAACGTATTGGCTTTACTTTGGTCTGGAAGGATTTTTGTATGGAACAACGGTGGCTGTTCGGTTGTTAGGAATTGTCATTCTTATGCAGACGTTTTTCATAACTACTCCTCCGGGGCAAATATTTCAAACCTTCAGCAGCTGGCATCCGGACCTGGGTATGATAATGCTGCTGTTACTGGGGCTGCTTCCTATTATGAGAGATGAAATGGAGGTAAGCAGCCAGGCTCAACAGACCCGTGGTTTATCCTGGGGAAATTTTAAGGAAAAGTTGTTTGCTTACCTGGCTCTTCTTATTCCCGTGATTATAAAATCTTTATTTCGGGCTCAGCAGATGTCATACCTTCTATATTTAAGGGGATACAGTGGAGCCCGGCTGTATTATGAGTTGGAACCAGCCTGGGCAAAAGGGTTCCGCTGGCTAATTGTTCTGTCCGGATCATTTTTTCTAATCAATATTTATGCAAGGTTTATAAATTGACCGAAGGAACTGCACAATTAAATCAAAACCTGAAGCTGCCCATGATTTCAGCCAGAGATATTACTATTATTATGTACCTTTTCTAATAGATAAGGAAAGGAAAGCCGGATGATAAAAGCTGATAATCTTTCCATAAAATATCCACAAAGCACCAGTAATGCAATTTCCAATGTTTCCTTTTCCCTTCCCTCGGGTAAAGCAGGACTTTTATTGGGGGGAAATTACAGCGGCAAATCAACATTATTGGCCTGCTTGAGCGGCTTAATTCCCACCATGCAGAAAGCGGAGGTAAAGGGCTTCTGCCGCAGAGGAAAAAGTGTGGGTATGGCCATACAAAACAGTGACGTATTTTTAATGCCCACGGTAGAGTCTGAGATAGAATTTCCGCTTCTAAATTACGGCTGGCTTTTGTCGGAAAGACACCGAAGGATCAATGAACTGGCTGACATATTTTCATTAAAACTGCTGCTGGAGCGAAATATGCATACACTTTCCGGTGGAGAAAGACAGAGAGTTTCCCTGGCAGCTTCCGCAGCGTCTAAACCATCTGTACTCCTGCTGGATGAACCGTTAAGCCAACTGGACCCGATTTTTACAAAATATTTCGTGCAGGAATTAAAAAAATGGGTAGCAGAAGGTATGACGATCCTCATTGCTTCCACTTCAAGTTTTCAATATAAAGAACTGGCCCCGGTGATTTTTTGGCTTCGGGAGGGAAAATTACACTGGCAGGGAACAATGGAAGATTTTTATAGGGTTCAGGATGAAGCCCGGGCGGAGGGTATTGATGTGGATGGAAAGGGCCTTTTTTGTAAACATAAAACCATTCCATTTCCTGTAGACAAGCGTCCTGTTTTATCTATAGAAGGAGTTACGTTTGGATATCCGGGGAAAAAAATGCTGGAAAACATGTACGTTAGGGTAGGCCCTGGGGAGATTGTATCAGTGACCGGGCCAAATGGAGCGGGGAAGACAACTCTTTTGAAAATTGCTGCGGGGATTCTCAAACCCCAAAAAGGAACTGTTGTTATTCAAGGGGAAAGTATAGGGGGCAAAACAATTTCTGAAGCCAACAGTGCCACCGGAGTGCTGTTTCAAAATCCAGATCATCAAATTTCTCAGGACACCGTTTATAAGGAAGTTGCCCTGGGGTTAAAAATGAAAAAAACTCAGAAGGAAGCGATGGAAAAAAGAGTTGGAAAATGGCTGTCTTTATTGGGAATAGACCATCTGGCCCATAGACATCCTTACTCCCTTACGAAAACAGAACGTCAGTGGGTTGCTCTAGCCAGCACCCTGGTATATGAACCGGCTCTATTGCTATTAGATGAACCAACTCACGGGTTTGATGCCTTGGCCGCATCACAGTTTATGAACGTAATTGTCTCTTTGGCTTCACAGGGAACCGCCGTTTTAATGGTTACGCATCACCGGGAATTGGCTTGTCACTATGCTCATAAAATAGTAACAATATAGAAAGGTATTATAACTTTTTAAGGGGCGAACTTTTTTAAGCAGGCCCTTTTTTCTTTTTCTACTATATAAATTATATGATACCAGTAATCGCTGTCCGTACCCCGATTCCAGCCATGCGACTATGGGATATTAGTGGCTCTGCAGGGAAGAATAGGACTGAACATTGCTGGTCTTTAGCAGCATGATTACTGCTAAAACTAATGTTATCCAAGCAAACTATATTTATATAACCGGTTAAAAGGGTTTTAC
>SKNC01000086.1 GCA_007120745.1 Bacillota bacterium
CCATTGTAAGCAGCAGAAACATGTAAAGTCACCGGTTCCTCTAAACAAAAGCCTGTTTCCAGTTTGAGCGTTTTAGGATCTACCAGGTAGTTATAGCTGACATAATTCCCCTCTTCCTTCTTCAAATCCGCAAGGTAAATTTTCAACCTGACCACCTCTTTGTTCAAACTAACATCAATTATAATGGAAACTTTTCTTCTTTGTCAAGACTAACCAAAAAGCAGTAACAACTGTTCTCAACGGGCACAGGCAGAGGGATAAGCTCCTGGCTTATGAGCATTCTTTCCGGGTCATAGAGAAAACTAACATCGGACCTTATGGTTTCCAGGAAATTTAACGCATCCTGTAATGTATCAATTTCCACCAGTTGAATTCTACCCGCAGCCCTTTCCGCTTCCTGCATGTTTTCCGCAGGCACCAAAAAGAAATCTGCACCAATGGCCTCAGCTGCAGCCACTTTTTGCTTTATCCCTCCAATAGGTCCAACATCCTCCCGCATATCAATGGTTCCGGTACCCACAATTTTTTTCCCGTGACTGATATCCTGCTCCTCCAGCTGGTTCATGATTTCCAGCACAAACATGAATCCCGCTGAAGGCCCGGCTATGGCTCCGGTACCGATTTCAATTTCTACCGGCAGTTGAGGTTCCCAGTCCAGGGTTCTGATAAATATTCGTAAACCTGCCTTTTCCCTATCTTCTACATGGGGAACTGTTGTGACAGATTCGGTAAGGACACTATCATTTCTCTTGAATGTTATTTGAACCTCTGACCCTACAGGCCTTTCTTGAATTTTCTGCACCAGTTCTTCCGCCAGGTTTACCCGTTCTCCATCCAGTTCAATAATCACATCCTCTGGTTTAAGAATATCCCGGGCGGGACTGTCCTCCATGGTTTCTACCACCAGGATCCCGTCACTGATAATGGGTACATCGTAATCCATTCTTCTCAATGCAATTATTTTTGCCAGATACTGGCTGTCTCTCATCCTCCGCCTTTCTATTTCATAGTACTCCTCCAGGTCTATTTCCGGAGGATGAATACGCCATTTTGGAAACAGCTCAATTGAAGGGGTCACTAAAGAACCCATAAAAAGCATCAAATTTGCGGGCTGTTGAGCCACCGTTACCAAAAAGAAAGACCCTTCATGGTCAGAATCTATTCCGTTTTCCACAGTAATAATTTCCTTCAAGTTTTCAGCAGTGCCGGGCCTGAAGACCACATAATTCCCCTGAAGAAAAAAGTTTATAATATACAAAAGAACAGCTAAAAAAATAATTTTTCTAATGCTGCGCACAGTCACACTCTCCTCTAAAGTAACCTTTGAAGCTCCGGCAGGACTTTCCTGGCCGCTTTTTCCCCCTCCAAAATACATGTTTCAGCTTTTTGAAATTGGGTTAAACCTATCCCCGAAATATCGGGACAAACTAATATATCCGCCTGATTCAGCTGATTCTTCATAATTTCTCTGCCCATAATGGATATAGACTGGCTTACCACATCAAAAAAATTGCCGATATGCGCCTCTTGGATCAGCCCCCCTACATCTACGGCAACAATCACCTCCGCTCCCAGGTTCCGTGCCTGCTGTACAGGGACCCGGCACAACACTCCTCCATCCACCAGCATTTTTTCCTGATGCTTTACCGGAGGAAAAATTCCCGGCACCGCGATACTTGCCATCACTGCCGGTACCAGAGGGCCTTCTTTAATCTCTACCAGTTCACCATGGATAAGATCTGTAGCTACTGCACTGACCGGAATTTTTACATCTTGAAAGGTTTTATTTCTAAGCAGCAGCCGTAAGAGATCATGAACTTTATTTCCGCCCATAGCCCCTAATCCAGATAACTTCCAATCTGTCCATTTTCGTTTATCCAGGGAAACAGCCAGGCATTCCATAACCTGCAGCGGAATCCCTGCACTATAAAGCACACCAACCAGCGCTCCCATGCTGGACCCCGCAATAAAGTCTATAGGGATCTTCTCTTCTTCCATTACCTTAATTACACCGATATGAGCCAGGCCCCTGGCCGCACCGGAACTGAGAGCCAGGCCCAGGCTGGGAGCTTTCCCCATGATACACACCTCAAAATTTTAGCATATTAAGTGTTTCTCCAAATATATTTATACTAACTGCTGATATTTTATACATAACAGAACTTCTGCATCATGCTGAAAAATAAATACAGCTACTATATTTATGGAAGGGAGCAACAATATGTTCAAAAGCAGAAACTCTTATATCAGTGTTTACACTACTGCCGCTATGGCCATGTTTATTACCCTTTCCCTGGTTATGTTCCCGGAACATGCCTTTGAAGCTGCGGTAAACGGGTTAAATATCTGGTGGAATGTGGTATTCCCCGCCCTGCTTCCCTTTTTCGTCTGCGCAGAAATACTGATGGGTTTGGGTGTAGTTCATTTCATGGGAGTTATGCTGGAGCCTTTAATGCGTCCGATATTTAATGTGCCCGGGGAAGGTTCCTTCGTTATGGCCATGGGTCTCGCCAGCGGATTTCCCATTGGTTCTATTTTAACTACCCGGCTCAGGGAACAAAATATGTGCACAAAATTAGAGGGCGAACGACTTATGAGCTTCACCAATACTGCCGACCCTCTTTTTATGTTTGGAGCAGTAGCGGTGGGAATGTTTGGGAACCCCGCTGTGGGAGCTACCATTGCCATAGCCCACTATCTTTCCAGCCTTTCAACAGGATTGATTATGCGCTTTCATGGACATAAACAGGAAAAATCAGTTTCCCACAAAAGCAGCGGTAAAATACTATTTCGGGCTCTACGCCGATTATATGAGGCCAGAAAAAAAGACGGCCGTCCTTTGGGACAACTCATGGGAGATGCCATCTTTAAATCTATGAACACCCTTCTTTTAATTGGTGGGTTTATCATCTTATTTTCAGTGCTGATAAGAATTATGGAAGTATTGGGAATCTTATCCTTCCTCTCCGCTGTGCTTTTCAAAATACTGGCACCCACGGGAATCGATCCCCAACTGATCCCTTCCTTGATTCATGGCTTCTTTGAAGTAACATTGGGCAGTCAGCAGGCCGGTGCTGCCCCGGCTTCCATCCCTCTGGTTCAAAAAGTTATGGCTGCCGGTTTTATTATTGCCTGGAGCGGGTTATCTGTACACGCCCAGGTTGCCAGCATTATCAGCAAAACCGATATGAGCATTGTTCCTTTTTTCTTTGCCCGCTTTATTCACGGAACCCTTGCCGCCTTGTATACCTTTTTTTTAATGAAGCCAGCTCAAAGGATTATTCAAGAAATCAGCGTTCCTGTCTTTTTGCATACTCAACCTCAAAGCACCATGTCCTTCTGGCTGGAACGACTGATCTTTGTCACCAGTCAAATCTTCCTGTTTATTCTTATTCTGCTGTCCATTTCCATGGTAATTTACCTGTATACCAACGTGGCAGTGATATTTTTTCGTTTGAGGAAAAAATAGTATCAGGGGAGAGTATCACATTTAACATCCGCCTCGAACTTGCTTAAGACCATTTCATACAAGATATCCGGAACCAACCCTCGTATACACCCGCCATAACTGGCCACTTCCTTGACAATACTGGAACTCAGATAGGAAAACTTACTGCTGGTCATCATAAACATGGTTTCTACGGCGGGATTAAGTTTATGGTTGATCATGGCCATCTGAAATTCATATTCAAAATCGGAAATCGCCCTTAACCCTTTTATAATTACCTGGGCGTTTTTTTGTTCCGCATAATCCACCAAAAGCCCTTGATAATAATCTACTTCTACGTTGGTAAAATCCTTTAAAACCAGGTTCAACATATCCAGCCTTTCTTTGGCGGAAAAAACCGCATTTTTCCTGGGGTTTTCCAAAACAGCTACGATCAAACGATCAAATATTTTGCTTCCTCGATCTATGATATCCAGATGACCATTGGTAACCGGATCAAAACTTCCAGGATATATGGCAATTTTTTGGGTCACAAAACCTCCTCCTTTTTGAAATAATATGTAATAATAGTATCTCCGTATTTTTTTTCTTTGCCCTGTCGTAATCCAAAAACCTTTTCAGGCAAAATAATATTTTTAAAATGCTCAACTATTAAAATTCCGTCTTTTTCAAACAGGCCTTTTTCTGATACAGCTTCCATAACAGGAACATAAAGAGGTCCAAAGTACGGTGGATCCATATAAATATAATCAAAGGTTAGTTTTTCCCTTTGGAGTTTGGCTAATCCCCGGAAGACTTCGGTTTTAATAACTCTTGCTCTGCTGTCTAATCCTGTTATTTTCAGGTTTTCATAGATTATTTTAACACAATCTGTGTTTTTTTCAATAAAAACAGCGTATTCTGCCCCGCGGCTCAAGGCTTCTATCCCCATTCCACCGGTACCGGAAAAAAGGTCCAGAAAATTTTTCCCCTCTAAATTTTGTCCCAGGGTATCAAAAACTGCCGCCTTTACTTTATCCGAAGTTGGCCTGACTTCTTTACCGGAAAGGCTCTTTAATTTTTTCCCTTTGGAAAATCCTGCGTTTACCCTCAAATTTTTTCTCCTTAAAAATCATAAAATTACTGTTAATAAGCTTTTCAAAAGCTTTTTTTTTACTGAAACCTCTCTTCCACAAGCACCTGGCACACAAATGGATAATATTACCTGTTAATTCCCTGTATATAAATTTAAAAAAAAGACAAAATACTTATTAAAGAGCCAAATAATTTCCCCATAAGCTCTTCCTCCGGTTTCTCCTCTCCCAACTGGTGACTTGTTAAAAGTCACCAGTTTTATTTTAGCGTTTTTTTATTTAAAAAGCAAAACGGGCTGCCTTTTTTGCAGCCCGCCCGTTTCTCAAGTTAAACTTGAGTTTGATTTTGCATAACATTTTGCTCTGAATAAGGTTGCCCGGATGCTTTACTTTGATAGTCAGCAATCATTTTTTTAACCATTAGTCCACCAACATAACCGTTTTGGCGGGAAGTCAGGTTTCCTAAATCACCGTTGTAATCCAGCCCCAGTTCGTTAGCAACTTCATACTTGAACTTTTCCATTGCCTGCTCAGCTCCGGGAACCAGAATTCTGTTTCTTCCACCAGACCTGTTTTGAGTAACCATTAAGAATTCACCTCCTTATTGAGCTTGTAATTATAGTTTAACTCAATAGAAGGTTTATATACTAGAAGTGTTTTCCTCAATAGTTATTATAATATATACTGCACGTATATACTATAACAAACACTATCTTTGTGGTAATGATTCATGCCTTTATTTTTTTAAAATTTTTTGATAATCAATTTAATAAATATTTAATCTTGTTTATGATACATAACCACTCCCACAGCACCGGGGCCAATATGGGAACCGATAACCGCACCCAGTTCGGTAATAATAATCTCACCATTATTAAAGTTCTTTTCCACCATTTCCTTAACCTTTAACGCTTCTTCTACAACATTACCGTGTAGAACAGCTACCTGCACAGGTTTATCTGAGCCATATTCTTCTAAACATAAACTAATCAGTCGGTCCAGAGCCTTCTGCTGGCCTCTTACTTTATCCCTGGGGGTGACAATTCCATCCACCAGAGTTAAAATGGGCTTCATTTTTAAAAGCCCTCCCAATAAAGCCTGGGCTTTTCCTATTCTTCCATTTTTTTGAAGATACTCCAGGGTCGCCACCATAAAGATAAGCTTTATGTTGCCCAGCAGGTAATCAATTAAGGACACTATATCTTCCTTAGATTTTCCCTCTTTAACTGCCCGGGCCACTTCCAAAACCACCATACCATGCGCAATGGAACCCAGTTTGGTATCTACCACCACAATATCCATATCCGGAAGCATATCTTTAGCCATCATAGCGGACTGATATGTCCCGCTCAGCTGGGAAGAAATATGAATGGAAAAGATAACCTCATTTTGATCCTTTTCTTTGTATTTTTCCACAAAATCAGCCGGTGAGGGCTGAGAAGTTCTGGGAAGGATATCTGACTTTTGCAGTTTGTCATAAAAATTGTCCGGCTTTAAATCCACCCAGTCTAAAAACTGCTCCTCACCAAAGTGAACTTTTAATGGTACCATTTCAATATTATACTCTTTTAATATGGATTCAGGTAAATCTGCAGTGCTGTCTGTAATTACTCTCATCTCAAAACCTCCTTTTAAAGTAAAAAATAAATAAAAACATCACTCTACAGAAATAAAATAATAGTATAATGGTTGGCCACCCCGGTAGTGCTCTACCTCAGCATCAGGATAATACACCTGAAGCTTTTGGGCCAGATTATCCGCTTCATCCTCAGTTATATTGTTTCCATAGTATAAAGTAATAATTTCATCGCCCTCTTCATAAATTTCCTGGATCAGCTTTTTTACCACCTCTTCGGGATTTTCACCAACAATTGAAAGGGTGTTTTCCTGCAGGCCAATAACGGAACCATTTTTAATGGATTTTCCGTCATATGAAGAATCTCTAACGGCATAGGTTACCTGTCCGGTCTTTACCTGGGAAAGTGCTTCTTTCATGGCCTCAAAATTATCAGCAAATTCTGTTTGAACCGGGTCAAAAGCCATAAGAGCGCTGATTCCCTGGGGAATGGTTTTACTGGGAACTACCATAACCTCTTTAGAACTTAGATCCCTGCTCTGCTCTGCCGCCAGGATGATATTCTTATTGTTGGGCAGAATGATAATCTTTTGGCCATTGGATCTGTCGATGGCCTGCAAAAAATCTTCAGTACTGGGGTTCATAGTTTGTCCACCCTCAATAATATGGGAAACCCCCATGCTGGTAAAAATTTCACTTATTCCGTCACCAGGAGAAACCGCAATTATTTTAATATCTGTGCTTTTTTCTTCTCCGTTTTCACTATAAGGCACAAAAGATTGTATGAAGTCATTTTCCTCCGGCGGCTTTTTTCCCTCCCCGGAAAACTCCTGATGCTGTTCTTTCATGTTATCAATTTTAATCTGGCTGAGCTGGCCAAACTTCAGGCAAATGTCCAGAACAATCCCCGGGTTATTGGTATGGACATGTACTTTGAGAATCTCTCCTTCTCCCACTACCAGGAGAGAATCTCCCTGGTCCATTAACTTTTCCTGCAAAGCTTGTGATTGAAGATTACTGCCCTTCACCAAAAGCTCTGTACAATATTGAAAAGTGATTTCTTCCTCCAGGGAAACCCCTGCTGTCTCCCTTTCCGGGGGAACTTCTTCAATAATATCCAGGTCAAAATCAAATCCCTGCAGCGACTTGAGAAAACCATCGTATATTACACATAATCCCTCTCCACCGGCATCTACTACTCCTGCCTGCTTCAAAACCGGTAGCAGCTGTGGCGTTTTCTTCAAAGTTTCTTTAGATTGCTGTAAAAATACCTCCATTAAAGCCACAAAATCTGTTCCCAACTGTGCCTCCCGAAATGCAGCATCAGCAGCTTCCCGGGCGACGGTCAGCATGGTCCCCTCCACCGGCTTCATCACCGCTTTATAAGCAGTTCTAACTCCCTCCTGCAGTGCTTTCGCAAATTCCACTCCATCTGCCTTTTCTTTTCCCACCAGGCCCCTGGAAAAACCCCGAAACAACTGGGACAGAATCACCCCGGAATTTCCCCGGGCACCCATTAATGATCCGGTAGCTATGGTTTCCGCTACTTTTTCGACGGTATTCTCCTGCAGTTTGTCCAGCTGCTGTACAGCAAAATTAAACGTCAAAGACATGTTGGTTCCTGTATCCCCGTCGGGAACTGGAAACACATTCAATGAATCTATATAATGCTTTTTCTGGTTTAATCGTATGGCCCCTGCCAAAAACATTTTTTTCAGGGCATCCCCGTCCAGAACTTGAATTCCCATGATGCAAACCTCCTTACTGCTGCTTAAACTACTCGAACTCCTTGCACATTGATTTTAACTTCGTTAACTTTAAGGCCTGTTAGATTTTCTACTACATATCTTACTTTTTCCACCACGTTTTGGCCTACTTCAGATATTTTTGTTCCGTAACCAACGATCACATTCAGTTCAATGACCAGACGGTCCCCTTCCGTATGAGCCTTAATTCCCCGGCTTATATTTTCTCGTTTTAAAAGCTCTGCAATGCCATCCCGCAGCCTGCCGGAAGCCATTCCGACGATTCCATAGCACTCCACCGCTGCCATTCCTGCCAGCAGGGCAATCACTTCCTTTGAAATAACAATTTCACCAAGTTCAGTTTTAATTGTATTTTTTCCTGTCATATACGTATTTCCTGAAATATCAGGAACTCACCTCCTTACCTAGTTTATTCTCAGTTAGCTCAAGATATATCTTGTCTAAATTAATAGTAATATATTTTTTACATTTTTGTCTTTTAAAAACCTGTATAATAAAAAAATTTTTAAAAAAATTTCTTAGGATTATAAAAATCATTTTCCAATTTCCTTGATATGTTTTTACCTTAAACATAATTCAGCGCTTCCAAATTAAATTATAGATTTATTATATTTCAATAAATGATAAAAAAATCCTGCAAGCCCTTTGATTTTTATTGCATCGGAAGGCAGCTTATGTTAGAATTTAATAGGTTAAAAGGAAAAAACGGTCTCATATTTGCCGTTATTCATAAATTTGTTTTTACGCTGATCATATAAAGGAGGTAAGCTTGAATGGCCAAAAAATGTTTCATCTGCGGGAAAGGAACTCAAACCGGACATAACGTGAGTCACTCCAATATTAAAACCAAAAGAATTTGGGTTCCCAACCTTCAAAGAGTTAAAATACTGGTTGATGGAACTCCCCGAAAAGTCCCCGTATGCACCCGGTGCCTTAAGGCGGGCAAAGTGCAGCGGGCGGTATAAGACCCCGTTTACTGAATAATCAGGTTGTAATCAAAAACCCGGTAATTATCCGGGTTTTTTTATTTATACCAGGCTAAAGAACCTCATCCTCTATGCCATTTTCAAAGAGAAAGGCCATGGAAATATTTCCTGGCCTTTCTTTCTTTAAATTTATTTGTATTAGTTTTATTAATGGCAATAAGTTATTTGTATGACCGTGCCATTATTCATAATGCTATAATATAACTGATTATTTGTATTTTGCGCCTTCATTATCACATTTTGGAATAGTTTTAATAATTTCCTGTTTAGTTGTGTAGGTCAAATTTATCCTTTTGCTAATGATAACATCATGTTAAAGGAGGTGAAAGTAAGTACAGGTTGTTTTTTATTAACATGCATATATGAAACTATTATTATGGGAGGTCAGAAAATTAATGAGTGAAAAAAAGAAAATTATAACCAGGGAGCAGTTTATAAAGGGCTCCGTAGCCGGCCTGGTTTTAGTAAGCGGTGCCGGGGCACTGCTTTCCGGCTGTGCGGAAACAACAGACTCCCCCAATGGGAATGGGAATGACAATAACAACTCACAAGTTGCTACACCAACATTTCCCTTTCCTTATAAGAAGCTGGATCCCGACAGGGCGGCGGAAATTGCCTGGAAGTCCTACTGGGATGAAAAAAAAGGCTGAGGTACAGCAGTTGCCGATGGGGTCATCGGCCTGTTAGCAGAAGAAGTAGGTTATCCTTTTAACCAAATTCCCAATGAAATGTTTTGGACCGCCAGGGGCGGAGGCGCCGGTTGGTCTTCCATTTGTGGAACGCTCCCCCCTGCCATGGCTGCCATAGGTCTGGTCGTTGACACAGAAACCGCCATGCAGCTGGTAGACGAGCTTTTTGCCTGGTTCCAGGGCTTTGCCTTCCCGGAATACCAGCCCGAGGAAGAATTACCCAGAGTGCCTGGTAATTCCAGTTTATGCCATGTACAGGTAACCAAGTGGCTTCAAGAGGCGGGCGTCCGCCAGGATTCTTCAGAGCGGAGTATGCGGTGCGGAGGCGCCAGTGCCGACGTCGCTAAATTTACCGTGGAAATGCTGAATGCTTACGCCGACAATGCGTTTGAATCGGCCCATGGGCCGGTACCCATAGTGGGTGAATGTATGGCCTGTCACGGTGGGGGCGGTTTCTCCGATACCCGTGCGAAAGAAGACTGCACAGAATGTCACGGGAATCTGCCAGACCCGCACCCGGATATGGATTTTTAATCAACTGATTTGAAAAAGAAGTACACATACAAGGATAATACTTATTAATATTTATAAATACATGATTATGAAATTGATCGAAAAGGAGCATAAACTGCTCCTTTTTTTTTATAAGTTTACATATTTTTTTCACACAATTCCATGAAATTAATATAATGAGATACACAGATGTGATGACTGGAGGTGGTCATGTTGAGATGGAGACGGATGAAGGGTTTTACCAGGAAAATAGCAGGACTTATTTTGGCCGCCGCAGGGATTGGCATTATCGTTGATACTCTTCCCTCGCACCTCTGGTTTATACTCCTGGGATTCTTCTTAATCTGGTTCGGTTGGAATTTATACCAGTTGGATATATGTTAAATAATCACATAACAATCTTAAGGGGGGAAAAGAATGAAGTTTTATACCTTTCGACTTCCTGGATTCCTGGGTAAAGTAGTCAAAGGAATC
>SKNC01000031.1 GCA_007120745.1 Bacillota bacterium
ATGGAAACAGGGGGATGCATTGTATGGTTTTTTAATTGAAGTAAGGTAATAGAAAATACAAAACCGCAATAAATTAGGACAAAGCCCTGTGGATATATGCTTTGTCCTAATTTATTTTCTATTACTGACAGGTAGCAGTTCTATTTAACATGCTCTTTCCCTTAGATATTATTTTTTCTAATAAACCTCTGCGGAAAAGCTGTCGGCTTTCCCCAGTTCGAAGTGATCGTGAAGGGTTTTAATGGCCTTTTTCAAGTCATCTTCCCGTATCAGCAGAGAGATGGTGATGTTGGAATCTCCGGTCTGCAGGATTTTGATATCCTGTTCATTTAAGGCCTTTACCACTTTCGCCATAACGCCGGGAATATTTCGCATGGCCACTCCTACTACGGAAACTTTGGCACAATCCTTAATGATTTCATATCCCACCCCCAGGTCAGAAAGTATCTTTTCCGCCTTAGGTAGAACCGGCTGCTGGACCGTGAATACCTTTACTTCAGGAAATACGGTAATCAGGTCAATACTAATTTTAGCATCGGCCAACTGCTGGAACAGGTCCAGTTCAGAAACCGTGCCATCCTCCGGCAGCTTTACTTTTAATTGGGCCAGGTCATGCCCATGGGCGATTCCCGTAATCACTCTTCTTCGTTTTTGAAATCCCCCGTGGTCACTGTATTCATTATCAATCAGAGTACCGGGTCCGGGGTCCGCCGGGTTTCGAATCACCAGGCTGACATTATGCTGCATGGCAATCTCCACTGCAGGGGGGTGAATCACCTTTGCTCCTTCGTATGCCATGTGGCATACTTCACTGTAGGTCAGGTGATTGATTATCCGGGCATCCTCCAGCAGCTTTGGATCTGCGGTCATAACTCCACTTACATCAGTGAAAATCACCACCTGCTCTGCATCCAGGGCTGCCCCCAGAATAACTGCGGAGGTATCACTGCCCCCCCGGCCCATGGTATTAATTTCCCAATCCTCGGAAATTCCTTGAAAACCGGCTACCACCACAACTTCTCCCTTTTCCAGGGCTTCTCGAATTTTGTCAGGCCTGCACTTCACGACTTCTGCCTCGGCGTATTCTCCATCGGTATGCATCCCTGCCTGGAACCCTGTCATGGCCCGGGCGGGAATCCCCCTGGCCTGCAGTGTGCTGGCCATAACCACCGTGGAAATTATTTCCCCACAGCTCATGACCATATCCAGTTCCCTCAGGGTTGCATCAGGGTTTACGCTCAGGGCCAGGTTTTTCAAAGTATCGGTAGCGTAAGGGTCCCCCAGCCTCCCCATGGCGGAAACCACCACCACTGGAGAAAAACCCTGGTCAATGGCTTCTTTAACCCGCTCCACCACCATGTCCCGGTGCTGAGGAGTGGCCACAGAGGTGCCTCCAAACTTTTGTACAACAATTTTCATCTGTATCCCCCGTCTCTAACAGAGCCCTTTTTCAATCAGGCACTCAGCAATTTGTATAGAGTTGGTGGCAGCTCCCTTACGGATGTTGTCGGAAACTACCCACATGTTCAGGCCGTACTCCACCGATTCGTCCTTGCGGATTCGGCCCACAAAAACCTCATCTTTTCCATCGCAGTCCCAGGGCATGGGATAAAGAAGCTCCGCCGGGTTGTCAATCACAACAATGC
This sequence comes from Bacillota bacterium, assembly GCA_007120745.1. GTDB lineage: Bacteria > Bacillota > Dethiobacteria > SKNC01 > SKNC01 > Contubernalis. The sequence goes on from SKNC01000031.1 coordinate 1,647, forward strand.
CGGGGAAGTTAGCCAGGGCTTCCCGGGCCTGCTCCACGGTAACAGGCGCTGTAAACTCAATATTTACCGACTCAGAATGTCCATTCATCACCGGAACTCTTACAGCAAAAGAAGAAACTCCTAAGTCCGGCAGACTCATAATTTTTCTGGTCTCATTGACCACTTTCATCTCTTCCTTGGTATAATCATTATCTAAAAATACGTCCAGCTGAGGCACCAGGTTAAAGGCAATCTGGTGGTTTTTCTTGGCCCCTTTGTGGGGGATCATGGTTTTTTCGAATTCTTTCCCTTCAATCACAGCCCTGCTCTGGTCCACCAGCTCATCTACCGCTTCTTTACCGGCTCCGGAAACTGCCTGGTACGTGGAAACCACAATCCTTTTCATGGGAGAAAGATCCTGTAAAGGTTTTAAAGCTACTACCAGTTGAATGGTAGAGCAGTTGGGGTTGGCAATCAAGCCTTTATGTCCCACCAGTGCATCGGGATTTACCTCGGGAACCACCAGGGGCACATCAGCTTCCATGCGGAAAGCACTGCTGTTGTCTACCACGATCGTCCCTCTTTTGACTGCTTCAGGGGCCAGCTCCAGGCTGACATCTCCTCCGGCACTGAAAAAAGCAAAATCTACCCCTTCAAAAGCGGCGGGTTCCGCTGCCTCAATCTTATATTCTTTACCCTCCACCTCTACGGTAGAATCGGCGGAACGGGCTGAAGCCAAAAGTTTTAGACCCGCCATGGGGAAGTTCCTCTCCAGCAGCACTTTCAGCATGTTCTGCCCAACCATTCCTGTTGCACCTACAATAGCCACATTATACTTTTTCATTGATTTTGATCCCCTCCGTTATTAACAAATTAAATATTTGAGTATACATGAGTATACTATATTCCTTCCGGGTATATGCCTCTTCCTTAATGGCCAGGTTCCAGGTATTTCAGACACGTTAAACAAGGGAAATCACGCCTACAGGTGCAGATAAATGGCTCCTAAAACCGGACAGCCCCTTTAATACGGTCCATGGCCTCTTTAAGGCGGTCTACTTCTACAGTCAAAGCAATACGGAAGTACCCATCCCCGTACACTCCGAACCCGCTGCCGGGAGTTACCACAACCCCGGTCTTCTCTAACAGATAAGAAACAAAGTCCTTAGAGGTATAGCCATAGGGAACCGGAGCCCAGACATAAAAGGAAGCTTTAGGGGCAGAAACCCTACACCCCGCCTCTTTCAATGCTTCTATCACCACGTCTCTTCTCTCCTGATAGACCTGCTGCATTCTTTCTATATGTTCCCGGGACTTTGGATTGTCCAGAGCTTCCACCCCGGCATACTGTACTGCTTTAAAATTGCCGGAATCGATATTGGTCTTATAGCGGTAGAGAGCCTCCAGGACTTCAGCAGACCCCACTGCATAACCTACCCGCCAGCCCGTCATATTAAAGGGCTTTGATAATGAACCAAATTCAATGCCGCAGTCCCTGGCTCCGGAAACCTCCAGGAAGCTCACCGGACGGTACCCGTCAAAAGCAATCTCCAGGTAAGCGGAATCGTGGCAGATTACTATATCATGTTTTTTTGCGTACTCTACCGCTTCTTCAAAAAAGTCTTTCTCTGCCACAGCGCCGGTGGGGTTGTTGGGGTAATTTAAGAACATCAACCGGGATCTGCGGGCCATTTCCTCAGGAATTCCGCTGAAATCTGGAAGAAAACTGTTTTCTTCCAGAAGGGGCATGCGGTGCGCCTCCCCCCCGGCAAACAAGGTGCCGATGCTGTATACCGGATAACCGGGATCCGGAACCAGATTAACATCCCCCGGATTTACGAAACAGGCAGAGATATGTGCAATCCCCTCCTTGGATCCAATGAGAGGAAGAACCTCCTTTTGAGGGTCCAGTTCCACCCCGAACCTTCGTTGATAATATCGGCTCACTGCTTCCCGGAACTCTGCCAGCCCCTCATCGGGAGGATAACTGTGGTTTCGGGGTAAAGTAACCTCCTCCTGCATCCGTTGGATAATATATTCAGGTGTGGGCCGGTCAGGGTCCCCGATTCCCAGCTTAATCACATCTACCCCTTTTTCCAGGGCTTCTCGAATTTTTTTGTCAATCTCCGCAAAAAGATACGGAGGAAGCTTCTCAATGCGTCCTGCTTTTTTCACTGGTAAAAACACCTCTTCTCCATTTGAGCCTGTGCCTTATTTAAAGCTCGTTTCTCTATTTTACATGCAGCCGAATATATTCATAAAGTGTAAGCTGGTTGTAAAATTTAACAATAATCTTTTACAATTGCAATAAATTTCAATTTCTCATTTATGCCGCGCAGTAATTATAAACACGTAACCCGGTTTAGATATTCTCTATCTGGTTATATTTATTTTCCCCGCAAAGACTTTTTCCGCCGGTCCTTTCATAAACACTTGATTCTCTCTTTCGTCCCAATATATCTCCAGCTGTCCCCCGGGAAGATCTACCGTTACCCTCCTTTCCGTTAGATTGTTTAGGACTGAAGCCACCACAGAAGCGCAGGCACCTGTACCGCAGGCCAGAGTTTCGCCCACTCCCCTCTCCCAGACCCTCATTTTAATTTTTCGCTTATTTATTACCTCTACAAATTCCACATTGGTTTTTCTGGGAAAAAGAGAATGATGCTCAATCAGGAAGCCAATCTCGTTAAAAGGCATTTTCTCCCCATCCTCTACAAAGATAACGCAGTGGGGATTCCCCATGGATAGTGCCGTTATCTTAAAGGTCAGGCCCAACTGATTCAGCACCAGGTCTTCCATGATAATCATCCTGTTTTCACCCTGAGCAGGTACCAGCTTCGAGTCCAGCACCGGTTCTCCCATATTTACCTCCACGCTGTCCACCTGGTTGCCTTTCAGGAAAATCTTAATTTGGTTTAAGTCCTGGAGGGTCTCCACCAAGACTTCATTTTTTTTTACCAGCCCGGTTTCGAAGGCATGCTTCGCTACACAGCGTATGGCATTACCGCACATCTCCGCCTCAGATCCGTCGCTGTTAAATATCCGCATTCGGAAATCTCCCCTCCGGGAAGGATGAATAAACACCAGCCCATCGGAACCCACACCAAAATTTCGGTGGCACAACCTTTGAATTTCCGATTCGGAAAGCTTAATTCTTTCTTCCAGATCTTCCACAACAATAAAATCATTGCCCAGCCCATGCATTTTCACAAATTCCATTGAATAAACTCTCCCCAAATATTATGGATTTACTGCCTTTTGAGCCAGCTCATCCCTTATTTTTTTCATCCGTTTTGGAATCATGTCGTTCATTACCAGGTCTTCATAAGATTCCCTTTTTACCACCAGGTCCGAGTTTCCTCCCCGAACGAAGACTACTGCAGGGCGGGGAATACGGTTATAGTTATTGGCCATGGAATATGTGTAGGCTCCGGTGCTGAGAATGGCCAGCAGGTCACCCCTCTGCAGTGAAGGAAGGTGGACATCCCAAATTAACATATCTCCAGACTCACAGGCCTTTCCAGCGATGGATACCAGTTCCTCCCGGGGCTCTTCCGCCTTGTTTGCCACCAGGGCTTCATATTTGGCCTTATACAGGGCAGGCCTCAGATTATCAGACATCCCGCCGTCCACGGATACATAGCGCCTGATCCCGGGAACATCCTTGATGGTCCCAACTGTATAAAGAGAAGTACCGGCTTCACCCACAATAGAACGTCCCGGCTCAATCATCAATTTAGGCAGAGGATAATTGTATTCCGATGCCTTTGATTTTACTGCTTCTGCCAGACTGCTGATCAAACTGTCAATAGAAGGCGGCTGGTCATTTTCCAAATACCGAATCCCCAGTCCCCCTCCCAGGTTCAATTCCAACAGCTGAATATTTTTGGTAAGGGCAATTTCCCGTAAGAAAGACATCATAATAAGAGCGGCCTGAACAAAGGGTTCCGTTTGAAAAATTTGAGAACCGATATGACAGTGCAGCCCCCGCAGGGAGATATGCTTCTTTTCTAAACACTTTTCCACTGCCTCCATGGCCTGACCATCAGATAAACCAAAACCAAACTTTGAGTCCACCTGCCCGGTTTGAATGTATTGGTGAGTATCAGGAACCACTCCTGGTTTAATCCTGATATAAATTTCCGCTTTCTTTCCTATCTTTTGGGCTGTAGAATCCAGAAGGTCCAGTTCACTGAAGCTGTCCACAATAAATCTGCTAATTCCTGCCTCTAAAGCCTGCTCTATTTCCGAGACAGTCTTGTTGTTTCCATGAAAATAAATGCGTTCCGGAGGAAATTCAGCAGCCAGGGCTGTATACAATTCCCCACCGGAAACTACATCCAGAGACATGCCCTCCTCCTCCAGCAAACGACACATTGCCTTAGTCAAAAACGCTTTCCCTGCGTAAATTACTTCAAAGTCAGGGTAATGTTTTTCCATGCTCTGAAGATAATACCGGCAGCGGGTTCGAATCAGTGATTCATCCATGATATTTAAAGGCGTCCCATATTGAGATGCCAGGTCTACCACATCACAGCCTCCAATTTCCAAATGACCCTTCTGGTTTATTTTCATTGTTCCCGTTAACAGCATCCGTCTCTCTCCTTACCTGAAAAATAAAAACGACTAACAGGTGATTTCCGTCAGCCGAAGTTTTCACCTCTCCCTTCCCCCTACCGTGAGATAGCACACCACCAAAAGTCCAGGGAAACCTTTGATGACAGTCCTGCAGTTATTCACTGAAGGCCCAGCCGAAATTCCGGGCAAATTACGGCTTCGGCGGCAGTCCCTTTCCTGCGCTTCAAGGCCTACCCAGGCTCCCCGCAGTACTTTTGACAACCGCTCCTCTACCCCACCCCCCTTTTTGAGATGAGGTAATTTTAATTTTTTTTAATACTACCATACGCCCCTTTAAAAGTCAACGGAAATAATAGCTATAAAACCTCATATCCCGCTTCTTCTATGGCTTTGGCTATACGGAGATCATCCAGGGACCCCTGGTATGAAATCGTTACCTTTTGATTTTCCAAATCAACAGAAACTTCTTCCACTTCCGGAAGAGCTTTCAAGGCTTTGGTAACGGCATCCACGCAGTGTCCGCAGCCCATGCCGCCTACCTTAAGCTCCTTTATGTTCAACACAAAATCCCCCCTTATATTATATTTCGTGAATGAAAATGTTGTTATTATCCGCAGCCTTTTCTTCCATCTTCTAAAAAAATTTATTAAATTAAAATGAATCTTGAATTCACAGCTGGCCCGGCTTATACCTCGAACAGCTGCCTGGAGACGGGGCTCAGGACCTGACAGCCCTCTTTGGTCACCAGCACGGGATCCTCCAGGTCTACCGCACCCCACTGGGGGATAATGATTTTGGGTTCAATGGCCAGAACCATGCCCTCCTGAAGAGGTATATCGGTATAAGGGCCTACCACAGGGGGTTCGTCCACCTCCAGGCCCAGTCCGTGTCCGATGTATTCTCCCTTCTGCTCCCCATACCCCTGCAGGTATTCGCCGAATCCCTCTTCCTCCGCGGTCCTTACCGCCGTTTGGTACAGTTCCTTAACGGGCAGGCCCTCCCGAATTCTTCCCAGGACATTTTCCATCACTTTCAGCACTGAATTGAAAACTTCTTTCTGGCGGTCATCCGCCTGTCCCACCACGTAGGTCCGGGCGGTATCTCCGTGGTACCCCTGGTAGTTGGGGGCAATATCCACCATCACCAGGTCACCCTTTTGAATTATCCGGTCTGAAGACCCCCAGGGCACCGCTTTGCTTTTCCCAACACCGGTAACGGTCATGGCATATCCACTGATTTTCCACATGTTATCCCCGGATATAACCAGCCCGTCCCCGGGCAGGAAACCGTCCCACCGGCGGTGGACCGTAAATCCTTCGTGGCCTTGTTTGCGGATGGCTGCCCAGATAAGTCCCGCCAGCTCTACCTCCGTAACCCCCGGCCTTAAAAAAGTCATCATAATTTCGTGAATATAGTAAAAAAGGCCGGAGGACCGACGGATCAGCTCGATTTCTTCCAGGTCTTTTATCATGCGCTGTTCTAAAATCAAGGGAGATATATTTTTACACTGAAAGCTTTCAAAGTACCCGGCGGTCTTATTGTAGAGCCGGGCAGGGAGGACATCCTCCTCCAGGCCCATAACTCCCCCGGTAACCCCCATATCCTGCAGGGCTTTCTTCATTTCCCCCAGGCTGCCCCCGGGCTTAATGTTTTCTAAGGTGGCCTCCTTTTTCACAAAATCCAGGGCTCTTCTGGCATAAAGAATGGGTTCTCCCTTTAAAGTAACCAGCAGGTTGCAGGGTTGAACCGTTCCCGCATAATAATACACATCAAAAGGCTGCATCAGAAGCGCCGCATCAAATCCCTTTTCCTCCATCCTCTTTTTTAAGCCTTCAATTCTTTTATTCACCGTAAACCTCCTTAAAAAACACTCTTTACTTTTCTTTTTTCTCAACAATTTGTTTTCTCTTCAACCTCAGGGAGTTCAACAACACTGAAATAGAACTCAAAGCCATGGCTATAGCAGCAATCACCGGACTGAGCCTCCCCGAGGCAGCAATGGGAATGGCCAGAGTGTTGTATAAAAAAGCCCAAAAAAGGTTCTGCCGGATAATATTGAAGGTGGTACGGCTTAAATTCAATGCCGTCACCACTGAAGACAGGTCCCCTCGAATCAGGGTTAAGTCCGAGGCTTCTATGGCAATATCTGTCCCGGTACCGATGGCAATCCCTACATCAGCCTGGGCCAGTGCGGGAGCATCGTTTATGCCGTCCCCCACCATGGCCACTTTTCTGCCCTCCTGCTGCAGCCGGCGGACTTCTTCCTCCTTCTCATCAGGAAGGACTTCGGATAGGACCCGGCTTATGCCCACCTGTTCACCTATGGCTGAGGCGGTACGCCGGTTGTCACCGGTAAGCATTACTGTCTCCAGGCCCTTACCTTCTAAATTCTTCACAGCCCAACGGGCATCTTCTTTCAGCGTATCGGCCACTGCCAGAATTCCCGAAGGCTCCCCTGCTGCAGCCAGGTAAACCACCGTTTTCCCTTCATTCTCCAGGCGGTACACTTCTTCTTTTATCTTTTCATCCAGCTCTATCCCGCCATTGGAAAGGAGTTTGGGATTTCCTAAAAGCACCTGCTTTCCCGCTGCCCAGGCTTTTATGCCCATGCCTGGAACCGCTTGAAACTGTTCCACCTGCTCCAGCTTTATCCCTCGGTCTTTGGCGCCCTGTACCAGGGCCTGACCGATAGGATGTTCAGACCCGGACTCAACACTGGCAGCCAGTCTCAATACTTCTGCTTCACTTTCTCCAAATGAAACAACATCCGTCAAGGAGGGTTCGCCCCGTGTCAGCGTCCCGGTCTTATCAAAAACGATGGTGTTTATTTCCTTCATAGTCTGTAAACTTTCTGCATCCTTAATCAAAACACCGTTCTCCGCTCCCATACCTGTCCCCACCATAATTGCTGTAGGTGTAGCCAGGCCTAAGGAGCAGGGACAGGAAATAACCAGCACAGCAATTGAGGCAAACAGCGCCCGTTCTATTCCCGCCAGTCCCCCGATGGCAAACCAGGTAATGAAAGTTAATAAAGCAATGGTAACTACTGCAGGAACAAAATATGCGGTAACCCGGTCTGCCAGCACTTGAATGGGTGCCTTGGAGGCCTGGGCCTCCTCCACCGCTTTAATAATCTGGGCCAAAAAAGTGTCTTTGCCCACTTTACTGGCTCTAATCTTAAGAACTCCATTTTTATTAATGGTGGCCCCGATAACCTCATCCCCTACGGTGCGGTCCACCGGAATGCTCTCCCCGGTTACCATAGACTCGTCCACACTGGAAAAGCCCTCAACAACCTCTGCATCCACCGGTATTTTTTCCCCGGGTTTAACCAGCAGAATGTCTCCCTCCTTCAGGGCTTCCACCGGTACCTGTCTTTCCTCTCCCTCCACAATCAATCGGGCAGTCCTGGCTCCCAGCTGCAGCAGCTTGCGAATGGCTGAAGAGGTCTTACTCCGGGCAATGGTTTCCAGGTACCTGCCCAGCAGGTGAAAAGCCATAATCATGGCGGAAAGACCCATGAAAGAAACTGTACCGGGAAGGAAGAAAGAGGCAACCCCCCAGATAAAAGCAGCCAGGGTGCCCATGGAAATCAGAACATCCATGTTGGCACTGCCGTGACGCAGAGAGTTTAATGCGCCCTTATGGGTAGGCATCCCTGCCCAGAATACTACCGGGAGGGCCGCTATCATTAAAAGAAAGTTATGCCCGGGAATGTGCGCCACATCAAACATCTTCAGCATCATAAGGGTCTGCACAATCACCGTAATACCCATAACAAAAAAAAGTACCCTTTTTCTGCCCTGCATCTCCAGTTCTTCTTTGGATTCCTCCGGGGATTCGAAGAGAGGTTCCCGGGCTAGAACTTCAAAACCCAGATCATTGATAGTTCTTTCAATTTTTTCTTGATTTAACATGGAAGGGTTGTAGGTAAGGGTAAGTTTTTCCGCAGGGAAGCTCACCTCAACCTTTTCTACCCCCTCCAGCTTGCTCACATTTTTTTCAATATTGGCAGCACACGCGGTACAGTGCATTCCTTTTATGGAAAGAGATAATGTTTCCGTAAGAGGACGTCCCTGGGAAATATCCCCTCTGATTTCAAATCCCAGCTCCTCAATGCTCTTTTCGATCTGACGGCGGTCAATTTTTTGGGGGTCATATGTGATGCTGGCCCTTTCCAGAGGAAAGGGAACGGAAACATCTATCACTCCATCTGCTTTCTTCAGCCGCCTCTCAATGTTGGCGGCACAAGACGCACAGTGCATTCCCCCAATATCCAACTGAACCTTTTC
>SKNC01000097.1 GCA_007120745.1 Bacillota bacterium
AAATATTTCTCCGGCTTTCGGGGGGAGGCCAGCGCCAGAACATGGCTCTTTAAAATTGCTCGTAATATTTACGTCGACCACCTGAAAAAGCCCCACTCTCAAGCATACATAGACATCGACAACCAGACTATTCCCGATGAAAATGATGCCTACGCCCGTGCCGACGAAAAGGATGTTATAAATAAAATATTCTCCGGCTTAAAGGATGAGGAGAGGACTATCTTGGTTTTGCGTGACATGAACGGCCTTACATACAAAGAAGTGGCCCATATCATGAATTATACGGAAGGCCAGGTCAAAATCGGTATCTTCCGGGCCAGGCGAAAGTTCCGGGAAGCCTACAGAAAGGAAATGGAGGTAGAGTAAATGAAGCTTAACTGTGCATTAGTAAACGACCTCTACGTACTATATCAGGAAGGTGAACTGTCTTTAGAAGTTAGGGATGCACTGGAAGCACACTTAAAAGACTGCCCTGACTGCTGTCGTATCTATAAAAGCGGCAGCGGGTTTACCGGCCTGCCGGAAACAAAAGAGCTGGAACCATCAAAAAAAATGGATGAAAAAATTATGCTGACTTTGAAAATCCGCAAACTAAAGCTTGCAGTCTTTGTTATCCTTATCATCTTCACCATTACAACTCTGCAGGGCTATGCTAATACGCGCTCGCATCTCCTTGCCGATATGTCACGCCTGGAGCAGCCGTTATGGCATATGCACCTTGATGTGGATACCGTTAAAGGTCCGCACTTTGTCGCCTGGAACATGGGTACCCTTCTTGAACAGATTAATGATCAAAACAACGTGCTGCACAGAAACCTTAACGCTTATGAAAAGCGGATACTGCGGGAAAATGACAAAAGCCTGTTTCTCCACTTAAATCTGCTTAATGTACTGGATATGTTGCACCAGCGCTCAATGGCCGAAACCTTCACCGATCGTGATGAACTTGTGCTGGAGCGTATTTCGGGCTACTTTTATGACGCGGTGGCCCTGTTGACAGAGGAGAGGCTGACAACAAACGAATACTCTGCCGGTGGGATTTCGTTAATCCTCCATCGCGTTGATATCCTTGCCCTGGCACAAATATATGAAGATATCAACCGGCTGTCTCTCACCTATTACCAATACAACAAATTGCCGGAAGAAACAACTCTGCTTACCGATGAAGAACTGCAAGAAACCCTGACAACCCTTTTCCCCAATGCCTGTCCCTTTGAACTGAGGGGGAGGGAGCAGGCGGAAACCTGGGGGAAGATCACTTTTGAAAGCAAGGGCAGCGGCAGTCGTCATTACGGCTACCTTGACCCTTATACAGGTGATCTGATATCTGTTCGCTTACATGACAAAGAGCTGGAAGGCCCGCTTCTGCCGGTGGAAGAGGTGGAAAAAAATATTCTGGAATTTCTCGCCGCTGTTCACGGCACCGCTTATTCCCATGAGATAGAATACCAGGGCATCAATCACAACTTCTCCAGCAATGTAGATATCAAGCTCTACTCCTGGCGGGCACACACTTACCTGAACGGATACAGGCTTAACAATTTTATCGAAATCAGCGCCGATGCCCGTACCGGCATCCTTGATAGGTATTTCACAGAAAGGGGGCCTGTACGTAAACGCTCAGCAGGCCTGGGAAACTACAGTCTTATCTCTGCAGAAGACGCATTGAATAACCTGGATTTACAAGAGGATGCTCCTAAGCTATCTTTCCGGGAGACCATCGTGGCACGGTCCGCACTAACCGGCAAGCTGCAGCCCATTCACGTTTATTCCGCAGCAAACCAGCCCGACGTATTCGTTAATGCCGTACTTGGCAAAGTTGAGTACCCTCTCCAATATTAACACTGGTATGAGTTAACGGAGAAATTTCGTTGATGCATTTCCTAAAATCGGAGGGACATTTTTAAAAAGACAGAAAATTCTAAAACTTGTCAAATTACAACAAGGAATATTAGAAATAAGTATAGAATAGTTAATAAGTATTCTTAAAAAACTATTCTTTAAGGACTATGATTATCTGGCTTCAGGGTTGTCGTCTTTGCAGTCTATTAAAACGGTTGTAGAAGTTTGAGGTAAGGTTATTACAGGAAATAGAAGGGTTCTAGCGGTTTGGTTGAACCCGGGTTCATGGCAGGGGTGAAGGTATTTGGACAGGATTTAATAATGGCAAGGAGTAAATAACTGAAAAAAGGGCGTCCTTGACATTATTTATATTTGTTATATACTTATGTAATATATGAGCTTTTATAATTTCTTATAGGGAACGTTTAGATATACAGGCTGCTGTTTATCTAGTACGTCAATATCATAAAAATGCTATTATTTTGTATTCAAGCAAATCAAGCAATAGATCCTGTCCATTAATTAAACTAATTTATCAACTGCCAGTACAAATAACAATACATAAAATATTATATGGAGAAAGCTTCCTATAATCAGCCGAAGGATAGCCGTGCATTCTTTTGTACGTTTATCTGTTGAAATGATGGAAGCTTTTTATTTTTATCTTATCGTAAGGAAGGCGGTTCACTGTCTGCTTTGGCATTGAACTGCTCTAATAGAAGTTGGAGATTTACAAGGAGGTGAATCACCATGGAATTAAATGTCTCCAATGTGATAGTGAATTGCTTTTGGGACAGACCCGGAGAATTCACCAGGAAGCTTTTGCATGAGCGACATTTTTTATAAAGCCAATATAATTAAGCGACTCGACACTTTTACTTAAACCACAATAGATGATAGGAGGAGATAAAGTTGAATACTCGCATACATCAATACCGGCCCCTTACGCAGAACGATATTGAAGAAATTCACCGGGCCACCATGGAAGTACTGTCAGAAACCGGGTTTGAGGTTCATCAGCCGGAAGCTTTTGAGCTTTTCAAAAAGGTTGCTGACTCCGTGGACGAAGAGAATAAAATTATCAAAATAAATGAAAAAACCATTAAAGAAATAATTTCTACAGCCCCTTCAACCGTAACTCTTTACGGAAGAGATGAGAAGCACGACTGCAGGCTTGGTTCCGGTGAAGTATATTTTGGAACCGGTGGAACCGCTTTAAATATGCTGGATTTTGGAGAAAAAGAAAGCAGAATTGCCTGCCTTAAAGATCTTGAGAATGTTATTCGAATTGTTGACAAAATGGATTATATTGATATCTGCCTTCTCCCTACATATCCCAGTGAGCTGGATGTGGAAGAGGTGGATATAAACCGCTTTAAAGCAGGGCTCACTTACACCAACAAGCATGTAATGGGTGGGGTTTACACCTCAAAAGGTATTGATGAAGTAATTCGCCTGGCGGAAAAGGCTGCGGGTTCTCCAGAGGCACTTAGGGAACGGCCCTTTATTTCCATCATCACCTGTGGAATCAGCCCCCTGAGGCTGGATTATGAGTATGGAACGTTTATGATGCAAGTGGCTAAAGAAGGGATTCCACTGGCAGTGCCCGTGGAACCTTTATGCGGCGGTACTGCCCCCATGTCTTTAGCCGGGACCCTGGTGATTCAAAACTGTGATGCCCTGATTAACGTGATGTTAACCCAGCTGGTAAACCCAGGCACTCCGGTAATATATGGTTGTGTTGCCTCATGTATGGATATGAGAAGCTTTTGTTATTTAGGAGCTCCTGTAGAAAGCGGGATGATTAATGCTGCAACCGCACAGTTAACCCACTACTATGGTATTCCCTATTATGCCACTGCGGGAATCAGTGACTCCAAGACACTGGATGTCCAGTGCGGTTATGAATCCGCCGTAAACAATATGCTGGTAGGCTTAGCTGGAGCCGACTTTATACATGATGCCGCGGGGCTTATGGAGTTTGCTTTTACGGTAAGTTTGGAGAAACTGGTGATTGATAATGAAATTATCGGGATGGTAAAACGGGCAATTAAAGGGATTAATGTATCAGAGAAAACCCTCTGCCTGGATGAGATTAAAACAAAGGGCCCGGGCGGCAACTTTTTAACCAGCAGAAGTACCCGGAAATTCATGCGAACCAACCATTATCTCCCTACCCTCAGTGACCGGCTGGAGCGTTCATTGTGGATTGAGGAAGGGCATAAATCTGCGGATCAGAGGGCTCATGAAATAGTTACCCGTATTCTTAATGAAAAACCAAAGAAGTATCTTTCATCAGATTAAAAGATAATCGAACGGCAGGAGGAATGTACAAGTTTTGAAAGGAGTAGATTTATGATTATTATAGGGGAACGAGTGAATGCAACAAGAAAGAGTATCAGGACTGCCATTCAGCAGAAAGACGCCGGCACCATCCAGGAGGAGATATCCATGCAGGATTCTGCAGGAGCAAATTATATTGACCTGAATGCCGGTACTGGATCTGGTGAAATTCAGCAGGAAAAGGATGATCTGTGCTGGTTGATTGACATAGCGCTGGAGTGCACGGAGAAAAACATTGTGCTGGATGCAGCAGGCCCTGAAATTTTAAAAACCGCTGCCCGACACCTGGATAATCGAAGACCGTGGATGCTCAACTCCATTAACGGCGAACTAACCAGCCAGTCTATGGAAATTATTGAGCTTGCTTCCCAATACCAGGTTCCCCTCATAGCCCTGGCTATGGATAAAGATGGTATACCTCCGGAAACGGATAGAAGAATAGCCATCTGTGAAGCAATCCTGAATGAAACGGAAAAAAGAGGTTTGGGGGAAGAACTTGTCTTTTTTGACCCCCTGGTGATACCTATCGCCACAGACATCAAGCAGGGATTAGTTACCTTTCAAGCCATTCAAAGGATTCATGAGCTTTTCCCTAAGGCCAAAACAACCCTGGGCCTTACCAACATTTCTCATGGACTGAAGAAACGCTATTTAATAAACGGGTCATTTCTTACCACCGCCATTTGTTTTGGTTTGGATTCCGCCATCTGCGACCCAACTCAGAAAAGTATTCAGCAGTCAATTATCATGGGGAACCTGCTGGCCGGCAAGGATAGACACTGCAGAAAATTTTCCAGAGCCATAAGGCAGGGCCTGTTCGAAGACGAGGAGAGATAATTATGGAAGAACAAAAATTTCAGTATAAAAAACCACTGCACGTGCAGCCTGTTGAGCGGTTTACCCAAACACAGGTAAAGAGCATACACGAAGCATCAATGAAGCTTCTGTCGGAAACAGGGATTCAGTGTGCGGGAGAACAGGCAGCGGGCGTGTATCAAAGCGCAGGGTGTACGGTAAGTGAAACAAGTGATGGAAAACAAAAACTTTGGAATATACGGATTCCGGAAAAACTAATGGAAAAGGCCCTCAGCACCGTGCCTTCCGAGGTAATTTTAGGGGCAAGAGACCCGCAAAACACGTTATATTTGAACGCAAAAGTTCCGGCGGTTTATTTTGGAACCGGTTCAGAGACCAATATATACCTGAGGTCAAGGATTGAACAGTTTGTCAGCACCGACAGCAGCAAAAATACTCTGCAGTACCCCGTGTTTGAGGAAGAGCCGGGCTCCATTAAAGCATTACGGGAGTCTGCCCGGCTTATAGACCACCTGGAGCATGCAGACTTTTTTGTCAGAAATATTAATATACAGGATTCGGAAATCAATTCAACTAACAAGGATGTTAATGTTTTTTTCAATGCGCTGCTGAATACCGGAAAGCATGTACAGGGCGGGATAACTAACCCCGATGCTCTTTCTGATGTGATTTCCCTGGCAAAAATAATTGCCGGAGAGCAGCCTTACCTTCCCCTGTCGTTTATTGTATGTCCCATCAGGAGCCCTCTATTTATGGTCTCCGATAGTTCTGAGAAAGTAATTGCCATTGCAAAGGAGAAGGTTCCCATGGTGATTTCTTCATCTCCTCAAGGGGGGGTAACGGCTCCTATTCAGGAGGAAGGAATCGTGATGCAGATTAACGCAGAGATCCTGGCGGGCATTGCCCTGGCACAGTTTGCCAATCCCGGCGCCCCTGTACTGTATGGGTCCGTACCCGTACGGGCGCGGCTGGATACCCTGCAGGACTGCTACGGGACAGCAGAATTTATCCACTATGCCATGGGCTGCGCTCAAATGGCTCGCTTCTATGGAATCCCCTGTTATTCTTCCTCAGGGGTGGGGGACACGAAGCGCCCTGGAATGCAGGCCATGATGGAAAAAGTGTATTCATATTTGGGCACAGCCTCCGCGGGACCCCACTATATCCACTATTCCTTTGGGCTTCTGGACGGCACCAATATCTTTTGCCCGCTCCAGGCAGTTCTGGATAACGCTTCCATTGCCCTGGTGAAGGATATTCTTCGGGTTCCCAGCTGTGACCAGCAGCATTTCGATGCCGCACTTCAGGAAATTATTAAAACCGCCAAAGGCTCGGGCATGTTTACCCGGGGAGTGAGAAAGCAGTTTCGCAGAAAGGTAGTTTCAGAGACCTATGAGTTTGTCTCTGAGGGAGAGGAAGACCAGGTTTTTGTGAAGGCACAGGCAAAACTCGATGCCAGTCTGGACGATGATTCCAATACCCTACCAGATGACATAGTTAAACAGGTATATAAAGAAATACCTGGATTATTAAAAAATATTAAATAATACAGGAGGTATATTATGAGTAAAGCTGAATTACTGAAATCACTGGAACATGCTATTGTAATGGGGCATCTTGATGCAGAGGACGAGGGTTTTGATGGAACCATGGAGGGAACTCCTGGAACCGTGGAATTAGTGGAGGAAGCCCTGGAGGAGGGGGTCGAACCCCAGAAAATCCTGGAGGTCTTTGGAAAGGCAATGGAAAGAGTAGGAGATCTTTTTGAATCGGGAGAATATTTCCTTCCCGATATGCTGGCCAGCGCTGAATGTGTGGGTGAGGCTATGGATATTATAGAACCAAAACTGGAGGCAGGCAGAAGTTCCGAAAAAGGGAAATTCCTTATCGCTACGGTTGAGGGAGATTTGCATGACATCGGCAAAAATATTGTGGCTACCATGCTCAAAGGGGCAGGGTACCAGGTGCAGGACCTGGGTATTGATGTGCCGGCTGATGACATCCTGAAGTCCATTGAGGAATTTAAGCCGGATTTTGTTGGGCTTTCTGCACTGTTAACGACCACCATGATTGAGATGGAGAAAGTGGTAAAGCAGATCAGGGAAAAAGGTTATTCAGATATTAAGGTACTTATTGGTGGGGCACCCACCTCGGAAGAGTTTGCAGAAAAAATTGGCGCCGATGAGTACTGCCGGGATGTTATGGATGCCTTAAACAAACTGGAAGAAATGAAGGCTGCTTCATGATAATTTCTGATAAGCAGCAGTTAAAGATGCTTTCTCCTGCTGAATTTCAGTTACTTCATGAGGGGACTTGCAGACTCTTATCCCAGGTAGGGGTTAAAGTTACCCATGAAGGAATCGCTGAGATGCTCATGTCCCGGGGAGCGCAGCGTAAAGGGGAAAGGATACTGATCCCCCAAAGTATGGTAGAGAATATTCTGGAAAAGACAGCTAAATCTATTAAATTTGATGCGCCGGACCCCGCTTACGGATTTACGGTCAATGCCGCTGAAAACCAGGTAAAATTTGGTACCGGTGGGCAGGCACTCTATGTGGTAGATCGCACTTCCAGTGAATGGGTCAGGAGACCGGCAGGGACAGATGACTTAAAACAAATTCTTGCTCTCTGTGATCAGTTGAAACAGGTTGACTTTGTTACCCGGCCGGTGGAATGTGATGTGCCGGAAGACCAGATGGATGTAGAAAAGGCAAGAATTTTTCGGGAATACTGTTCGAAACCAATGAATCTTGCAAACCTCATTAAGTTGAATCGTTTGGATGAAGTGCTGGAAATTATTGGAGACCCCGCACATGTTTCCTTTATCGTTTGTTTGATATCAAGTCCATTGGTTATGGATAGTTCTGCCGGAGATAAATTGATTGCCATTGTAGAAAAGGACCTTCCTGTAGCGATATCCAGCTGTACCCAGGGAGGAAGCACCGCACCATTTTCTGAAGTAGGAGAGCTGCTGCAGCTCAATGCGGAGCTGCTGTTTGGATATGTGTTAGCCAATGCTGTTCGTCCGGGGGCCCAGGTGCTGTATCGAGGGATACCTATTACGTCCAATCTCTATAGTGACGGTTCCCCCCGATGGTGTCAGCCCGAAAGTATTCGGCGGGTTGCCCTGGCGGCTCAGCTCTGTCGCTTTTACAATCTTCCCTGTTGTGGAACTGCCGGTGTATCGGATGAAGCCGAACCATCATCACAGGCAATAAGCGAAAAGGTATTCAGCTGGACCTACGAGATAGCATCCGGTGCACATTATATTAACAGTGCACTGGGGATGCTGGAACAGGTCATGTCCGTTTCTTACTACCAGTATGTAATTGACGACATTGCCCTGGGGATTGTAAAGAAAAAGTTTGAGGAAAACCCGTCTGAAGATATTTCGAAGATTGCGGTCAGTGCTGCAGTTGAAGCGCTCAGTTATTTTGGGGTCTCAATAGATGAAAAGGTAGAAGCTGAGCTGGCTGCACGTATTCAGCATATCGAAAATCCGCTGGAACCCTACAGCGAAGAATATATTGATGAACAGCTTTCCGTTATCGAAAAAGCAGTAACCAGGTCGAAAAGCAGCACGGTATTTATGACCACAGCCCGTAAAGGCCTCAGGGAAGGATATCTTTACAGGGGAAACAGAATTGATGCTCCCCTGAATTTATCCCAGGTTGCTGAAAAGCTGAAGGCAATCGCTGCTCCATAACAGGATAAGAGCAGCTGGCAGCTCCAAAAATCTATATCTGATATCGGTGCGCAAGGGTGCGCATATAAAACCGGGTACTTTATCATTGGATTGTTTTAAGGAAGAACATTTGAATTTAAGAACTCGAAGGGGAAAATTTTTGTATCCCCAAATAACTTGATTCAGGATCCGGCTGATGAAAAGCCAGGTCTTAAAATATAATTAATAGGAGGAAAAAAAGCTTATGGCTGGAATAGTAGGTTGTATTGGGAAAGAAGCAGGTTCAACAAGAGTTGAAAAGATGATAGAAAACATAAAGCATCGCGGGTCAAACGGCCCCATGGTAAAAAATGTACCATCAGGTTCCGTTGGGTTTGTTGGAGCAAATGGTAACGGGATTAATGGAGAAAAACCAATCGTTTTGATTGACGGGATGCTGGTTCGTGATAATGGCAATAAGGAAGTCTCAGATGAAGATTATATAAGAGAGAAATATATGCGGCATGGGAAAGATGTTTTCTCTAAAATCAGCGGAAGTTATGCATGTGTGATTGTGGATGAAGATGAATGTATTATTGCCCGGGACCATGTTGGGGCCCGGCCGGTGGTATATAATGAGTCTGAGCAAAATGAGCTGCTGTTTGCCTCAGAAGCCAAAGCGTTCAAGGAGTATGCCAGTGATGTGGAAGAACTGATGCCGGGACATTATTTTTCTACCAAAGAAGGGCTTAAAAAGTTTGATGATTGTCCAGTTAACCTTCCTGAATGGGAGACTCCTGAGGAGGCTGTCAAGGCAGTGAGGGAGCTGATCATTGAGGCGGTAGAACAGATGATGAAAAGCGGTGGCATTGGCGGAGTTTCTTTAAGTGGAGGGCTGGACAGCTCAATCATACTGGCCGTTGCTCGTGAGTATGACAAAAACCTTAAAGCATTTACCGGCACCCTGGCAGAAAACCCTGGTGAAGACCTGAAGTATGCCAGGCTGCTGGCGGATTATCTCGATGTGGAGCACCATGTTTATGAAATTACACAGGAAGATATTGAATCAATTATTCCAAAAGCGGTATGGCACCTGGAATCCTTTGATGAGGACTGTATCGTGGGATTTATCGCAAACTATTATACATCCCGGCTTGCTTCGGAACATGTGGACAGCGTGCTGGTAGGTGAAGGTGCTGATGAGCTCTTTGGAGGGTATTTCAGGGAGCTTCAGGATATATCAGACCCTGCTGAAAAAGAAAAAATCGGCAAAAAATTGTTAGATATTTCTTATAATACGGCCCTTCGCAGGCTTGACCGCGGATGGATGTCAAACAGTATGGAATACAATGCGCCATTTCTGAATCCTTCGGTAGTTGCTTTAAGCCATGAAATTCCTATGAACCTTAAGGTTTCGTCAATTGAAAAATGGATTCTCCGGGAAGCTTTCAGAGATATGCTGCCTCAAGAAATTGCTGACCGCCCAAAATTAAGGTTTTCCCGGGGGGTTGGAGTAGATGACCAGGTGGACAAAGTTGTTCCTGATTCCATAGGGGAAAAGGAGCTTAAAGAGAATCCGAAAAGCCGCGGGGGGCTATCGCTGCAGTCTCCCAAAGAACTCTATTTCTATAGGCTCTTTAAGGAACACTTCCCCGAGGGATATGAGTGCCTTACAGGTCGCTGGGATCCCTTTAAGTAAGAATAATTTAATTAATGCAGGGATTATAGACAGTATTGAAGAAGTATTGAAGAAGTATTG
>SKNC01000035.1 GCA_007120745.1 Bacillota bacterium
AGCCACTGCTCTTTTAACCTGGAGGGAACGGGAACTTTTAAACCCCTGGAGGGAGCTAATCCTTTCATCGGTCAGCAGGGAAAAATTGAGAAGGTGTCTGAAATCAGGGTGGAAACAATTGTTACAGAGGGTAACCTGAACAGAGCCATCAATAAAATGATAACGGCACATCCTTATGAAGAGGCTGCCTATGATGTATATCCTCTGAAAAATAAGGGTAAAATAATGGGATTAGGAATCATTGGTGAACTTCCTACAGTAAAGAGTTTAGAAGAATTGACAGAAGAGGTAAAGGAGCTTTTAGGAGTGGAGGCACTGAAAATAGTGGGCCCCAGGAATAAGGATGTAAAGAGAGTGGCAGTATGCGGCGGCAGCGGAGGCAGATTCATAGAAAAAGCTGTGTCCGCAGGGGCAGACCTTTATATCACCGGGGATATCGGTTATCACCAGTTCCAGCAGGGTATAGACTTGAACATTGCTTTGATGGATCCGGGCCATGATGCGACGGAGAGGGTGGTGATTCCTTTCTTAGCCGCGTACTTAAAGGACAGGGTTGAGAAAGGCGGTCACTCCCATCAAATTATAATATCCAGGGTAGAAACCAGTCCCTGGAAAATTTTCTAAGAGATAGACTTGTTATAGTCTATCTTTTAATTTTTAAGGAGGAGGTGAACAAGATTAGCCACACCGAGCTTCTTTGGAAACTTCAGGAAACAGAAAAGAACATGACGAAAATTAAGAACTTATTTCAAAATCGACAATCTTTAAATGATGTAGAGGAAGCCATTTTGCAGCTGGAAAATAGTAAAGGGGAATTACAGTCTACGGAACAAGAACTTGCTGCTGCTAAAAAGGAGCTTCGCCATCTGGAAATGGAGGGGAAGAAAATTGCCGGGGACATCCAGGAGAACAATGAAAAATTATATGGAGGCGAAGTTACCGCTACTAAAGAATTAATCCAGATGGAAAAAAAGTTAAAGCAGCTTTCTGAAGAAAACAGCAGAATAGAGGACCTGGTGATTCAGCAGATGGAAAATATAGAAAACATAGAAAAAGCATTACAAGAGAAAAAAGAGCAGGAAAAGGAACAACAAGTCGTTTAAAAAAAAAAAAAAAAAAGAGATATGGAGGAAAGCAATAAATTAAAGGGTCAATATAGAGAATTTAAGGAAACTAAGGAACAGCTGGAAGCCAGAATACCTCCCGAGCTTTTAGATAAGTATGCCAAAATGAAAAAGACAAGAGGAACCAATATCGTTGCAAAAGTGAAAGACGGTGTTTGTTTAGGTTGTAAGGTTTCCCTGTCCTCCTCAACTGTTGGCAGGCTTTATACCCCTGGAATTATTCTAACCTGCGAGAACTGCGGCAAACTAATATTTCTTGTAGTAGATTAGTATTTGGAATTCATACGGCTTTTGTTTGTTGCTAAATGCGGTTTTTTGACAGGTAATAATTCCTGTGTTAATGTAGAATAGAGAAACAATTATTTTTGGATGAATTAAGGGGGTATGTCCGTTGATAGACGGAAATAATACTTCATTGGGAATGCAGGACCTGGCCCTTGGGCAAACCCTGGTATATAAAAAAGATAGTTCCGAAGTGGACAGGCTGTCATTAAAAAAGGAAAAGGTCAGCGAAATATTAAAGGATTACCAGAGGATTTTGTTTAAAACTCACTACATTACACCCGGGGAAGATATCACTCGAGTAATTAAACATTACACTGAATCCCATTTGCGACCGGAGGATATAATTTTTGTTAGCGATAAGGCCGTGGCCATCAGTCAGGACAGGGTCTATAAAACAGAAGAAATAAAGCCAGGCTTTCTTGCCAGGCTTCTCTCCCGTTTTGTCTATAAATCCCCTTATGGGTTAGGGCTGAGAGTTCCGGAAAGAATGGAACTGGCAATAAAAATTGCAGGACCCTTAAAGATAATATTTGCTGCCGTGGCTGCAGCTGTGGGAAAAGTCTTTGGGATAAAGGGTCTGTTTTATAAAATTCTTGGACATGAAATCAGGGGAATTGATGGTCATGAGGGAAGAAAGCCTCCTTATTTTAACTGTATTATTCTTCCTGCCCAAAATCCCAATTCGGTAGCAGCTGAAATCGCCCGGGAAACTGGTAGCGAAGCCATTGTTGCTGACGTAAATGACCTGGAGGGATACATTACCGGTTATTCCTCCGAAGAAATTAAAAACATTAATTTTCGTGAAATTTTAAGGGACAACCCTATGGGTCAGGACGACAACTGTACTCCAATTGGCATCATACGTCCGCTGTCCCATAATGATTCATAGCACTTTAAAAAATGTCGAAAATATGTTATAATCAGGACAAACAGAAGTAGACTGGATAGCCGCGGGGACAAGTAATTGTTCCTGAGGAAAGTCCGAGCTCCATAGGGCAGGGTGCTGGGTAACACCCAGTGAGGGTGACCTCAAGGAAAGTGCCACAGAAATAAACCGCCCACACATTGGAAGTTAGAAGTTAGAGGTTAGAGATTAGACTTTCATAGGAATTATAAGAACTAACTATGAGAACGTTACAAGCAGTTCCAACTTCTAACTTCTAACTTCCAGTGTGGGGTAAGGATGCAACGGTGCGGTAAGAGCGCACCAGCGGTTAGGTGACTAACCGGCTAGGTAAACCCCACCCGGAGCAAGACCAAATAGGAGGGGATGAAGCGGCCCGCTGATCCCTCGG
>SKNC01000129.1 GCA_007120745.1 Bacillota bacterium
ATTGCGCAATAGAAACACTCCCCTGACTTATTATTCCTTAAAATGAAAAAAATATTACATATTTTAGCTTATTAAAGAATAGAAATAAAAATGACAGCCAGGGTTTTGAAAACCATGAAAGTAAAAACGGCATATCAGAATATGCCGTTAAATGGTACAGGTAATACACTTAAATCGCTAAATTCAATAGTATTTTTACTTCTTAAGTTTTTTCAACTCTTCAAATAAATGAGGATTTAATATTTTTATATAGGTTCCCTTCATTCCCAGGGACCTGGATTCAATCACTCCGGCACTTTCAAACTTGCGCAGGGCATTTACAATCACTGACCGGGTAATTCCCACCTGGTCAGCAATTTTGCTGGCTACCAGCAGACCCTCGTCCCCCTCCAGCTTATCAAAAATATGCTCAATTGCCTCCAGTTCCGAATAGGACAGGGTGGCCACCGCCAGCTGCACTATGGCCTTGCTTCGGGCTTCTTCCTCAACTCTTTCCGCCTTTTCCCGTAAAATTTCCATTCCTACTACCGTAGCACCGGTTTCCGCTAAAATGATGTCTTCCGTGCCGAAAGGCTCCGCAAACCTGGCCAGGAGAAGTGTCCCCAGGCGCCTGCCGCCTCCCTGAATGGGTACAATGGTTGTTAATTTATTGGTAAATAAGCAGTCGGCATTTTCCATGAACACACAGAGATTTGACTTTTGAATTAAATTTACTTTGGTGTCATTTATGTTCATCAGGGATTCGTTATATTGTTCAGGGAAACAATTATCATCCAACACTTCATTAATCATAATTTCGCACTCAAACTGCTTTACCAGGGAATATCCCAGGATACACCCTTTTCTGTCAGCAATATAAATATTCGCATTAATTACATTTCGTAATACTTCCGCTATCTCTCCATAGTCCACATGCTGACCGGCGGATTTTTGCAGAATACTGTTAATGTGTCTTGTCCTGTCCAGTAAATTTTCCATTACCAACTCTCCTTCTCTCCGTTATAGTATATATTTACTTAAATCTCTGTTCTTAACGATATCCTTCAATGAATCATTCACATAAGCTGCGTCGATAACCACTTCTTTTTCTAATAAATCCGGTGCTTCAAAGGAAACTTCTTCTAAAATTTTTTCTAGAATGGTTTGCAACCTTCGGGCTCCGATGTTTTCCATTTGTTGGTTAAGCTTGTAGGCCAGCTCTGCAATTTCATCAATGGCATCTTCTTTAAAATCAATCTTGATTCCCTCGGTGGAAAGAAGAGCCACATACTGCTTAATCAATGCGTTTTCCGGTTGTATGAGAATCTGTTTAAAATCTTCGCTGGTAAGACTGTTGAGCTCTACCCGTATGGGAAACCTTCCCTGCAGTTCCGGAATTAAGTCTGAAGGTTTGGCAATGTGAAAGGCACCGGCAGCGATGAACAGCATGTAGTCGGTTTTTACCGGACCGTACTTGGTCATGACCGTAGAGCCCTCCACAATGGGAAGTATATCTCTTTGAACCCCCTCCCGGGATACATCTGGCCCCACGGAGGAATCTTTTCCGGAGATTTTGTCTATTTCATCCAAAAATATGATGCCTGACTGCTCCGCTCTTTGAATCGCTTCGTTGGTAACTTCCTCCATGTCTATTAGTTTTTGGGCTTCTTCCTGAAGCAGGAGTTTTCGTGCCTGGCTTACCGTAACTCTTCTTTTTTTCTTTTTTTTGGGCATCATGTTTCCCAAGAAGTCTTGAAAATTAATGCCCATCTCTTCCACTCCTTGGCCGGAGAATATTTCTACCACAGGGGAAGATACCTCATCTACTTCCACTTCCACATACTGGTCTTCCAGCTTTCCCTCTTTCAGTTCCTGACGGACACGGTTCCTGCGGTCAAAAATTTCTTCCTTTTTTTCAATGTCATCCTGTTCTACTTCCGGCTCTTCTTCCCCACCGGAAAAAGTAGCTTGAAAGAGGGCCCCTAAAGGGTTATTATAGCTTTTTTCTTTTTTGGGGAAGGGCATTAGTATATCCAAAAGACGCTCCTCAACCATCTGTTTCGCCTTTTCCTCTACAGAAGTCAATTTCTCATTTTTCACAATTCTTATGGCCGTTTCCACCAGGTCCCGAACCATGGTTTCCACGTCCCGGCCCACATATCCTACTTCGGTAAACTTCGTGGCCTCAATTTTTACGAAAGGAGCATTTACCAGCCTGGCCAGGCGCCGGGCAATCTCCGTTTTTCCTACCCCTGTGGGACCAATTAATATAATATTTTTGGGGATAATTTCATCCCTGATTTCGGCGGGAAGTTTTTTTCGTCTATACCTGTTACGGAGAGCTACTGCCACACTCTTTTTTGCATTGCTCTGTCCGATAATGTATTTATCTAATTCCTGTACAATTTGCTTTGGAGTTAAATCTTCCATTTTAGTCCCTCCTAATCAGCTTTAAAAGACTGCAAAGACTATGTTAATCCTTCATCTCTCGAAAATAATTCTTGCCGGACATTTTAGAACCCTTAAATGAAAACAATATCTCTGAGAGCCCTTTTGCATAGCAGCACAATTTCGAATATTTAGAATTAAGCTCAGAAAAAAACATTAATCCAGCTGAAGTAACGTAATTTCTCGATTGGTATATATACATATATCGGCAGATATGGCTAAAGAATTACAGGCAATTTCTGCAGGAG
>SKNC01000030.1 GCA_007120745.1 Bacillota bacterium
GTTCTCTTTGTCATGACTTTGGTGCTGCTAAACCTTAAGGGAGAAGACGGCGTAATTTCCCATGTAGGCCGGTCCATGGCTATGGTCAGCAGGGAAGGTTTTTCTGAAATCATCAATATTTTAACCCGGAAGGGAGCCATGAATTTAAAGCTCCTGCGCTATTCCTGGTGGAGCAGAGTACTGCTGGCCTTTCTCGGATTGATGGCTTTTCTGTTTTATCAGCCTCCGGGGCTTTTGAAAAAACTAAAGACCGAATATCATTACTTGAGTGCAGGTTTTGCAGGGATTATTGTGGGCAGTGTCACAGCAATTCTTGTAAACGACTCCGGCGTGGTAGCCGGGGCCACCACACTACTTTATGCCGGGATGCCCCTGCTGCTGCTGGCAATAGATATAAACAGAAACTCTTTAGAAGCTGAAGGGGGCCAGTATTAAGAAAAATTGAAGCTGTTACAATTTCCTGTAATACCCAGAGCATAGAGGGTAGAGAAACTCAGTAAATATTTTTATTTAGCAGGAAAATAATTCTTATTTATGGAATACTTTATCTGTTGAATTTTTGGGCACAATAAAGCGTATTAAGGCTTACTTATATAAATTGTTTTTAAGGAAGGAGGTGTCCGGCTGTAACAGCCGGAGAAAGAAATGTCTGATTTTAAGAATTACACGCTGCCTAACGGCATTAACCTGCATATATATCCTACAGAAAAATTTAAGACCATTGTGTATTCAATCTTTCTACATCAAAATCTAAAGAAGGAACTGGCGGCAAAAACTGCCCTGCTGCCTTATGTCCTGGAGAGGGGCTCAAAAAATTGGCCTACAACCCGGGAGTTGGTTATCACCCTGGAGAACCTCTATGGTGCGGATATTATTACAGAGGTGCTGAAACGGGGAGAAAGGCAGATTGTCCAGTTTATCCTGGAGATTGTGAATCCTGTTTATGTTCAGGGAAACGGCAGCCTGGAGAAAAAAGGGCTGGAGGTCCTTAAAGATATTCTTACAAATCCCGTGGTAGAAGGGGATGGTTTTAAAGAATCTTATGTGAACCGGGAAAAAGAGATTCTGGTTAACCAGGTAAAAGGTCTGATTAATGATAAGGTTACATATGCCATGGAACGCTGTATCCAGGAGATGTGCCGGGAGGAGGACTATGGAGTTTACCGGTTGGGAAGATTAGAGGACCTGGAACACATGGATTCCAGTGAGCTGTACAGTTATTACCAAAAATTTCTAAATACGGCGCCGATGGATATTTTCGTGCTGGGAAATGTGGACACGGAACAAACCCTTTCGCTGATGGAAGAAACCTTTAACTTCTCCCGGGGTGATATGTTTCCCCTGGAGCCCACCCTGGTCTATAAAGACGTGGAAGAACCACGATACGTGGAGGAAAGGCTGGAGGTGAACCAGGGTAAGCTGACCCTGGGATACCGCACCAATACCCTGGTAAAAGATGAAGACTATTATCCTTTAGTGATGTGCAACGGTATACTGGGGGCTTTTCCCCACTCCAAGCTTTTTCAAAATGTTCGGGAAAAAGCCAGCCTTGCCTATTATGCCAGCTCTCGACTGGAAAAGGACAAGGGGATTATGCTGATTGCTTCGGGAATAGAGACAGGCAACTATGAAAAAGCGCTGGAGATTATTCAGCAGCAGGTGGAATCTATGAAGTCAGGGGAAATCAGTGAAGAAGAGTTTGAAAGCACCCGGGTAGGGTTAATTAACAGCGTGAAAGTTATGGATGACAGCCCCTATCAAATTATCAGCCGTTATCTGAGTGGGATTATCAGCGACCGTCAGGAAACCCAGGAAGAAATCATTGAACAGATTAACCGGGTAAGGGTTGAAGATGTGGTCAGGGCAGCAGATAAAATTCAATTAGACACCATTTACTTCTTACGGAATAAAGATTAGGAGGGAAAGAAAAGATGGCAGTAATTTGCGAGCGATTTTTAGAGAATGAAACCATAAAAGAAAAAGTATACGTGGCAACTCTTGATCCCGGGCTGGAGGTTTTTGTCTTTCCCAAGAAGGGTTATAATAAAAAATATGCCAGTTTTGCCACTCAATTTGGTTCCATAGATAATACTTTTTATGTAGAAGGGAAAGAGGACCTGCTGGAGGTTCCGGATGGTGTGGCACACTTTCTGGAACACAAGCTGTTTGAGGGGGAAAATGGTAATGTTTTTGATGAGTTTGCCCGACTGGGCGCCTCAGCCAATGCATACACCAATTTCACCATGACCAACTATCTTTTCTCCAGCACCGATCACTTCGAAAAATGTTTTGACCTGCTTTTAAACTTTGTGCAGGAACCGTACTTTACCGCGGAAAGTGTGGAAAAAGAGAAGGGGATTATCGCCCAGGAAATTCGCATGTATGAGGATAATCCCGGCTGGAGGCTCTTTTTTAACCTGTTGAGCTGTTTATATGAGGTGCATCCGGTTAGAAAAGACATTGCCGGGACGGTGGAAAGCATTATGGAAATTGATGAAGAAGTTCTATATAAGTGCTATCGAACCTTTTACCATCCCAGCAACATGGCCCTGTTCGTGGTAGGGGACCTGGAACCGGAAAAAGTAATTCACCAGGTCCTGGATAATTTAGAAAAGAGAAACTACCAGCCCCTGGGGGATATTAAAAGAATTTACCCGGAGGAACCACAAAATGTCAGAGAAAAATGTATCAGGGAGAAGATGGAGGTTTCTCAACCCCTTTTGAACCTGGGATTTAAAGATCGAAAGGTAGGTTTTACCGGAAGGGAACTTTTCAAGAAAGAACTGGCCAGCGAACTGCTGTTGGAAATCCTGTTTGGCAAGGCTTCCGAGACCTATACCGGCCTCTATGAGGAAGGATTAATTAACGACCGGTTTGGAACTTCCTTCGTAGGGGAAAAAGACTATGGCTATTCCATCATGGGAGGCGAAACTCCTGACCCTGATAAATTGTATCAGGCTCTTTTAAGCAGTATTAAAAAGTATGCTCAGGGTTTTAGAGAAGAAGATTTCGAAAGGCAGCGCCGCAAGATGCTGGGGGAATTTTTAAGAAACTTTAACTCCCTGGAGTTTATTGCCAATAACTTTTTGTATTACCACTTTCGAAATAATAATCTTTTTGATTTTGTAAACCTCCTGGAGGAAATTACCCTGGAGGATATACATGCCCGGTTTGGTGAGCTCTTTGATGAAAACTATCACTCCTGTTCCATTATAAGCAGCAACGGGGGGTAATATTAATACATGAAAGTTGTAGAGAACATACTGGATTTGATTGGTGGAACCCCCATGGTTAAGCTTCAGAGGGTTCTGCCCCGGAGAGATGTAGAAATTTATTTAAAACTGGAATATTTTAACCCCGGGGGCAGTGTGAAGGACAGGATTGCCTCAAGCATGATTAATGAAGCGGAGCGGCAGGGGCTGCTCAGGCCCGGGTCGGTTATTTTAGAGCCCACCAGCGGTAACACCGGCATAGGGCTGGCTCTGGTTGCCGCATCCCGGGGATATAAAATCATCCTGGTGATGCCTGAAACCATGAGTCAGGAAAGAAGGTCCCTGTTAAAGGCACTGGGGGCAGAGATTGTGTTAACCCCGGGAAGCCAGGGAATGCGGGGCGCTCTGGAAATGACAGATAAGATACTGGAAGAAAACCCTGAATATTTTGTTCCCCAGCAGTTTTCCAATCCAGCCAATCCCCAGGCCCACAGGGAGACTACCGCCCGGGAGATTCTTGAGCAGACGGAAGGCAAAATTTCTGCCCTGGTGGCGGGGGTAGGCACGGGAGGAACCATAACGGGTACAGGCGAAATTTTAAAAAAAGAGGTTCCTGGAATCAAGGTGTACGCCGTAGAACCTTCGGGGTCTGCAGTACTTTCGGGCTTCCCTTCGGGACCCCATAAGATTCAGGGAATTGGAGCAGGTTTTGTTCCTTCCATACTGAACCGGAATATTATCAACAGGATTATTCCCGTGACCGATGAGGAAGCCATGGAAACAGCCCGGCGCCTGGCCCGGGAAGAAGGAATCCTGGTGGGAATATCCTCCGGAGCCGCCCTCTACGGTGCGTTTAAGGCGGCAGGAGAAATGTCTTCTGGGGCCAGGATGGTTGTGATTGCTCCCGATACGGCAGAACGTTATCTCAGC
The DNA here is from genome assembly GCA_007120745.1 of Bacillota bacterium. Taxonomy (GTDB): domain Bacteria; phylum Bacillota; class Dethiobacteria; order SKNC01; family SKNC01; genus Contubernalis. The sequence goes on from SKNC01000030.1 coordinate 4,143, forward strand.
ACGGACTTGTTTTGAAAATATCCATCTTAAATAAGCAGATAAGCAGCACTACAAAAATGCGGCAACGGAGACGGTTTTTATTTGTCGCACAGCAGGGTTCCAGACAGAAGAAAAAGGGGGAGATTATGTGGCAAAAAATGATAAGGATTTCGTAAAGGAAGTTACCTCCCGGGAGGAAGATTATTCTCAATGGTACGTAGATGTCATCCTGAAAACAGAGATGGTGGATTACGCTCCAGTCAAAGGCTGTATGGTGATTCGGCCCTATGGATTTACTCTATGGGAAAATATGCAGGCTTTGCTGGATAAAAAGATAAAGGATACCGGACACAAAAATGCTTATTTCCCTTTATTCATTCCGGAAAGCCTGCTGCAGAAAGAGGCAGACCACGTGGAGGGATTTGCCCCGGAGGTTGCCTGGGTTACCCACGGTGGCAGTGAAAAGTTGGGGGAAAGACTGGTGGTCAGGCCCACATCGGAGACCATTATCTGCAGCATGTACGCCAAATGGATTCAATCCTGGCGGGACCTTCCGGTGCTCATCAACCAGTGGTGCAACGTGGTCCGCTGGGAGAAAACCACCCGTCCCTTTTTACGGACCTCGGAGTTTCTCTGGCAGGAGGGGCATACTGCTCACCGTACGGAAGAAGAAGCCCAGGAGGAGACATTAAAAATGCTGGAGGTATACCGGGAGTTTGTGGAAGAGGACCTGGCCATCCCGGTAATTACCGGTTTAAAAACTGAAAAAGAGAAGTTTGCAGGGGCCCTGCGGACCTACACCATTGAAGCCCTCATGGGGGACGGAAGAGCTCTACAGTCAGGGACATCCCATAACCTGGGACAGCATTTTGCCAAAGTTTTCGATATAACCTTTTTAGACCAGGATGACCAGCTGAAATATGTGTGGCAGGCTTCCTGGGGAGTATCCACCCGGCTCATTGGTGCCATTATCATGGTTCACGGAGATGACCGGGGGCTTAAACTTCCTCCCAGGGTAGCTCCAGTTCAGGTGGCGGTGGTGCCCATTATGCCCAAAAAGACCAGGGAGATGGTCCTGGAAAAAGCCCGGGGGCTGCTGGACGGGTTAAAGGGAACCTTTCGAATGGAGCTGGATGATCGAGATTATTCTCCCGGATGGAAGTTCAATGAATGGGAAATGAAAGGAGTCCCTCTTCGCCTGGAGATTGGCCCTAAAGACATTGAAAAGGGGCAGGTGGTGCTGGTGCGAAGGGACACTGGGGAGAAGGTTTTTGTGAAGGAGGAAGACCTATCCTCCACCATTGAAGAGCTTCTGGAAAAAATTCAAGAGAATATGTTCCAGATGGCCCTGGAATTTCGAAGGGAAAACACAATCTGGTGTGATGATTACGAAGAATTTAAAAAGATTATTGCAGAAAAAAGAGGTTTTGTCAGGGCCAACTGGTGCGGCCATGGAGAATGTGAGGAAAAAATAAAAGAGGACACCAAGGCCACCATCCGCTGCATTCCTCTGGGAGAGGAAAAAATGAAAGGCCGCTGTCTCTTGTGTGGAGAAGAGGACGGGGAAACCGTATATTTTGCCCGGGCTTATTAAGAAACGAAGTTGGTTAAAACACAAAATTTATCTTAATGAAAATCACGGCCGGGCTCAATATGAACAAGAACCTCCAGGGCGCTGAAGTTTTGACTGATAATGGATTCTTTTACATTTTCGGCGATATCATGACCGTCGTAAACGGAGATTTCAGGGTCTACCGCCAGGGTCATTTCCACGCAATAATATGAACAGTAGTTTCTCGCTTTAATATCTCTGACTTCCTTTACTCCTGAGACCTCCCTGGCACATATCTCCATTTCTTTTATCACCTGGTTATCCACCGCGGCATCCATTAAATTATCGATGGAATCCCGGGCGATTTTGTACCCCATGTAGAGGATGCAGCCTCCTACCACCAGGCCGGCGGCGGGATCCATGAAAGGATAGCCCAGCCGGGCCCCCAAGATACCAACCAGAGTGGCCGCGCTGGAGTATGCATCGGAACGATGATGATAGGCATCAGCAGTCAAGGCAGGGCTGTTTATTTTTTTTCCCGCATATATGGTGTAGCGAAACATTATTTCTTTTACCAGCAGAGAAATCACCGCAGCAGCCACAGCGGCTGTTCCAGGGATCCCCAGGTCCGGAGAATTAATGCGGTTAAATGCTCCTGCCATTGTGGAAAACCCGATGAAAAGAAGCATAAGAGCGATGATCTTTGCGGTAATGGCCTCTGCTTTTCCGTGGCCGTACGGGTGACTGGCATCCGCAGGCTGCCGGGCGATTCGCAAACCTACCAGGACCCCCGCTGTGGAAATCACGTCGGATAAAGAATGAAAACCGTCCGCCAGCATGGCCCAGGAATTGGCCGTAATACCCACGATGATTTTCAGGAGGCTCATAAGAAAATTGCCTGCTATGGTGATATAAGATACTTTTTTTGCTAACGCAAAACGCTCGCTCATTGGAAATTCTCCCTATAAAATATCCCTAAACAATACCAACATAAAGTATTTAATACTACTTTCTAACAAGTATAATTATGAACCATTTTTTTATATTGTCAAAAAACTAGCAGTTAGTAATTCTCCGTGAAAAAGGTTTGACATTTCTTTTAATACCATCTGCTTTGCTTCTATTATACATCATATATTCAAAAACCCGCAGAACCGTTACGGTCCCGCGGGTTATTTTTCCCACTGCTTATAAAAAGCCCGGCACTGCAGTCGAAAATCTGCAGCCTGATCCAACTAAATTTTACCAAACCTCAAATACTGCTGTCAAGGGAAATCGCTTAATTAGATAAAAATTTCCCCCCCCTTTTGTCACATGATTTGTTCTCCATGGGCAAAACAAGGATTCACCTGATTTTTGTAGAAGTAATTATTACTTACTGTATTTACATCTTTACGATATGTTTCTTTCCGAATGATTCTTTCCGAAAGGAGGAAGGCACCATGGCCAGTCAAGTGTATTTTACAGATATGCGGGCCGGTTCCCAAAAAGAAAGTTTGCCCCGAAAACTAAGGAGAATGTTTGACCAGGCAGCATTTTCAAAGCTGTTTGATAAAGAGGAACTGGTGGCGATAAAGATTCATTTTGGGGAGACCGGCAACCTTGGCTTTATCCATCCGGTTTTGGTTCGACAGGTGGTGGACAAGGTGAAGGAGAACAACGGAAAACCTTTTTTAGTGGACACCAACACCCTTTATGTGGGGAGCCGGTCTAACACGGTGGACCATCTGGAAACTGCCTTGAAAAACGGTTTTTCCTATGCCACGGTGGCCGCACCCCTGGTTATTGCCGATGGCCTTTACGGCAAAAATTTTGTGGAGGTGGAAATAAACCAAAAACATTTTGATAAGGTAAAAATTGGCAGCGACATTTATAACGCGCCCTCCATGATTGTGATGAGTCATGTGAAAGGTCACATCGCCACGGGTTTTGGTGGTGCCCTGAAGAATCTTGGCATGGGGTGCGGGAACCGGGGAGGCAAACAAATGATGCACTCGGTGGTCAAGCCACAGGTGGATTCCCAAAAGTGCACCGGATGCGGGATTTGTTTAAAGTGGTGCCCCGTAGATGCCATTTCCCAAAAAAAGAAGAGGGGAAAAGCGGAAATTGATAGGGACCTGTGCATTGGCTGTGGAGAGTGTACCGCTGCCTGTCAGTACCAGGCCATAAAAATCCGCTGGCAGAGTGAAACTGATCAGCTTCAGGAGAGAATGGTGGAATTTGCCCTGGGAGCTGTTCAATCAAAAGGGAGAAAAACCGGGTTTATCAACTTTGTTATGAACGTTACTCCGGATTGTGACTGCCATGCCTGGAGCGATGCTCCTGTTGTTCCCGACGTGGGAGTCCTGGCTTCCACAGACCCCGTAGCACTGGACCAGGCTTCAGTGGACTTGATCAACCGGCAGTCGGGACTGGTGGGGACGAAACTGGCTACGAATTATACTCCGGGGCAGGACAAGTTCAAAGGAATCCGGGATAATATTGACCATAATGTCCAGCTCAAATATGCGGAAGAAATTGGTTTAGGAGCAAGAAGCTATGAGTTAATTGAAATAAAACCATAATTGCCACGCTTTTGAAAAGCCTTTTAAAGAGCCGCATGAAATGCGGCTCTTGTGATAAGATAGATTTTTTCCTGGCAAAGCAGGATTATGCAGGGAAGAAAGCGAATAGTTTAAAGGATTTTGAGTTTTTTTATTTTTAAAAAATTTTAGGAGAAGGAGGTTAAAATATGAAAGCCGAAAACGATTTAAACTATGCAGCAATAGACAATATTTACGACACTTGGAAATCCCAAAAGGGAGCGCTTATTCCAATGTTACAGGAAATGCAGGAAGAGTTCGGGTACCTGCCCCGCACCGCTCTGGAATACCTGGCCAAAAAACTGCATCAGCCCATCAGCCAAATTTACGGGGTGTGCACCTTTTACTCTCAGTTTCACTTAAAGCCCAGGGGTAAGCATATTATCCGGGTATGTCAGGGAACAGCCTGTCACGTCCGGGGGATTGCCAAGATTGCTACAGCCCTGGAAGAGGAATTAGAGGTTCCGGTAGGAGATACTACTGAAGACCTGCTGTTTACTTATGAAAGTGTAGCCTGTGTAGGGTGCTGCGGTCTGGCACCGGTTATGATGATTGATGATGTTACGTACGGCCGACTCAATGCAGCAGCAGTTCCTGATATTTTGAAAAAGTACGAGGGGGGGGAAGGCAATGACAGCTAAGCCAAAAATCGTAGTTGGACTGGGGACCTGTGGTATTGCCGCCGGGGGTAGAGAAATTTACAACGCCATTGAAAAAGCCCTGACGGAGAATAATATTGATGCAGAGTTGACTCAAACAGGTTGTATTGGAGCCTGTGAGAACGAAGTGCTGGTAGATATTGCAAAGCCCGGCCAGCCTCGTATTTCTTATGGAAAAGTAACGGAAGAGAAAATTGGAGAGGTGGTTACCAACCATCTTTTACATGACAAAATAGATAGAGAGTTTGCCTTAGGAAAAATTGGAGAAGGAGAACTTTCCGCTGAATATGATGATTTGCCATATTTCTTTACGGATTTACCCTTCTATGAGAAGCAGGTAAGGCTGTGCCTGAGAAATTGCGGTTTCATTAATCCTGAGAAAATTGATGAATATGTAGAGCGGGACGGTTACCAGGCACTGAAGCAGGTAATTACTGAAATGAAGCCTGAGGAAGTCGTAGAAGTGATTAAGAGCTCCGGCCTTCGCGGACGGGGCGGCGGCGGTTTTTCCACGGGAATGAAGTGGCAATTTACCATGAATGCTGTTGGAGATAAGAAGTATGTAGTATGCAACGCTGACGAAGGGGACCCCGGCGCATTTATGGACCGGAGCATCCTGGAGGGTGACCCCCATTCCGTGATGGAGGGAATGGCTATCGCTGGATATGCCGTAGGCGCTGACGAAGGTTATATCTACTGCCGTGCTGAATATCCCCTGGCAGTGAATAGGCTGAAAATGGCCATTGAGCAGGCCAAGGAGAAGAACTTCCTGGGCGACAATATTTTTGGTACCGATTTCAGCTTCAACCTGAAAGTTAAAGAAGGTGCCGGAGCCTTTGTATGTGGAGAGGAAACAGCACTTCTGATGTCTATCGAAGGCAAGAGGGGAATGCCCAGGCCCAGGCCTCCATTCCCGGCCAACGAAGGGCTGTTCGGCAAGCCCACCTGCTTAAATAACGTAGAAACCTTTGCCAATGTTCCGGTAGTCATTCTGGACGGTCCTGAGAAGTTTGCCAGCATAGGCACCGAAGGAAGCAAGGGAACCAAGGTTTTTGCTTTGACCGGTTCCATTAACCGCACAGGTTTGGCGGAGGTTCCCATGGGAATTACCCTTGAGGAAGTTGTTTATGATGTTGCCGGAGGCATTATTGATGATGGTAAATTTAAGGCCGTTCAGGCGGGTGGTCCCTCTGGTGGATGTATCCCTGAAGACCTGCTGCATCTTCCCATCGATTATGATTCCCTGACCGAAGCAGGGGCCATGATGGGTTCCGGCGGTCTGGTGGTAATGGGTGAGGATACCTGTATGGTAGATATTGCCCGTTATTTCTTAAGCTTTACCCAGATTGAATCCTGTGGTAAGTGCACCCCCTGCCGGGAAGGTACCAAGAGAATGCTGGAAATATTAGAGAGAATTGTTGCCGGGGAAGGTAAACCCGATGATATCGAAAAATTGAAGACTCTGGGAGAAGCCATTAGTGCTACAGCTCTCTGCGGACTGGGACAAACTGCTCCCAACCCTGTTTTGACTACACTGCGCTACTTCCAGGAGGAATATGAACAGCACATTTTTGATAAGAGATGTGTGGCCGGTATTTGTGTAGACTTGATGTTCTATCTTATTGATGCTGAGCTGTGCAACGGCTGCGGCCGCTGCAGAAAGGCCTGTCCCGTGAGCGCCATCAGCGGAGACAAGAAGGAAGTTCATGTAATTGATAAGGAAACCTGCATCAAGTGCGGCGTGTGTGTAGAAAAATGTAAGCAGGAAGCGATTTCGCTTCAGTCTTAATAAATTAGGAATGGGAGGGAAGATAAGTGACTAAAGTAAACGTTACCATTAACGGCCAACCAGTGGAAGCTGAAGCCGGTATGACCATTTTAGAAGCAGCACAGCTGGCCGGCATTGATGTCCCAACCTTCTGCTATGATCCCCAGCTGTTTGGGGCCGGAGCCTGCCGCATCTGTGTAGTAGAAGTGGAAAATGCCAGAAATTTACCGGCCTCCTGCGTAACCCCCATATGGGAGGGCATGGTGATTAATACAGAGTCTGAAAAAGTTGTGCAGGCCAGGAAGGCCAACTTGAGCCTGCTTTTGGCCAACCATCCCCTGGACTGCCTGACCTGTGAAAAATCTGGGGAGTGTAAGCTTCAGGATTACTGCTACAAGTATGGAGTTACTGAATCCGATTTTGTCGGAGATGTAAAAGATTTTCCTTTAGAAGAAAGCAATCCATTCTTTGAAAGGGACATGAATAAATGTATTCTCTGTGGAAAATGTGTCCAGGTCTGTCACGAAATTAATGGAGCGGGAGCCATTGATTATGCTTTCAGAGGATTTGCCTCCACCATCTCTCCAGCTTTTGGAGAGCCTGTGGAAAACTCCCCCTGCGTGTTCTGCGGCATGTGCACCGACATATGTCCGGTGGGAGCTCTTACTCCCAAGCTCAGCAAATTTAAGGGAAGAGCCTGGGAAATTAATAAAGTGAAAACCATCTGTCCTTACTGCGGAACCGGGTGTGCCATAGACCTCCATGTTAAGGGCAATGAAGTAGTTGGGGCCAGCGGAAACAGGGAAGGCTTAGCCAATAAAGGCCATGTCTGTGTAAAGGGCCATTACGGCTGGGATTTTATCCACAGCCCGGACAGGCTGACCAAACCCCTGATAAAGAAAGACGGCAAGTTTGAAGAGGCCTCCTGGGAGGAAGCCCTTTCCCTGGTAGCCGATAAATTTAAAGCTGCTGGAGCAGAAGGACTTGCCGGATTAAGCTCTGCCCGCTGCACCAACGAAGATAATTACCTGTTCCAAAAGTTATTAAGGGTGATGGGCTCGAACAGTGTTGATCACTGTGCCCGTCTCTGACACGCTCCCACCGTGGCCGGTCTGGCCGCTGCTTTTGGAAGTGGAGCGATGACCAACAGTATTGATGAAGTTGAAAATGCAGACTGCCTGCTGATCAGCGGTTCTAATACCACCGAAGCTCACCCGGTTATTGGTTACCGGGTGCGGAAGGCTTTAAGAAACGGGGCCAAGCTTATCGTGATTGAACCCCGCCGCATTGAACTGGCTGATTATGCCGATGTCTTCCTGCAGATTAAGCCGGGAGCCAACGAAGCGATTTTTAACGGGCTGCTTCATGTGATAATTAAAGAGGACCTGTACGATAAGGAGTTTGTAGCCGAAAGGACCGAAGGGTTTGAAGAGGTAAAAGCTGCCGTGGAGAAATATACACCTGAATACGTGGCGGAAATAACCGGAGCTAACGCTGAGGATATTGTGGAAGCCGCCCGGATTTACGCTGCAGCGGATAAGGCCTCCGTCCTCTATACCATGGGAATCACCCAGCACTCCTCCGGGACCAACAACGTTCTGGCCATTGCCAACCTGGTCATGGCTACCGGAAACATCGGTAGAGAAAGCACCGGCATGAACCCCCTGCGGGGCCAGAACAACGTTCAGGGCGCCTGCGACATGGGAGCCCTGCCTGTGGTATTCACCGGTTACCAGCCGGTAGTGGATCCCGCTGCCGTTGAGAAATTCAGCAAGGCCTGGGGGGTCAGCTTAAATGATAAGCCCGGACTCACAGTAACGGAAATATTTAAAGGTGCCAAGGATGGAACCGTTAAAGCCGTTTACATTATGGGTGAGAACCCCATGATCAGCGACGCCGACTTAAATCATCTGGAGGAATCTCTGGATAAGCTGGACTTCCTGGTGGTTCAGGACATTTTCCTGACAGAGACCGCTCAGTATGCCGACGTGGTTCTGCCTGCCTGCACCTTTGCTGAAAAGGACGGCACGTTTGTGAACACCGAAAGAAGGGTTCAGATGGTGAACAAGGCCATTGATTCCATCGGAGAAAGCAAGGCTGACTGGGAAATTATCATGGCCCTGGCCAACAAATTAGGGTTTGACTGGAACTATGGCAGCGCCGAGGATATTTTCAAAGAAATTACCTCTTTAACCCCCAGCTATGCCGGTATCTCTTACCAGCGGCTGGAAGAAGAAGAGGGAATCCAGTGGCCCTGCCCCACGGAAGATCACCCTGGAACCAAGTTCCTGCACCAGGGTAAATTCTCCCGAGGCTTGGGCAAATTCCATCCCATTGAGCACCAGCCCCCGGCGGAGTCACCGGATGAAAACTATCCCTTCATCCTGACCACCGGACGGAATCTCTATCATTACCATACTGCATCCATGACCGGTAGAAGCAAGTCTATCAAGGAATTTAGTGCTGAAGATACCCTGAGAATCAATCCGGAGGATGCCGCCAACCTGGGAGTTTCCGACGGTGACATGTTGAAAGTTACCTCCCGGAGAGGGGAAATTGAAGTGAAAGCGGAAATCACTGATACGGTAGGTAAGGGAGTCGTCTTCATGACCTTCCACTTCAGCGACTCGCCGGTAAACAAGCTGACCAACTGTGCCATTGACCCCGTTGCCAAGATTCCTGAGCTGAAGGTCAGCGCAGTAAAGGTGGAAAAAGTAGCGTAAGGTACAAGTAATTAAATACAAAGCCTTATACATCACTCATTCCCTGAATATGAGGTGATGCTTGAAGGCATAAGATGTTTGGAGGGTGGAAACAACGGCGTTTTCATCCTCTTTTTGTCTGTGCAAAAAAACGAGTTCAAACCAATATGTGTCTGCACTCAGGCGGGCAGGCAGCGAATTCAAAACAGGTTTTTATACATTGGCGTTTCTGGAAGTTGGAGGAATTTGCAGGATCTGTGGATCCCAGGTTTCAATCCTCCCATCGAACAGCTGTATATGGTATAATGGTTTTCAAAAGGCAGGGGCTGTAATATTTTTAATCTTTATAAAAATGATAATTTACCAGATATCTGCCCGGGCAGAAAAAGTATAGTATATTAACAGGCAGGTGAAAAACTGTGGATAGAAGGAAAAAGGAAATAGCCATTTTAAAAATAACCGGAGAAGGCAGGGAAACCCTGAATGACCAGGTGGTACAGGAGTCTCCCCTGACCATATATCTAAATGACCAGGAATTTGTAACCCTTCTCTGCACTCCTGAAAAGCAGGATTATTTAACCCTGGGATTTTTACGGTCAGAAGGCCTTATTAAAGGCCGGGAGGATGTGCTTTCCCTGGAGGTAGATGAAGAGAACGGCATGGTAAACGTGGAAACCAGGGAGCCGGGGAAACTCTCTGAAAAGCTCTTTGGGAAACGAACCATTACCTCCGGATGCGGTAAAGGAACTATCTTTTATAATGTGCTGGATTCTTTATCCGAAAGTTCCATCAAGACTGAAATTTACTTGAACCCGGAAACCATATCCCGCTTGATGAGAGACCTTCAGGATCGGGCAGACCTGTTTAAAACTACCGGGGGTGTACACAGTTCGGCCCTGGGAACCAAAGAAGGTATTGTTTTTTTCTGTGAGGACATCGGCCGGCATAATGCGGTGGACAAACTCATTGGAGAATGTATTGCTGAGGATGTTTCCCTGGAGGATAAACTTTTAATAACCAGCGGGCGCCTTTCTTCTGAAATTCTTCTTAAGGCTGCTAAGATTGGAATTCCTGTCCTTCTTTCCCGGGCAGCTCCCACTGCCCTCAGCGTGGAGTTGGGGAATAAACTGGGAGTTACCATGGTAGGATTTATTCGGGGAAAAAGGATGAATGTTTATTCGGGAGAGTGGAGAATTACTGAAGAGTAAGCTCTTTTCCGCAGGCGCTTTTAACGAGCGCTTTTTTTTTATATAAATTTTAATAAATTTTAAAAAAAAATCAGCAGGATTTTCGAACATTTTGCCAAATTAATATTATAATATTTGTGTAACTACTTGAATGATAAAATTCAGAAATATTTCCATGTATTTTTGAAAGGGATTGAGTTCATGTCTGAAAAAGAGGTAGACCGCTGCGAAGTTTTTTCCAGCGATTTAAAAAAAGTAAACCGGGTCCAAACAAAGATAGCCAGTTTAGAGGTCATGGTGGATATTTTTAAAGCCCTGGCAGATGAGACCCGCTTTAAAATAATATATGCCCTCTACATTGAACAGGAGCTCTGCGTTTGTGACCTGTCTCTTGTGGTAGGAATGCCTGTAGCGGCCGTATCTTATCACCTTCGGTATTTGAGGAGCCTGAGACTGGTTAGATATTGTAAGAGAGGTAAAATGGTATTTTATTCCCTGGATGATGAGCATGTCCGGGATCTGGTCAGGATAACTCTGGAACACATAGAACACACGGGGGAGGATTAAATTTTGAGTAAAAACCTAAACCAAAATAAATGAGGCTGCTCCTCATGCGGCGAAGTTTCGCTGTTGGAAGAGAAAAAGAGCGATTATGAAGAAGGGAAAAAGCCACATATTTTACCCGGGCGTAGAATGTGGATAACGTTTTATAATGAAAAAGTGCTGGCCTTTCTGTCCGGCTTTTTACTTTTGTTTGGCTGGCTTTCATCTTACTGGGGCATGTCCGCTGCAGGACAAAATACTTTCTTTTTGGCAGCGGCCTTGATTGGTGGAATAAAAATATACCGTAAAGCAGCAGCATCGCTTTTTAAAGTTAATCTGGATATGAATGTGTTGGTTACCATTTCTGTAGCTGGAGCGTTATTTATTGATAAGTGGGCCGAAGCGGCCATGGTTGTATTCCTTTTTGCTGCCGGCGGGGCCCTGGAATCTTACACTATGGAAAAAAATCGCCGGTCCATCGGGTCCCTGGTTGACCTGGCCCCCAGGGAAGGAAGGGTTTTGAGGGGTGGTCAGGAAATCAAGGTGCCGGTGGAAGAGATTCACATTGGAGATACCGCACTAATTAAGCCCGGCGAAAAGATTACCGTTGACGGGGTTGTGGTAAATGGTTTTTCTTCTGTCAACCAGGCAGCCATTACCGGTGAGTCTCTTTCCGTGGAAAAAGAAACCGGGGATGAGGTTTATTCCGGAACCTTTAATGAGCAGGGTTTTCTGGAGGTTATGGTCACCCGGGAAGCCCGGGACACCACCCTGGCCAAAATTATTCACCTGGTGGAGGAAGCCCAGTCCAGAAAAGCCGTTTCTCAGCAGTTGATGGACAGGTTTGCCCGGGTTTATACCCCTATTGTAATATCCACGGCTGTAGTGATTGCAGTTCTTTTTCCCCTGGTTTTTAACCTGGAATTTGTTCCCTGGTTTTACCGGGGATTGACCCTGCTGGTAATATCCTGCCCCTGCGCCCTGGTGATTTCTACTCCCGTTTCACTGGTATCTGCCATTGGTAATGCCGCCCGGCGGGGGATTCTCATCAAGGGAGGGGTCCATCTGGAAGAAGCCGGAAGGATCTCCGCAGCAGCTTTTGACAAAACAGGTACTTTGACGGAGGGGAAACCAATACTGAACGAAATCATTCCCTGCCCGGGTTACACCAGAGAACAGGTTTTGTCCCTGGCGGCATCCCTGGAATCCAGGTCAGAACACCCTCTGGGGAAAGCTATTGTCCGGGAAGCCAGAAACCAAGATATAGAGCTTAAAGAACCAGAAGAATTTAAAGCCCTGACGGCCCTGGGCGTAACCGGGAAAATACATGGGAAAATGTTTTTTGTAGGAAGGCCTCTCTTGTTTGAAAAAAATGGGTTTTCCCTGGAAGATTGGGAAGAGGATATGAGAGAGTTGGAGTCTAAAGGGCAGACGGTTTTGGCTCTGGGCACCGGTGGAAAACTTCTAGGCCTGCTGGCAATGACCGACCAGGTGCGAAAAGAGGCCTTTGGGACTGTTGAGAAGCTGAAAAATATGGGGATAAAAACGGTGATGCTTACCGGGGATAATCCCGCCAGTGCCAGGTATGCTGCGGAAAAGCTTGGAATTGACCAGTATCATGCTTCCCTGCTTCCCCAGGATAAAGTAGAGAAATTGAAGGAACTCACCGAAAAGTATGGGAAAACTATCATGGTGGGTGATGGAATCAATGATGCTCCAGCACTGGCCGCCGCTTCCGTAGGGGTTGCCATGGGTGCCGCGGGCAGTGATACTGCCCTGGAAACTGCAGATATTGCGCTGATGTCTGATGACCTTTCCGGCATACCCCAGGCTATTGAATTAAGCCGGGCGGCAGTACGCATAATTAAGCAGAACATCGCTTTTTCCTTGCTGATAAAGCTGGGTGCAGTCCTCCTGGTATTTCCCGGCTGGTTGACCCTGTGGATGGCAGTGCTGGCGGACGAGGGGGTCCTGCTGCTGGTATCCTTAAACGGAATGCGGCTCATGGGGCATGGTAAAAAGGACTCCAAAAGAACAGCGCTTAAACATGGTTCAGGAGGATTTCATTTAGTAAAAAAATAAAGGTAACAGTGCAGTTAATGACCTGAAGTTCACCAACTTCACTTTAAGTCATGTTGAAGATCTCCTCTCTCATAAGTGACATTTTATCAGAATAAATTCAACATGACATTATCACAGAATAAACACACGCTTAAAATATATTTATTGACAATTGAGACCGCAGGTGGTAATATATAAAAATCAAAAATGTATAGATTGTTGAATAAAAGCGAAAAACCATGATGGGGAGAGTAAGTTCTGCATGAAGTTTCAGCGAGCCGGAGAGGGTGAGAGTTCGGCACGGATTCAGTTCTGAAGCGCACCCCGGAGTATTCGAGTCCAACCCCAGTTTACCTCAGGGTATGTCGGGAAGTAGATTTGAACGGGACTTCACCGTTATAAGAGGGCTGCAGTTCATCTTACTGCAGCGTAAAGTGGGCTTTAACAGCCAAAAAGGGTGGTACCGCGAGAAAACCTCTCGTCCTTTACAGGGCAAGAGGTTTTGTTTTATTTATGTAGAAGTTATATTCTTGTGCATAAAAAAACGAGTAAAAAACCTTTATGGAGTGAGAAAAATGAAAAAAGTTGGTATTATTGGAGCTACCGGTTATACGGGGATTGAACTTATGAGGCTTTTGTATTTCCACCCCCGGGCCCGGATAACCCGGGTTACATCTACCTCTCAACAGGGAGAGGATATCAGCCGGGTCCATCCCCAGTTTAAAAAGATTTATAATCTGACACTGGAGGAACTGGATATAGAAAAATTGGCCGAAGAAACAGACATTATTTTCAGCGCCCTGCCCCACGGCTTAGCCCTGGAGAAGGTTCCGGAATTGATTAAGATGGGGAAAAAGGTAATAGACCTGAGCAGCGACTTCCGTTTAAAAAACCCTGAGGATTATCCCATTTGGTACGGTTTTGAGCATCCCGGTCCGGACTACCTGGAAAAAAGCGTTTACGGGCTGCCGGAGGTATATCGAGATAAGCTCCAAGATGCATACCTGGTGGCCAATCCCGGCTGTTATCCCACCAGTATTATTTTAGGGTTAATGCCGTTGATTCAGGAGAACTTGATCGACTGCACTTCTATCATTTGTGACAGCAAATCCGGTGTCTCCGGAGCGGGAAGAGGAGCGAAGCTTCCCTTTCATTTTCCGGAGTGCACAGAAAACTTTAAGGCGTACCGGGTGGGCAATCACCAGCATACCCCGGAAATTGAGCAGGAATTGAGGAATATATCGAAAGATCCTGCCCTGACATTGCTTTTCACCCCACACCTGGTCCCTATGATCAGGGGGATCCTTTCTACTATATATGCAGCAGTAAACAAGGGTGTTGTGAAAGAAGATGTAGAGGAAGCGTACCAGAAAGCCTACCAAAACGAAACGTTCATTCGCTTAATGGATGAAACGGAACTGCCGGAAACCAAGTATGTGTATGGCACCAATTTCTGCGATATCGGGTTCCGCCTGGAGGAAAGGACCGGCAGAATTATTGTGGTAACAGCTATTGATAACCTGGTAAAAGGGGCTGCGGGCCAGGCGGTACAGAACATGAACATCCTTTTGGGATGGCCTGAGGAAACCGGGCTCCTCCAGCCGGTAGTCTATCCATAAAAACAAGAAGACAAGGGGACGGTTCTCTGTCTTAGTCCATAGCGGGCAGAAAAGGAGAAGTGCGGCTCCGTGCGGCACCGGGGAAGGTTCCCTGTTGTCGCAGAATAAAACCAACGCAGAGGATAGCAGACAATAAGCATAGATAACACATTTCAGGAGGCCTGGTGAACATGGGAGAAACAATATCTGGAGGCATCACCGCAGTACCCGGGTTTATGGCTTCGGGGATTAACTGTGGTATAAAGGATAATAAAAAGGATTTAGCAATTTTCTATTCAAAAGTTCCGGCCGTAAGCGCAGGTGTTTTTACCACCAACCTGATAAAGGCTGCTCCGGTGCTGGTTACTGCCAGGAATATGAAAGAAAAAAACACCCGGGCTGTGGTTGTAAACAGTGGAAACGCCAATGCTTGTTCCGGACAGCGGGGGTGGGAGGATGCGGAGAAGATGGTTTCGCTGACTGCCCGACACCTTCATCTGGACCCCCGGGAAGTACTGGTGTCTTCTACCGGAGTCATCGGGCAGTTTCTGCCCATGGATAAGGTGGAAAAAGGGATAAAAATGGCGGTGGAGGGTCTTTCTGAAGGCGGCGGAAGTGAAGCGGCCGAAGCGATTTTAACCACTGATACCATAAAAAAAGAAATAGCTTACCGTTTTGAAATTTCCGGGAAAACCGTAACCATTGGTGCCATGGCCAAGGGGTCAGGCATGATCTGCCCCAACATGGCCACCATGCTGGCTTTTATTACCACCGATGTATGTATCAGTAAAGAACTGCTTCAGAAGGCTCTGGGAGAATCGGTCAAATATTCTTACAACCTGATTACTGTGGATGGGGATACCAGCACCAATGATATGGTATTACTCCTGGCCAATGGCCAGGCTCAAAACCCTCTAATTGATGAAGAGGGCGAGGACTACCAAAAATTTGTAGAAGCATTAAATTATGTAAACAAAACCATGGCCCGCCAGATTATCTATGACGGGGAAGGGACTACCAAGCTAATTGAAGTTACTCTCCAGGGAGTTAAGGATTATGAATCAGGCCGGAAAATGGCCATGGGGATTCTAAATTCCAATCTGGTGAAAACGGCCTTCTTTGGTGAAGATGCCAACTGGGGAAGAATCATTACGGCCATGGGGTATTCCAGAAGCGATTTTGAACCGGAAAAAGTGGACATTTTTTTAGGGGACCTGCAGGTGATGAAGGAGGGGGTAGGCCTGATTTTTAACGAAGACCGGGCCTTGGAAATATTAAAGCAAAAAGAGGTAAAAGTGTTAATTAATCTCAAGATGGGGAACCATAATATAACGGCATGGGGGTCTGATTTAAGCCACCAGTACGTTACCATTAACAGTTCTTACCGTACTTAACCATAAATCTTAAATTTGTTACGGGGGTGTAAAAAAATGCAGGAAATTATTAAGAAAGCGGAGGTTCTTATAGAGGCACTGCCTTATATCAGGACGTTTGCAGACAAGACCCTGGTGATTAAATACGGGGGTCAGGCCATGGTCAACGACGAGTTGAAGAAATCGGTAATCATCGACATTATATTATTAAAATACATTGGATTGAATCCAATACTGGTGCATGGCGGCGGAGCTGAAGTTACCCGTTTGATGAACAGGATCGGGAAAGAGGCGGAGTTTGTCAACGGTCTTCGGGTAACCGACAAAGAAACCATTGAGCTGGTGGAAATGGTTCTGGTAGGTAAAGTGAATAAAGAAATTGTGGGGTTGATAAACCAGTACGGAGGAAAAGCCGTGGGTTTGAGCGGAAAAGACAGCAACCTCATTATTGCACAGAAACGACCGCTGGAAACCGTAATGGTGGAGGGAGAGGAAAAAGAAGTGGACCTGGGCTATGTGGGGGATATTGTTCAAATCAATCCTGAAGTAATAACTACGTTGAGTGCCCAGGGATATATTCCGGTAATATCAACACTGGGAGTTAATTTGAACGGAGAGAGCCTGAACATCAATGCAGACCATGTGGCAGGGGAAATGGCAGCGGCACTGGGGGCGGAAAAATTGATGATTTTAACGGATGTGGCGGGGATTTTTGAAGACCCAGACGACACTTCTTCTTTAATTGCCACACTGCCCAGGGAGCGGGCCATGGATATGATACAAAAGGGCAAGATAAGCCAGGGAATGATTCCCAAGGTGGAAGCCTGTTTGATGGCTCTGGAGCATGAGGTTCGCAGGACTCATATTGTGGACGGCAGGATACCTCACTCACTGCTGTTAGAAATATTTACCGACCATGGAATTGGTACCATGGTAATCGAGTAGAAAAGGAGGTCGGCCCTGGAATTAAGGGGAAAACCCATGGAAAATATAAAAGAATTAGAAAGGAAATATATTATAAACACATACGGCAGGAGTCCGGAAGAAACCCCTTTATTTGTGAAAGGGAAAGGGAGTTATCTCTGGGATGAGAAGGGAAATGCATACCTGGACCTGGTCAGCGGTCTGGCAGTAAATATCCTGGGACACTGCCCACCGGTACTGGTAGAAGCTCTGGAGGAACAGTCAAAAAAACTGTTCCACTGTTCTAACTTATACTACACCGCGCCCCAGGTGGAGCTGGCCCGGCTGCTGGTGGAAAATTCCGCTGCGGACAAGGTATTTTTCTGCAACAGCGGAGCGGAAGCCAATGAAGCGGCAATTAAACTGGCCCGAAAATACTCCAAACTTTTTGTGGATGAAAAACGCTTTGAAATTATTACTGCCCTGAAGTCCTTTCATGGACGGACCATGGCAACCATTACCGCAACCGGGCAGCCCAAGTTCCATCAAGGGTTTGAACCCATGGTTCCCGGTTTTAAATATGCCCCCTTTAATGACCTGCAGGCCTTTGCTTCTCTGGTAGGGGAGCATACCTGCGGAATCCTGGTGGAACCGGTACAGGGAGAGGGCGGTATCCATGTGGGGACAGAGGAGTTTATACAGGGGTTAAGAAAACTGTGCGACGAAAACAAGCTGGTCCTTATTTTTGACGAGGTGCAGTGTGGACTGGGACGGACCGGCAAATTCCTGGCTGCGGAACACTATGGGGTACATCCCGATATTACTACCCTGGCAAAGGGACTGGGGGGCGGAGTGCCCATCGGGGCCATGATGGCAGTGGAGGAAGCAGCCCGGGCCTTCAGCCCGGGAGACCATGCCTCCACTTTTGGCGGCAATCCCCTGGCCTGTGCAGCGGCCAAAGCGGTAGTCACCACAATTTTAGAAAAAAATATTCTGGCATTTGTAAATCTGAACAGCAAGAATTTTATAAAGGAATTGAAAAAAATACAGAGTAATTATTCATCTATTATAAAGGAAGTCAGGGGCATAGGGCTCATGGTTGCGGTAGAATTACAAAATGAAGTGAACGGCCGGGAAATCATGAGCGAATGTATGAAAAAGGGACTGGTAGTTAACTGTATTGCTGGGAATATACTCCGTTTCCTGCCCCCTCTGAATGTAACTGCCTCAGACCTGAAATTTGCCCTGGATGTTCTGGAGGGCGTGCTGAGAAAAACTGAAGTAACACTTTAAGAAGCTGCCAACAGGAGGAAGATTATGCCCAAACGAAAAGGATTAAATAAAGTGCTGGTAATAGGTTCAGGCCCTATCATTATTGGACAGGCGGCGGAATTTGATTATGCCGGTACCCAGGCCTGCAAGGCCCTGAGGGAAGAGGGTATAGAGGTGGTCCTGGTGAACAGCAATCCCGCTACCATTATGACCGATTTGGATATGGCGGACCGCATTTATATAGAGCCTTTAACGGTTGAATTTTTAAAGAAAATTATCAGAAAAGAATCTCCCGACGGCATTTTGCCCACCCTGGGGGGGCAGACCGGCTTAAACCTGGCCATGGAGCTCTCTGAGGATAATTTCCTGCAGGACGAAGGGGTTATGCTCCTGGGAACCCCCCTGGAAGCCATTAAAAAAGCGGAAGACCGGGAAATATTTAAACAGACCATGGTGGATTTAGGGGAACCCATTCCCGCCAGTGCCATTGTAAGGAACCTGGAGGAGGCGTGTAATTTCGTCCGTGAAGTGGGGTATCCCATTGTGGTCAGGCCCGCTTACACCCTGGGCGGATCCGGGGGCGGCCTGGTATATTCAGAACGGGAACTGGTGTCTCAACTGCAGAAGGGGTTGAAGATGAGCTTGATTCATCAGGCACTGCTGGAGCAGAGTGTAGCCGGTTGGAAGGAAATCGAGTTCGAGGTGATGAGGGACGGAAAGGATGCCTGTATTACCGTCTGCAGCATGGAGAATATTGACCCTATCGGCATTCATACCGGGGACAGCGTGGTGACCGCTCCGGCATTAACGTTAACGGACACTGAGTATCACGCCCTGCGCAGGGCCTCCTTAAAAATTATCCGGGCACTGGGAATCGAAGGGGGGTGCAACATTCAGTTTGCTGTAAACCCCCATGATTTTGGATACAATGTAATTGAAGTGAATCCCCGGGTCAGCCGTTCCAGCGCCCTGGCCTCCAAGGCTACCGGATATCCCATAGCAAAGGTAGCGGCCAAGATTGCTGCCGGCTACTCCCTGGAGGAAATACAAAACGCCGTGACTCAGAAAACCACTGCCTGTTTTGAGCCCAGTATTGATTATGTGGTCTTAAAGTTTCCCCGCTGGCCCTTTGATAAATTTGTGCTGGCGGACCGAAGACTGGGCACCCAGATGAAAGCGACAGGAGAGGTTATGTCCATTGACCGCACCTTTGAAGGAGCTTTTCTCAAGGCTCTGCGTTCTCTAGAAATAAATATATTCGGGCTCCTGACGGTTAATTATGAAAACTGGGGAGATGAAGAAATCAGCAGAGAGCTGGAAAGGGCCAGCGATGAGAGGCTTTTTGTGCTGGCAGAAGCCTTTCACCGGAAATGGACCATGGAGAAAATTCATCAGCTGACCCGGATTGATTATTTCTTCTTGTATAAGTTTAAAAAGCTGGTGGAAACGGCAGAAAAATTTATGGGCCTAACCCTGCAGGAGGTTACGGAGAATGACCTGTGGGAAGCCAAAAGAAGCGGTTTTTCTGATGAAGACCTGGCCAATCTGCTGAAAACTGATATGATGCAGGTCAGGAGTCTCCGGGAAAAATTCAAGATAAATCCCACCTACAAGATGGTGGATACTTGTGCCGGGGAATTTGATGCGGCCACGCCGTATTATTACTCCACATATGAAGAAGAGGACGAGGTAAAGGTTTCAACCCGCTCCCGGGTTCTGGTAATCGGATCCGGCCCCATCCGGATCGGGCAGGGGGTGGAGTTTGATTACTGCTCCGTCCATGCGGTCTGGGCACTGCAGCAGGCAGGGCATGAGGCCATCATTGTCAATAACAACCCTGAAACGGTGAGCACTGATTTTGACTGTGCCGATAAGCTTTATTTCGAGCCTCTGACCCCGGAGGATGTTTTGAACATCATAGATAAAGAGAAGCCACAGGGGGTCATTGTTCAGTTCGGAGGGCAGACGGCCATCAACCTGGCAGGGTTTTTAAAGGAAAGGGGCGTAAATATCCTGGGCACCTCCGTAGACCATATTGACCTGGCGGAGGACCGTCAAAAATTCTGGGAACTGCTCCAATCCCTGGGTATCCCCCAGGCGGAGGGGGCCTCGGTATATACTCCGGAGGAGGCCATGGGAGTTGCCCTGAAGCTGGGGTTTCCTCTGCTGATTCGGCCATCCTATGTGATTGGCGGCCGGGCCATGTATTTAGTATACAACGAAGACCAGATGTTCAATTATTTAAAGCTGGCAGCCAAAGTATCTCCCAAACATCCTGTATTAATTGACAAATATCTCCTGGGGATGGAAGTGGAGGTGGATGCCATCGCCGATGGAGAAGACATATTGATCCCTGGCATCATGGAACATATTGAGCGGGCGGGCATCCATTCCGGAGACAGCATGGCTGTCTTCCCCCCCAGGAATATTACCCGAAAACAGCTGGATACCCTGGTAAATTATACGAAAAAGATAGCCAGGGCCTTACAGACAAAAGGGTTGATTAATATTCAGTTCGTCATTTACAAGGACCGGGTTTATGTCCTGGAGGTCAATCCCCGGGCCAGCCGTACAGTGCCTATTTTAAGCAAGGTAACCGGAATTCCCATGGTAAAAATGGCAGTGGAAATTATGTTGGGTGCCCGGTTAAAGGACCTGGGCTTTGGGACCGGCCTGAAGGAAAACCCTCCTTATGTTACGGTAAAGGCGCCGGTATTTTCCTTTGAGAAATTGACCCAGGTGGATATTTCTCTGGGCCCGGAGATGAAATCCACCGGGGAAGTGCTGGGTATAGACTCAAATTTTATTGGAGCCTTATATAAGACCATGCTGTCCAGCGGTTATTCATTTCCGGAAAAAGGACGCATTCTCTTCTCCGTAGCCCGTCAGGATAAAAAGGATATTCTGCCCCTGGCCCGAAGATTTGCCAGGATGGGCTTTATTTTATGTGCTACCTCAGGAACAGCGGAAAGCCTCAAATCCTATGGAATACGGGAAGTTGAAACGGTGAAGAAAATAGGGGAAGGAAAGCCCAATGTTCTGGATTTAATCCAGGAGGGCAGTTTTGACCTGGTGATTAATACTCCCACCTTTGGGCAGAAACTCAGTTCTACCGGTTACCAGATGAGAAGAAGCTGCGTGGAACTGAAAATTCCCTGCCTGACTTCTCCCGATACGGTACAGGCTTTTCTGGAGGTGCTGGAAATGAAGTATGGAGAAGGCAAGGATTTTTCTGTAAGAACCCTGAAAGAATACCTGGAGGACTTCCAGGCAGCCGGTGGTGCTCAAATAAGGCCGCAGACAAAGCAGGAATTTTCCAGTTGAACAATCTAATGTTATAATTGGTAGCGGAAGAAAAATTCAGCAAAGGGGTGAAAACATATGACTGTTTCCTCACAAGATATAAAGGAGGCCTCCTGGGATGCTCGGGTTGAGCTGAGTGTCCAGGAAGAGCAGTCCCTGCTTCAGGAAGCACAGCAGCTTTTCATAAAAGTAAAGTCATTTCTGGGGCCTGATCTTGAAGAGGTTTCACCAACATTTTTCCCAATCAAATCAAGTACAGTGCTGCGGGAGGATGAGGTTCAGCCCTCTCTGCCTGTAAACAAAGCATTGGCCAATGCGCCTGATGCAGACGATCACTGTCATCATGTACCCAGAATTATAGAAGAATAATACTGTGAGGGAGGGTTGAGGTTGAAGAATTCAGATACATTAATCAGTAATCAGAATAAGTACGGAAAAGAACTGCCGGGGGTGGAGAAGCACCGGGCAGAACAGCTGAGCCTGGTTTCAGCGGCCAGGGAGAAATATAACGCCTTTATATCCCTGGATGTTCAAGAGCTGGAGAAACAGGCCGCAGATGTTCCGGAGAGCGCAGGGGAAGACAGGAATCCGCTGTCCGGTGTTACTGCGGTGTTGTCAGATAATATTTGTTCTGAAGATATGAAAACCACCTGCGGTTCGAGAATGTTAGAGAACTACCTTTCTCCAGACAATGCTTATGTGGTGGATAAACTAAAGGATGCGGGAGTAAGCATTGTTGGAAAAGGCAATATGGATGAATTTGGCGTAGGGGATTCCAGGGGGGTATCCTTTTTTGGCCCATCTAAAAATCCCTGGGATATAGAACGTACTGCCGGGTCCGGTATCGCCGGTGCGGTAGCCCTGGGTGAAGCTGTGTTTGGACTGGGGTCAGATGCCCGGGGGGGACTGAGGCAGGCGGCTGCTTTTTCCGGTCTGGCAGGATTGAAGCCCGGCTACGGCAGAATTTCCCGCTGGGGGCTGATCGATTATGCTCCTTCCCTGGACCAGATTGGCATTATAGCCCGCAGCGCCGCGGATATTGCCCTGGTGTTAGAATGTATCGCCGGTGAAGATTCCCGGGATCCCTCTACCTTAAACAATCCGGCTCCCCGGTATACAGAAACTCTTAAGGAAGATGTGACCGGGTTAAAGCTTGGCCTGCTGAAAGGGTGGGGCCAGGTGGAGAGTCTCGAACCTGAGGTAGAGGTATTATTGGAAAAAGAGCTGGCCAGGCTGAAAGATTTGGGATGCATCCTTGTGGAAGTGGACCTTCCCCATTTTTTCCAGGCGTCCTCTACAGCCACTATCATCGGGGCGGTAGAAGCCTTTTCCACCCTGTCAAACTTTGATGGGGTTCGATTCGGTTTCAGAATCCCTTCAAAGCATCTTCAGGAAATGTACATAAACAGCAGAACAGAGGGGTTTGGCTCATTTTTAAAACAGTATGTAACCTTTGGGGCTCTGGCCTCTTCGGAAAAATATTTTAACGAAATCTTTGTTTCTGCCCAAAAATTAAGAACAAAGATTAAAGAAGAACTGGAAGAATCTCTAAAAACTGTGGATATGATTGCCGCTCCTGCGGTTCCCTTTCGTGCTCCGTTATTGTCGGACCTGGACAGCCGGTACGGCCTGGACAGCAGTGCAAACATTTTTACTGCAGCAGCCAACCTGGCAGGAAACCCTGCTTTAACAATCCCTGTTACATCTGATGATGATTTGCCCGCAGGGCTCCAGTTAATTGGAAGGTTTTTTGATGAAGGAAAGCTGTTGAGTGTATTACATGCTCTGGAAAATAAATGATGTATAAAGAGTGATAGATAAAAACTTACTGATAAATAAAATTGTAGTTTGTTATAGATTGATAGATGGTGATTGATAAGTGATTTAATGTTATTCCCAAAATGAAAAAACAGGGCTAAAATCGACATGTAACGGCGCTGTTTTTAAAGGATGTTGAGTAGTAAAGGCAGTGACGCCTGATTATATGAGCAGAGGTGAAAAACATTGAAGTTTGAACCTGTTATTGGATTAGAAATCCATGTGGAGCTGATAACAAAAACCAAAATTTTTTGCGGATGCAGTACTACTTTTGGTGAGGAACCCAACACTCAAACATGTCCGGTTTGCCTGGGCCTTCCCGGGTCCCGTCCCCTGTTGAACGAAAAAGCGGTGGAATTTGCCGTTAAGGCGGCGCTGGCCTTAAACTGTGACATTGTGGAAGAGACCACCTTTGACCGGAAAAATTACTTTTATGCAGACCTTCCCAAGGGATATCAAATCTCACAATATTTTTTCCCCATGGGAACCAACGGGTATGTGGATATTAATGTTGAGGGAGAAAATAGGAGAATAGGCATTCACCAGCTGCACCTGGAGGAGGATACCGGAAAGCTCCTTCATACCGGCAATATTCTGGATTCTCCCTACAGCCGGGTGGATTTTAACCGGGCCGGTGTTCCTTTGATTGAGATTGTTACGGAACCGGATATCCGCAGTGCGGAGGAAGCCCGGATTTTTCTTCAGAAACTAAGAACAACGCTGCTTTATACAGAAGTTTCCGACTGCAAAATGGAGGAGGGTTCTATGCGGTGTGATGCCAATGTAAGCATAAGGCCGGCGGGGAGCGATGTCTTTAACAACAAAACGGAGCTAAAAAACATGAACTCTTTCCGGGCGGTCCAAAGGGGAATTGAGTATGAAATTAAACGACAGAGTAAAGCGGTGAGTTCCGGCAGTGAAGTGGTTCCTGAAACCCGGCACTGGAATGAGAGCAAAGGAACTACCACGGCCATGCGCAGCAAATTTAAGGCCTCCAATTATCGCTGCTTTCCGGACCCCAATGTTCTCCCTTTGGAAAACAGCCTTGACTGGATAGACAAAATCAAAAACAACCTGCCGGAGCTGCCGGATGAAAAAATACAAAGGTTTGTTAAGGAATATAACCTTCCACTGTATGATGCGGAAGTGCTGACCGCCAGCAGAGAACTGGCAGAGTTTTATGACCAGGCAGTTGCCCTGTATCCCAATCCCAAGTTTGTGAGCAACTGGGTGATGGGGGAGCTGATCGGCCTGTTAAATGCCAGGAAAGAAGACATCTCCTGCTGCCTCATTACCCCGGCCAACCTGGCGAAACTGTTTCAGCTGATTGACAACCAGA
>SKNC01000021.1 GCA_007120745.1 Bacillota bacterium
CAGAGCAAAAGAGATAAAGAGGCCCGTAAAAAGCAAAAAGTGATTACTGTTAAGGAAGTGAAAGTACGTCCTAATATTGAAGATCATGATCTGAATGTGAAAGTAAAAAATGCACAGCGTTTTTTAGAAAACGAAGACAAAGTAAAAGTTACCGTCATGTTCAGAGGGAGGGAAATTACCCACTCGGAACTGGGTAAAGTAATATGTGATAGAATAGCGGAAGAATTAAAAGACATTTCCACAATAGAAAAAAAACCAAAGGTAGAAGGAAGAAACATGATTATGATTCTTGCACCTGCACAAAATAAGGGGGATAAAAATGCCTAAAATGAAGACCCATAGAGGGGCTGCTAAACGTTTTAAGAAAACGAAAACCGGAAAAATTAAGCGCATGAGAGCATATAAAAGCCATATTTTAACCAAGAAGACGGCCAAAAGAAAAAGAAGACTGCGGAAGTCTGACGTAGTCAGCGCTGCGGACATGAAAAGAGTGAAGAAGCTTTTACCTTAGTAAAGTTATATTAGGGAAAAAGTCATGGCTTTTTCATCGAATTTAATTTAACAAGAATGTGATATCAAAAGATTATGTAAGGGGGAATACTTTATGCCTAGAGTAAAAAGGGGCGTTAATGTAAAACGCAGACATAAAAAAATACTGAAGATGGCCAAAGGTTATCGGGGTTCCAACAGCAAGATATTTAAAATGGCCAATCAGCAGGTAATGAAATCGCTGGCCTATGCCTACAGAGATAGAAGGAATCGGAAAAGAGATTTCAGGCGGCTTTGGATTACCCGAATTAACGCGGCGGCCCGACAGAATGGAATGTCTTACAGCACCATGGTGAACGGGCTTAAAAAGGCAGGAGTGGAAATAAATCGAAAGATGCTGGCTGAGCTGGCAGTTTCCGATGCCCAGGCTTTCAGCCAACTGGTGAATGTTGCCAGACAGCAACTCAATAGCTAATAATGGAAGGCCTGAGACAGGTATGACCGGCTGCTGCTGTTAGAATGCAGATCAGGCCTTTATTTTATTTATAGTTTCATCCGGAACTAAACTGGAGTGAATCATATGAAAAGACTGGTGGATAGACTTACTCCTGCCCGGGTGCTTGTGTTGGGCTTTGCAGCACTTATACTGGCAGGTGCCATACTACTAATGCTGCCTGTTTCCACTTATACCGGTATAAGTCTTTTGGATGCTCTTTTTACCGCTACTTCTGCGGTTTGTGTGACGGGACTGGTGGTGGTAGATACGGGTACTTTTTTTACTCCCTTCGGACAGATTGTAATTATGTGCCTGATACAGGTTGGCGGTCTGGGATTTATGACAGCAGGCACTGTAATATTTGTAATGCTTGGGAGAAAAATTTCATTAAAGGAACGCCTGGTAATCCAGGAGGCATTAAACCAGATGACTCTATCAGGATTAATCAGGCTGACCAAAAAAATTATTTTGTTTACTTTCTTTCTGGAGGCACTTGGAGCCCTGTTTTTAAGCACCAGATTTGTACCCATTTATGGCTGGAAGACCGGTTTATATTACAGTGTATTTCACTCCATATCTGCGTTTTGTAACGCGGGATTTGATTTAATGGGAGGGTTTCGAAGTCTTACTATTTTTAATGATGACTATGTGGTGATGAGTACCATCATGTTTCTTTTTTTATTGGGAGGTCTGGGATTTACGGTTCTTTTAGAAGTTCAGCAGAAGAGAAATCTCAGAAAATTATCTCTGCATTCCAAGATTGTCCTGGCCAGCAGTTTTATCTTACTGGTTCTGGGAACAGCGGCAGTCCTGACCCTGGAGAGTGCCAATCCAGAATCCCTGGGTTCCATGGGTATATTTTCAAGGCTTATTAATGCCCTTTTTACAGCGGCAACTCCAAGAACTGCGGGGTTTAGTGTACTTCCCACAGACGGGCTGCAGGATGCTACTTTGTACTTTTTGATGGGGCTGATGTTTATCGGTGCATCTCCCGCCTCCACAGGGGGAGGAATAAAAACCACCTCCTTCAGCGCCATTATTATAGCTGTGCTCTCCATTATCAGGGGGCAAGAGGAGGTATTTGTTTTTCGGCGAAGGCTTCCTTTTGTTATTGTCAATAAAGCGTTATCCATCATTGTCGTGTCAATTATCCTGGTGTTTGTAGTATCTCTTTTATTGACTATAACTGAAAGTGCCCGGTTCCTGGAGATCTTGTTTGAAACGATATCGGCTTTCGGCACGGTAGGGCTTTCCGCAGGATTAACAACGGAATTAAGCGCTGCGGGACGTTTTTTAATCATTATCACCATGTTTGCAGGCCGGGTAGGGCCCCTGACCTTGACCCTGGCTCTGGCCCAGGCTTTAAAAAAGAAGGCTCCGTTCAGGTATCCGGAAGAACGGATTCTGGTGGGATAAGGAGGATTTTCATGAGGCAGTTTGCGGTTATCGGGATAGGGATTTTTGGGGCCAACATTGCCACCACCCTTTTTGAAATGGGTCACGATGTTCTGGCCATGGATCTTAACGAGGAGAAAGTGCAGGAAATTACCGATAAAGTCACCCACGCGGTACAGGCGGATTCTACCAGCGAAGATGCTCTGCTGGCGCTGGGAATAAAAAATTTTGATGTGGTCATTGTGAGTATCGGTCAGGACATTCAAGCCAACATTTTGACTACTTTAATATTGAAAGAAATAGGGGTAAAACAGGTGGTGGCTAAGGCCCGCACCGAACTGCACGGCAAAGTACTTTACCGTATCGGTGCAGATCGGGTAATCTTCCCCGAAAGAGATATGGGGATTCGAGTAGCTCACAACCTGGTGGCGGCAAACATTATAGATTATATCGAGCTTTCTCCGGATTTCAGTATTGTGGAAATTGTGGTACCTGATACTATTGCAGGAAAAACCCTGGCTGAATTAGATTTAAGGGTCCGCTTTGGAGTGAATGTTATCGCAGTAAAAAATGCTGAGGGTCACATCAATCTATCACCTAAAGCCGAAGATTTAATAGCCCATGGTGACATAATGATTGTAGCCGGGAAAAATAATAACCTTCGCAAACTGGAGATTTTTTAGGAGGACTGTAACATGGTTTTAGTAACCAGCAGCCAGAACCCGGAAGTTAAGCAGTATACTGCTCTTTTACGAAAGAAATACAGGGACAGAACCGGGTTGATTCCCCTGGAGGGAGTTAGACTGATCGAAGAAGCGCTGAAGCAGCAGGTGGAATTCACTTCTGTTTTATACTCCGAAGAACTATTGAAGAGACTGCAGGGAAGAGAACTGCTGCAGACCATATCTATCAAACAGCCTGAGGTTAGAACTATCAATACTGCCAAAGGACTTCTTAAGGAGACCGCTGACACAGAAAATCCTCAGGGAATTTTAGCGGTAGTAAAAAAGCCTGAGTATCATCTTAACCAGGTAACAGAATCAAAGAATCCTTTTATTCTAGTATTATCCGGAGTTCAAGATCCTGGGAACCTGGGATCAATGATCAGGACTGCTTCCGCTGCTCACGTTTCGGGGGTGATTGTTACCCGGGGAACGGTGGATATCTATAATCCGAAAACCCTAAGAGGAACCATGGGAGCTATTTTTCAAATCCCGGTGGTCAGCATTAAAGACGTGGAAAGTGTTATTAACTACCTGCGGGACTGCGATATTAAAATTATGGTGACGGATCTGGAGGGCAAAATAAGCTGCTTCCAGACAGATTTTACCGCTCCCACCGCCGTGGTTTTTGGAAGTGAAGCCTTTGGAGTCAGTGAAGAGTTAAAAATCGCTGCAGACCAGTCAATAAAAATACCTATTCTGGGACCGGTAGAATCACTGAACGTATCAGTCTCAGCGGGCGTCATTGTTTATGAGGGAATCAGGCAGAGACACTTTTCTTCCTTTTAATCGGTTCAACTTGTATTTTGAAATTCGGTATGTTATAATTTTTCTGAGTTCATGAGTTCCGAAACTACGGAAGGGAAGTGCTTATTTTTGCTTACCGCCGATTTTTTTTGGAAATTATTTGAGAGCACGGGTTCTGTTTCTGCATACCTGGTCTATAAAAGGTTGATTGTGCTGTAAAGAGGAAAGGTTATGAAGGAGAGGAGTAGGTTAACCGGACCCCAAGGGAGGAGAAGTCAGCGACTGAGAGCTTCTCCGGGAAAAGTTAGCTGAAGTTCGCTCCGGAACCGCCTGCTGAAGGGAGAGTTGTGTCCTGTGTAAGCAAGGCCGCCGGCTCAGCGTTATGAGAACTAAAGTTGAGCTTAGGAAATTTGTTAAGCTAACCTGGGTGGTACCGCGGAAGAAAACTTTCGTCCCTTGACGAAAGTTTTTTATTTATTACAAAAGAAATTTCAGGAGGTAAAAAAGAGTTGAAGGATACGCTGCAGGATATCAAAATAAGAGCGAGTCAGGAAATCCAGGAAGTTCTGGAATCGGAAAAATTAAAAGGAATTCAGGTGAAATACCTGGGGAAAAAGGGAGAAATAACCCGGGTGTTGAGAAGTATGGGTTCCCTGTCTAAGGAAGAAAGGCCTGTCATAGGAAATCTGGCCAACCAGGTAAAAGAAGAAATCAGCGTACTTATTGAGGAAAGAAAAGCACAGCTGGCCCGGGGTGAAAAGGCAGCTCAATGGGAGAAAGAAAGGCTTGATGTAACCCTACCGGGGAACCTCCCTTTTTTTGGTCAAAAGCATCCCTTAACCCTGGTTATGGATGAAATTAAAGAAATATTTTTGGGAATGGGATTCACCATTGCCGACGGACCGGAGATTGAAACAGACTACTATAATTTTGAAGCGCTGAACATTCCCAAGGAACATCCGGCCAGGGATATGCAGGATTCTTTTTATATCTCAGAAGAAATTGTACTGAGGACTCATACCTCACCGGTACAGATCAGGACCATGGAAAAAGTGGCCCCGGAAGTTCCCTTACGGATTATAGCTCCCGGCAAAGTATATCGAAGGGATGATGATGCTACCCACTCTCCCATGTTCCACCAGGTGGAAGGGTTTGCGGTGGATAAGGACATCTCTTTAGGGGATTTAAAAGGCACTCTCCTTCTCTTTGCCCGGCAGATGTTTGGGAAAGAATTGAAGATCCGACTGAGGCCCAGTTTTTTCCCCTTTACGGAACCCAGCGCGGAAGTTGATATATCCTGTGTGATGTGCCGGGGGGAAGGCTGCCGGGTCTGTGGCCAGAGCGGTTGGCTGGAGGTGCTGGGGGCAGGGATGATTCATCCCCGGGTCCTGGAAGTTTCCGGATATAATCCGGAAGAGGTTACCGGGTATGCCTTTGGCATGGGAGTAGAGAGAATTGCCATGTTGAAGTACGGTTTTGATGACCTGAGGCTTTTTTTCAGCAACGATCTTCGAATGCTCAGCCAGTTTTAACCCTTGCTGCAGTCACCCACGTGTTACAAACGCGACAAACGGGATGGTTCTCAACTGTCGCATTCAGGTAACTCTCAAATATTGAAACTATAAACAAGATAAGCAAACGGGAGGTTTATTGGAATGTTAGTATCATACCAGTGGTTAAAAGATTACGTGGATCTGCAGATGGGTCCAGAGGAATTAGCAGAAAAACTCACCATGTCCGGGATCGAAGTGGAGGCGGTCTCCTCTTTCAATCCAGGGATTACTAATACGGTGGTGGGGAAGGTCCTTTCTGTAGAAAAACATCCTGAAGCAGATAAATTATTTGTTGCCCAGGTGGATACAGGCAGTGAAATTTCTCAAGTAGTTGCAGGAATTGATAATTTTCAGGCAGGAGACCTGGTTCCGGTAGCGAAACCCGGGGCAGTGCTGCCCGGAGGCTTTAAAATCAAGAAGAGCAAGCTGAGGGGGGTAACTTCCAACGGAATGCTTTGTTCTGCTGAGGAACTGGGGCTGGAACTTGTCCATGACCATGGGATTTTAGTGCTGGATGAGGAGTACCCCGTGGGAACGGATATTGTAACGGCATTAGCCCTGGATGACTGGATTTTGGAACTGGGGCTTACCCCCAACCGTTCAGACTGCCTGGGGCTGCTGGGGGCAGCATATGAAGTATCCGCCATCACCGGAGCGGCTTTGAAAATAGATTTTCCAGAGTTTCCCACCGTAAAAGAAGATATTGACAACCTGGTGGAAGTGAAAATTATAGATGAAGACTTGTGCTCCCGTTATTCAGCCAGAATCGTTAAAAATGTTACCGTCAGGCCTTCTCCCCTCTGGCTGCAGAGAAGACTTTTAGCGGCAGGTATCAGGCCGATCAACAACATCGTGGATGTGACCAACTATGTGATGTGGGAATGCAACCAGCCCCTGCACGGTTTTGATTATGACCGGATCAAGGATAAAAAGATTATTGTGAGAAAAGCGGAGGCGGGAGAGCTGCTGCTAACTTTGGATGAGCAGGAACGGAAATTGGATGAAAGTATGCTGGTGATTACTGATCCTTCGGGACCGGTTGCCCTGGCAGGAGTGATGGGCGGCTTTAGTACAGAAATAACGGAGCAGACCCGAACGGTTTTGATTGAAGCAGCCTGCTTTGAACCTACCACCATACGCAGAACTTCCCGGAACCTGGGCCTGAGGTCCGAATCATCTCTGAGATTTGAAAGAGGAACGGACCCTGAAGGAACCATCAGGGCTGCCAGCCGGGCGGCTCAACTGATGGCACAGCTCTCCTCCGGCCAGGTGGTAGAGGGAGTGGTAGATGAATATCCCAGGCCTGTATCTAATTTGGTTGTTCCCCTGCGCAGGGACCGAGCCAGAGAGATTATTGGGCTGGATATTTCTGATCAGGAAATTAAAGAAATCATGGAAGGCTTACAATTTGAGACCGAGGAATCCGGCGGCCTTCTTCATGTAACTGTTCCTCCCCGGAGGTCGGATATTACCCGGGAGATCGACCTGGTAGAAGAGATTGCTCGAATTTATGGGTATGAGCATATTGAAACCACTCTACCCCGGGGAGTCATTACCCAGGGTAGAAAAACCAGAGAGCAGCACCTGGAGGACCTGGCAAAGAAACTTCTCGTGTCCTTTGGCCTTTACGAAGCCATAACCTATTCTTTCATCCCTTTCCGGCAGTATGATGACCTGATGCTGGAAAAAGAAGACCCCTTAAGAAATGTGGTCAAAGTTTATAATCCCCTCTCTGAAGAGCAGGGTGTAATGAGGACTACTCTTTTAGGGAACTTGTTACATTCGGTAAAATATAATGTCAATCGAAATATTCATAACATACGTTTATTTGAACTGGGTTCAATATTTATTCCCAGAGAATCTTCTTCGGATACCCTTCCCTGGGAACGGGAGACTCTGGCGGTAGTTCTTTCGGGAAAATGGGGGATAGAAAACTGGAGCCAAAAGCCAAAGCAGGTTGATTTTTATGACCTGAAGGGAATTTTGGAGCTGTTTATCCAAAAGATGGGGATAGAAAACTACAGCTTCAGCCCGGTCAATCATCCTGCCTTTCATCCCGGCAGGGCTGCAGAGATATCGATTGAAGGAGAAAAACTGGGGATCATGGGTGAAATTCATGGGGAGGTAATGTCCCGGTTTGACCTGGAGGGGAAAGTATATGCAGCGGAAATTGATTTCAGCCGTATCCTGAAATATGCCCAACTGCACACGAATTTTAAAACCCTGCCCAAATATCCTGCGGCTCTCAGGGATCTCGCCGTAGTAGTAAAAGATTCGATCTCCTCAGATCGGATCCGGCAAGAAATTTTGGATACCGCAGGGGAACTGGTAGAAGAATTAACATTATTTGATGTATACCAGGGGGAACAAATACCTTCTGGATACCGGAGCCTGGCCTATTCCATTGTTTACCGATCCAGGGAAAAGACCTTAACGGATAAAGAAGTCAATGACCTTCACCAAAGAGTCATAGATACATTGGTGAAAAAGTTTGAAGCCCGCATCCGGGAATAAGCTTGATTTTTTACCTCCGTTTATGACGGGGGTTTTTTAAAGGCAGGATTTTGTTGATTTCTCTCGAAATAAGTATTAATTTTTATCACTCTGGAGGTTTTCCGATGAATGATGGGAAAAATAAGGTTAAAGTGAAAATTTATGGGGAAGAGTACACCATTAAAAGCGAACTGCCGGTGAATTACATGAAGAGGTTGGCAGATTATGTGAACACGAAGATGTATGAGCTCTCCCAGGCTAGCGGCGGGATCAGCAAGAGCAGGATAGCCGTGCTTACAGCCATCAATTTAAGTGATGAAATATTTAATTTAAAGAGGGAAGTAAAAAAATTGAACATGAAGCTGGAAGAAAAGAGTAAAAAGTCCGGTGATTCAAAGTGAACTGGCTGGATATTGTTTTTATATTTATTCTTCTCCTCAGCGTTTTTTCGGGTTTAAAAAGAGGGATGATGCTGCAGCTGCTGGATTTATTCGGATTCATTGTTTCCTGGCTCCTGGCTTTCAAACTGGGCCCGGGGGTGGGGCAGGTGCTGGATGAGCTTTTTAATATCAGCGCTTTTTTGAGTTCCCTGGAAATTGAACTATTTAGTATTCTTCATTTGGAGGAGTATGCCGTTACCTTAATGGGGGTTTTTGCTGTTTTGGCTGTAAGTGGTGTAGTTTTACTCTTTTTAGGGAGAGTGCTGAGTCTATTTACTTCCCTGCCTTTAATTAAGCAGTTTAATTCCCTGCTGGGGACAGCCTTAGGTGCGGCTAAAGGGGTTTTATTTATTCTTATTCTTATTATCCTTTTAAACTTTATTCCTCACCCTACTTTACTGGAAGCCAAAGAATTATCCCTGGGTTATTCTATTTTTGAACAATATGCCATGGTTATGATTGACCTGGGCTTAGAAGCATTAACCAACAAAAAGGTTTGATTGCAGCGTGAAATCAATGAAAACACTGTCAGAGGACTTTTTTACGCATGATACAGTTCAGGCAGCCCAAGACCTTCTGGGGAAAATACTGGTGCATTCTCTGCCGGAAGGGACAGTTTCGGGAAAAATTGTGGAGACAGAGGCTTACCTGAGCAAAGATGACCCCGCCTGTCATGCTTCCCGGGGAAAGACGAAGCGAAACGAAGCCATGTTCGGACCTGCCGGCAGGGCTTACGTTTATTTAATCTACGGAATGTACTACTGCTTTAATGCAGTTACCCGGGAAGAAGGAGTGGGAGAAGCCGTTTTGATCCGGGCGCTGGAACCTTTAGAGGGGATTCCCTGGATGCAGCAGCGAAGGGGAACTTCGGATATTTTGAATTTGACCAGCGGGCCCGGCAAATTGTGCCAGGCCATGGGAATTACCAGGCATCACAACGGCATAAGTTTAACCGAAAGTAAACTTACTATCTTGGATTCCCGGGAAGACTTAAAAATTGAGTCCAGTCCCCGCATTGGTATTAAGACAGGGGTTGACAAACTGCTGCGTTTCTATATTTCCGGGAACCCATATGTTTCTGCCAGACATGTAAGAAACAAAAAGGCAAAGAAGGGCCCTGTTTCAATAAGGAAGGGAAAGAAAACCTGATGGAAAAAAACTTAGAACTGCTGGAATTTGATAAAATTATAAAGATGCTTTCCTCCAAATGTGACACGGTATTAGGGCAGGAATTGACCGAGGACCTGCGCCCGGAATCAGACATACAGAGGTTGCAAAGGTGGCAGAAAGAAACTACGGAGGGATGCAGCCTGCTGGATAAAGTAAATATCAGGCTGTCCGGCGTAACGGATATTCGCCCCTACTTGCTGCGCTGTCAGAGGGGAGGAGCTTTAAATGCCCTGCAGCTTCGGGAGATCGGAGATAATATTGCTTCATTTAAAAAAATAAAAAAACAAGTCAAGGAGCACGGCACAGGTATGTTGCTGTCCCTGGCAGAGGAAGCAGGGGATTATACAGGCCTGGAAAATTTACTTCTTCGAAGTATTAACCCGGAGGGGGAGGTCACCGATGAGGCATCCTCAGAACTTTCCTCCCTTCGAAGGCAGATAAAAATTGCTCAGGGAAGAATCCAGAGAGAACTGGAAAAAATTTTGCGAAGTACCACCACCGGTAAATATCTGCAGGAGAACATTGTAACTCAACGGAATAATCGGTACGTGGTTCCTGTGAAAATTGAATACAAGGGACAGGTGGAAGGCATTGTTCATGACCAGTCCGCCAGCGGGGCAACACTATTTATTGAGCCCATGGCTGTGGTGGAGGCCAACAATCAGCTGAACCAGCTGAGAAGCAGCGAGCATAAAGAGGTGGAAAGAATCCTGTTTTCCCTCAGCGGCCGGGTTTCTCAAGAGGCTGAAAGCA
>SKNC01000040.1 GCA_007120745.1 Bacillota bacterium
ATTGGCGAAAAGAAGAATTAAGGCAACAACCAGAGCGTAAATACCGGTGGTCTCAGCAATAGCCTGTCCAAGAATCATGGTGGTTAAAATGTCACCCTTGGCTTCGGGCTGCCTTCCTACACCCTCAGCACCTTTACCTGCAGCGTATCCCTGACCAATCCCAGGGCCAATACCAGCGATCATGGCAAATCCTGCTCCTAAAGCGGAAGCGGCTCTAATAATAGTTACACTATCGATCATTTTCAATTTTCCTCCTTTGGATTAAAAAATAATAATTTTTGAATAATACATTTTTAATTAAGTACGTTTAAACTGTACACTAGGTAAATCTGGCCTTTATTCCTTTAGATGGTAGAGAAGCCACCACTCCTTTCAAAATATTCAAAACATATTTCACATGAATATTTTTGGCTCCTGCCCCGCTTTGCTGCCGGGGTCACAGCACCGGTTAATCCATCCCCATGGTGATGTAGGTCATGGTCAGCATCACGAAGATCAATGTCTGAATCAGGCCCGCAAAAAGGTCAAAATACAGGTGCAGTGGTATAGGTACCAGAATTGGAGCAAAGTGATAAATAAGGCCCATCATGACCAGTCCACCCAGCATGTTACCGAAGAGACGGAACCCCAGCGAAACCGGGTTTGCCAGCTCTCCTACCAGGAATAAAGGAAACAAAAGCGGTACCGGTGAAAAGAATGTTTCCTTAACATACTTCCCGAGACCTTTCTCTTTAAATGCATAAAACTGGGTGCAGATAAAGGTCAAGATTGAAAGAACAAATGTCGTGTTGAGGTCGGCTGTGGGCTGCCTGATACCGATGAGCCCCGTCAGGTTTGCAAAAACAAGGAACAGGGCCAAAGTCGTGATATATGCGGCAAAACCCCTTCGTGCAGGTCCCATGGTGCTGTCTAAAAGGTAATGAATGCCGTCTATAACTACTTCAAAAAAGTGCTGCAGTCCCCTGGGAACCATGGTCAGGTTTCGCGTGGCTAAAATAGATAATACAACCAGTATTGCCATGATAACCCATGTGGTGGTGACCGTTTCAACAATCTGAAACCCATTAATTTCAAACATTACTGCGGGTTCAAATGTCAGGCCGCCGCCGTTATCAGCCGAAGCTGCGAATGTTGCCGCGTTGAAAATATTGATCATCTTCTTCCCTCCTTTATAATTAATTTTTTATATTGAAAATTGCTTTTTAAAGCCGTCTTTTGGCTCCCAAAGAGGGGAAAAGCAAAACACCATTGAGCCTTCTATACAGGGCTCATTGACTGCCTGTACATATGTCTTTATTACGTTAAAGAGCCTTTTGTCAGGAGCTGCTTTCAGCCCGGCCGAACCGTGCTTTTATGTAGGGCCGTTCTCGTTGGTTTTACGGGAAGAACTGAGGCTCTGCTTAAGAAAATTAAATACATATCCTCCAACAATCACGACCTGGGGAAGTAAAATTCCACCCACAGCCCAAAAAAAATTAATCCCGTCTATTAACAGCGCCCCAATCAGGACGCCCGCAGTAAAAAGTTGTCTCATAATATAGCGGGAATAAGTATATGCAGCAGCTTTGCTGGAACTCATATCGATAGATTTAGTCACCGCACCGGCCATCAGGTAAAATTTAACAATAGCCGCAACGGTACCTAAAAGAAGGCCTAACACGGCCGGGTAATCCTGTCTGATAAACAAAACGGTCATAACCACCAGACTGATTTTTATGCAGTTCATGATGACCTGGACCCAAATGGCATCCGGACTTTTCATAGCTAAAACCTCATCTTCGTGATTAAGCGGTATGCATTCCAGAAACCCACAAAAAGACCTGATAAAATAAGAATAATTAATACCCAAACGCTTTGCAGATAATTATTCATAATCCATTGGGCTAAGAAAACCATAAAAACCAGCGGTAATGCAATAGTAATCCCCAGCTGCATTACCAACCCCATATACTTCAGGGGACGCAGATCAATTTTCTTTGTCTCTTCGCTGTTGTCTTTCTTAGGTTTTTGCGGCAAAAAAACCACCTTTTTCTTAAGGCCAGAGGCAATGCCTGTACGGCACTTACCTATAACCCTTTATTCGACGGAATTTTAAAAATCCCTGCAAAAATTAATTTTTTTTTGCCCTGTGGGCCTTACCGGGACAGGCGCCGGGAAGCCAAGAAACCTCCCACCATCAGGTACAGGTAATAAGTGAAAAAGCGCCAGCTGACCACGAATATACCGATGATGCTGGAGGGCACATACCGGCTGAAAAAGGTGGCCAGGGTCAGCTCCACCACGCCGCTGCCCCCCGGCAGTGGGGTGTACCCGATAATCAGGACGATGAACACCTGCCACACCAGAATCCGCCAGAAATCAAAGGTCAGGTCCAGTCCCATAAGGAGCACCGGGGCCACCAGAAAGTAGCTGAACCAGTAGCCGAAGGTCAGCAGCACCGGTATAATCAGCCGGGTCCGGTTAGTCCTTTTCAGCTTGCTCAGGGACTGCTGGAAAAGCTCCGCCTCCTCCCGCAGTCTCTGTACAAAACCCTGAAGTCTTCTGGAGTTGGCCAACCTATTGAGGAACGGAATTCTTTTTAACGTTCTAAACACCGTCCAGATCAGCCGGGGCTTAAAAAGTACGATAAAATAAATGACCGAGGTAAAGGCCAAAATCACCAGGGCGGAACGGAAAAAAGCATTCATGGTATCTCCGCCCCCCACCCGGCCATCATAAACGATGAGAAGAACCAGGGCCAGTACCAGGAACAGGAACCGGGTCAGGGCCGTCCGGATGACCATTGTGGCCGTGGACTCTCCCAGGGAAACTCCGCTCTGGTGAAGAAAATAAATCAGGGCGGGCCATTCCCCCAGGGTCATGGGAGTTATCCCCGCAAAAAAGAAAGCGGAAAGAAAGACCCGGGTTCCGGCGAAAAATCCGATTTTCTTCCCTTCCTCCAGGGAGGCCGCAATATAGCGAATGCGGGCCCCCTCCATAAGCCAGGCCCCCACTACCACCAGAAGGGCCAGCAGGAGAAATTCCGGGCGGACTCTCTGCAGCCCGACCCAGGTTTCTTCATCTGTGGTAAAAAACAGAATCAAAAGAACGGTAATCAGGCTGAACCCCAGCGAAAGGTACAGCCCCCTCTTCTGCCGGGAGGGCAGCACGCTTTGGGGCATAATTATCACCGGCACTTTCCGTGTTCAATAAAACACTTTCCTCAATTTATACAGCACTTTTGTTATTATATGACAGCATGGAGAATTATGTGGCAGGAAGAAATCAACACTCAGATTTATGGCCACACTTTACAAAGGTACTTATTAAAACACATCATTTTTACAGGAAGAATATATTAGATAACTCTTCCTTTCCTTATATATGTAATAACATTAGAAGATATTCATTCCTTTATGGAGTAATCCACTCCACCTCACCGTCGGACTTCCAGATTTTTACCGTTACCCCTGCCTCCTTCAGCAGGTCCAGAGACATTTCATCGGGGTAGTTGTCCTTGATTATTATACCTCTGATACCGCCATTTATTATCATTTTGGAACAAAGAATACAGGGCTGGTGGGTGGCGTACAGCATGGAATCTTTAATGGAAAAGCCGTACAGCGCTCCTTGAAGAATGGCGTTCTGCTCCGCGTGCAGGCCCCG
This sequence comes from Bacillota bacterium, assembly GCA_007120745.1. Taxonomy (GTDB): domain Bacteria; phylum Bacillota; class Dethiobacteria; order SKNC01; family SKNC01; genus Contubernalis. The sequence continues at coordinate 3,646 of SKNC01000040.1, forward strand.
GCACAGTTCATGCCGCTCTCCCGAAGGGATGTTCTTCTCCTCCCGCACGCAGCCCACCTGGTCACAGTGCCTCATCCCTGAAGGCGGCCCATTATATCCTGTAGCCAGAATTCTCTTGTCCTTTACAATGATGGCCCCTACCTGGCGCCGCAGGCAGTTAGACCGGGTGGACACCACTCCCGCCACTTCCATAAAATAAGCATCCCAACTGGGTCTCATGATTTACTCCCTCCCTTTCCTTCTATATAGGTTTTTATCGTTCTTATCCCCTCATAATTCTTTTACCCCTTTAGACAAAAATACCGGCTAGCTGTCGAAGCCGGTAATCGCTTTCCCTTTATTTTCAGCGGAACGGAGCAAAGAGCCCTGCCCCGCTTCTTATTTTACGTATACAGAGAAAATTCTTCACAAAGTTCCGTTACCCGGGACCGGACCTCTTTCAATGTGGTGCTGTCTCCGCCGCTCTGCAGGGTCTGGTCAATGAGCCGGGCAATTTCCCGCATCTGCTCCTCATTCATTCCCCGGGAGGTTACCGCCGGAGTCCCGATGCGGAGCCCGCTGGTAATCAGGGGACTTTCGGTATCATAGGGAACGGCATTCTTGTTCACCGTAATACCCACCCGGTCCAGCATCTCCTCGGCATCTTTCCCCGTCAGGTTCTTGCACCGGAGGTCCACCAGGAGAAGATGGTTGTCGGTACCGCCGGACACCAGGTTGTAGCCCATTTCCAGCAGGCAGTCCCCCAGGGTGGCGGCATTTTTAATTACCTGCTGCTGGTATAGGGTAAATTCCGGCTGCATGGCTTCTTTGAAAGAAACGGCTTTAGCAGCGATTACATGCATCAGGGGACCCCCCTGCAGTCCAGGGAAAATGGCCTTGTCAATGGCCTGGGCATATTTTTGCGTGCACAGAATCAGCCCACCCCGGGGACCCCTGAGGGTCTTATGGGTGGTAGAGGTGACAAATTCCGCATGGGGAACGGGATTGGGATGCAGTCCGGCAGCAATAATTCCCGCAATGTGGGCGATGTCCGCCATGAGATAGGCCCCTACTTCTTCGGCGATTTCCCGGAAAAAGTTAAAGTCAATCTTCCGGGGGTACGCGCTGGCTCCGGCAATAATCAACTGCGGCCTGCACTTTAGAGCAATCTCCTTGACTTTATGATAATCAATCCTTCCGGTATCCCTCTCCACCCCGTAGCTGCATACTTTAAAATACTTGCCTGAAATATTCACCGGGCTTCCGTGGGTCAAATGGCCTCCGTGAGCCAGGTCCATACCCATTATGGTATCCCCTGCCTTCAGCACCGCCAAAAAAACCGCGGTGTTGGCAGAGGCGCCGGAGTGCGGCTGGACATTGGCATGATCGGCGTCAAAAAGCTTTTTGGCCCTTTCTATGGCAATTTCTTCCACATCATCAACGTGCTGACAGCCCCCATAATACCTGTGTCCGGGATACCCCTCGGCATATTTGTTGGTCAGCACCGAACCCTGGGCCTCCAGGACCGCTTTGCTGACAAAATTTTCCGATGCTATGAGTTCCAGGCTGGTTTTTTGCCTGTTGTACTCCCTCTCTATGGCTTTAAAAATATCTACATCCACCAACCGAAGAGTCGACATCTTTTCACGCCCCTTATCTCCACTAAAAAATTAACGGCTAAAAATTTCTATTCCATTACCATACTTTTTCTCTATGGCTCCAATCTTATCCAGCCGCCTCTGGTGGCGCCCCCCTTGAAACGGGGTGTGTAAAAAAACTTCCACAATAGAAAGCGCCAGACCGGTGCCCACCACCCTCTCCCCCAGAGCCAGTATGTTGGCATCATTATGCTCCCGGGCATACCGGGCGGAGAAACAGTCGGCACAAAGAGCTGCCCTGATCCCGGGCACTTTGTTGCATACCATGGAAACTCCCAAACCGGTGGAACAGATTACAATTCCCTTTTCATACTCACCTGCGGCTACCCCTTCAGCCACCTTCAGGGTAAAGTCGGGATAATCCACCTTTTCCCGGTCATAGCTTCCCAAATCCTCATACAGCAGGCTTTCATGCTCCAGGTAGTCTAAAATCATTCCCTTAAGATTAAACCCTCCGTGGTCGCTGGCTAACGCAATCTTCAATTTTGGAACCCCTCTTTCTTTATGAAAAATATGTTGGCCGGGTGTTTCAAAAATTAACTAAAGCGGTAAAAAGTATCCTTCTACCTATTCTTTTTTTCTGCCGCTTATTCCTGCCGCCATATGGCAAAAATCGACTAAACATTCCCCTTTATTTTTTGCCGCAGCAGGGGCATCAATTCCGTCAGCTCTTCCCGCACTTTCCGGTAGGCTTCCAGCGACAGCCCGAAGGGGTCGTCAATATCCGGGGAACCCATTTCTTCCCAGGGCAGGCAGTATTCTTTCAGAGTAAATACCCTGCCCTCCGCCTCAGGCATCAGGGCCAGGATGGTCTCCTTATGCCGCAGAGTCATGGTCAGCACCAGGTCAGCCTCCTCCACCATCTGTGGAGAAAGCAGCCGGGCTTCATGGCTCTCCAAATCCAGCCCCTCTTCCTTCACAGCCTGCCTGGCATGGGCGGAGGCACCTTCTCCGGGAAACGCTGCCAGCCCCGCTGAAATAATTTCCACAGCTTCTGCTTCCTCCGGTTCCCCGTGGATGCTCACCTGGTGAGCAAAAAGGGCTTCTGCCATAATGCTGCGGCAGGTATTCCCGGTACAGACAAACAATATTTTCTTCATCACGGCAAACACCCCTTCCTCCCTATTTTAAGGAAATCCCCGCAGATTATCCGCTGTTTTAGCCGGTTTTGCAATATATTTCGTCCGTGCAATAACAGGATAATTATGATATTTCCCTTCGACATTTCCCGGGAAATAATTTTCTTTTCCCCCGGTTATTTCCCTTATTCTTCGACGTATTTCCCTGGTTTTATCCAGGTTCTAACGGCTGAATCACCGCTGCGGAATGCAGCAGGACTTATCCAAAAGCCCCCATTACCCGCCATCCTTCAACCCAGTATTTCTTTTGCTTTTCAGGTTCAGCGGGCTTTAATGGTTCGGCCGGAGGCCGCTTTGCGCAGGCGGTTCATCAGGGCCAGCCCTATGCCCGTTTCTTCCACGGTTTCCGCCAGAATCAGGTCCACTCCTGAAGCATCCAGGCGCCTCAAGGAATCAAACAGCCGGGCGGCCATTTCCTCGGGGGAACGGCGAAGGCCCAGGACCTCTACGGCGTCCGCCCGAAACTGGCTTCGGTTTTCCTCCGTAACCAAAAGCCCTACCCTCCTGCCCTTCAAGTGGTTTTCCCGACAGATTTTCTTTATTTCTTTAACCACCCGCGAGGGTTCCCCTTCCACCATGTACATGGGGGCCCGGGGAGCATAATGACGATATTTCAGTCCCGGGGAAGGGGGAGCTTCCCCCTTTTTATAGCTGTGGGGGTCCAGCAGGTGAACTTCTCCCAGGGTCTCCTGCAGCTGTTCCAGGGTTACCCCCCCGGGACGAAGCAGCAGCGGCACCTCATGGGTCAGGTCCAGCACCGTAGACTCCAGCCCCACCGGACAGGGGCCTCCATCCAGCAGCATCTGAATACGGCCGGCCAGGTCCTCCAGCACATGTTCCGCAGTGGTGGGGCTGGGCCTTCCGGACCGGTTTGCGCTGGGAGCGGCGATGGGCAGGCCGGCTGCCCGAATCAGGGCCAGGGCCACCGGATGCCGGGGCATCCGTACCGCCACCGTGTCCAGGCCGGCGGTCACCTCCGGGGGCACCCGGGGTCCCCGGGGAAGCACCAGGGTCAGGGGGCCCGGCCAAAACTTCTCCACCAGCAGGCTCACCAGGGGAGGCCGTTGGGCAGCCAGTTCCTTCAGGTCCTTTTCTTCGGCGATATGCACAATTAAGGGATTATCTCCAGGCCTTCCCTTTGCCCGGAAAATCCGCTCTACCGCAGAACCGGAAAACGCGCTGGCCCCCAGCCCGTAGACAGTCTCCGTGGGAAACGCCACCAGGCCTCCCCGGCGGATTATTTGTGCTGCCTCCTGGATTCCCCGCTCTGCTTTTTTAAGGTCTTTCGCCTCCACTACCAGTGTTCCCTTTACTTTACGCCACATGTCTCTGGCACCCTTCCCGGTTTTTTTGTATAATGAAGAGTAGCATCCATTAGTATTGCCTTTATTTCATGAAATAACTTCACTATCTCAATTTTTAGAAAAAGCCTATGCCCGAACAATTTTATATGGGGGTGAGCTCACGCCTTTCCCCTGGAAAAGAATCAAGCCTGTCTAATACGACGTTGGGAGAAATCACACATGGATGAAAAAATGCTGAAAAAACTGTTACATGAAATACAAGAGGAAAAAGTCAGTGTAGAAGAAGGGGTTCGGCTGATCCGCTCCTCCGGATACGAAGACCTGGGTTTCGCCCGGGTTGATCATCTACGCCCCCTCCGCCAGGGCTTTCCCGAGGTGATATACTGTCCCGGTAAAACCATACCACAAATTGTGAATATTGCCAAGAGCCTGCTGGCCCGAGGAGACACCCTGCTGGCCACCCGGGCGGAGGAGGAGGTTTACCGGGCGGTGCAAAGGGAAATCCCTCAGGCCCAATACAACTCCCAGGCCCGCCTTGTATACGTCCAAAAAAAACTGCCGGAACCCTTTGGCGGCACCGTCCTGGTGGTAACCGCCGGGACCTCGGACCTGCCCCCTGCGGAGGAGGCTGCGGTTACCGCAGAGGTCATGGGCTGCCGGGTGGACCGCCTCTATGATGTGGGAGTGGCAGGCATACACCGCCTGCTGGACAGCCAGGACAAACTGTATGAAGCTTCGGTGTTGATTGTGGTGGCAGGGATGGAGGGAGCCCTGGCCAGCGTGGTTGGGGGACTGGTCAACCGGCCGGTCATCGCTGTTCCCACCAGCGTGGGATACGGTGCCAGCTTTGATGGCCTGGCGGCCCTTCTGGCCATGCTGAACAGCTGCGCCTCCGGTGTTACCGTTGTCAACATCGATAACGGATTCGGGGCAGGATACGCAGCGGCACTGATGGTCCGGCTGGCCTGTGAGGAATCCCGGTAATACGGAAAATAATAAGTGCTTATACACAAGGCTGGTAACTGCATACTCTGCAGCCGGGAAAGTTTTGCTGCAGTTAAAGGAGTTAAAGGAGGGGAATCGGTTGTCAAATAACCAAAAAGCCAAAACAACCCTGTACTTTCATTGTTTTTCCGGAGTCAGCGGAGACATGGTTTTGGGAGCCCTGCTGGACACAGGAATGGCAGATATTTCCTTTTTAGAGGAAGGGCTGCAAAAAATTAACCTGCAGGGATATCTTTTACAGAAGGAAAAAGTACAGCGGGGAGGCCTCTCCGGCACCCGGATGATTGTACGGGAACTGGAACCGCACCGTCAGCCCCTGAGAACCCTACCGGACCTGGTAAAACTGGTAGAGGAAAGCCCCTTCAGCGGCCATATAAAAGAAAAGGCCTGCGGGGTATTTCACCGGCTGGCCCAGGCTGAGGCAGCGGTGCATGGCACCACCCCGGAGAAAGTGCATTTTCACGAAATTGGAGCGGTGGATACCGTGGTGGACGTGCTGGGCACCTTGATCCTGCTGGAATCCATGGGAGTGGACCGGATCATATCCTCTCCCCTGCACCTGGGCAGCGGTTTTGTTCGCTGTCAGCATGGGCTTCTTCCGGTCCCTGCACCGGCCACGGTGGAGCTTCTGAAGGGGGTTCCTGTATACTCCCGGGGAGTGGAGGGGGAGCTGGTTACTCCCACGGGTGCTGCCCTGCTGACTGTCCTGGCTTCCTCCTTCGGCCCCCTTCCCCCGGGGAAAATTCGGGCCGTGGGGTACGGTGCCGGGTACCGGGAAATAGAACACCCCAACCTGCTTCGGGTCCTGCTCCTGGAGGAAAAAGAGAAATTTTCCGGGGATAAATTTCAGCCCTTTTGGCCGGATAAAGAAATGGAATTCCTTCAGCGGCAGGAGATTCTGACCGTGGAAACCAACATCGATGATATGAATCCCGAGGGCTTCTCTTACCTGATGGAAAATCTGCTGGAGGCAGGGGCCTGGGATGTCACCCTGACGCCCCTTTACATGAAGAAAAATCGCCCTGCCACCCGGTTGAGCGTCCTCTGCAGCCCGGACCTCTTTCCAAAATTGGCTCCTCTGATTTTCAAGGAAACCACCAGCCTGGGCCTGCGGGTCTATCCGGGAGAAAAGTACTCCCTTCCCCGGGAAACCCGAGAGGTAATAACTCCCTACGGCCCTATTCGGGTGAAGCTGGGGTTCCTGGGGGAAGAACCCGTCACCATATCTCCGGAATATGAGGACTGCAGAGAGGCTGCCCGGAGCAGTGGAATTCCCCTGAAAGAGATTTACCGGGCTGTTTCCCGGGCTGTTGAAGAAAACAACGGGAAAGAAAAACACATGAATGAAAAGAACAACGGTGAGTAAATGTAAAGCCGATATCTACTGCTTGTGGAAAGGAACATCACCATGATGGAAAATGAACTGAAAGAAAAATACCGATACTTGAAGAGCTTGATTTCGCCGCTTCCGGGGGCTGCGGTGGCTTTTTCCGGGGGAGTGGACAGCACTCTCCTGCTGCATACCTGCCTGGAACTCCTGGGCCCCCAAAAGGTGACGGCCCTGACCGCCTGCTCTCCCTTGATGCCCCGGCAGGAACTGAAGAACGCCATGAAACTGGCCCGTTCCCTGGGAGCTATGCGGTACCTGCAGGTGGATACCCCCTTTTTGGAGGCAGAGCCTTTTCTAAGCAACCCCAGGGACCGCTGTTACCACTGTAAAAAAATCATCCTGTCTTCTTTTCTGGAGGTTCTGGGAAACGGAGAAAAAAAGAGGGGAAACGATGAAGCCGCCTGCGGTATGGTCTCCGGAATCCCGCTGCTGGAGGGAACCAACCGGGATGACCTGGAGGTGTACCGTCCCGGCAGGCAGGCGGTGCTGGAACTGGGGGTAGGATCTCCCCTGCTGGAAGCGGCCTTCCGTAAGGAGGAAATTCGGACCCTGTCAAAAGAACTTGAGCTTCCCACCTGGGACATGCCCTCCCAGGCATGCCTTGCCTCCCGCATCCCCTACGGGCAGTCCGTGGACCGGGAAAAGCTTCTCCAGGTAGAAAGGGGGGAAGCCTGTTTAAAAGGGTTGGGTTTTGAGGAATGCCGCCTGAGACACCACGGCCCCCTGGCCCGGCTGGAGGTTCCCCTGAGGGACCTGGAGCGGCTGCTGGCCCTTGCTCCGGAGATATCGGAAAAAATAAAGGCCCTGGGCTTTATTCATGTAACCCTGGACCTTAATGGACTGCAAAGCGGCAGTTTTGATTTCTAAAACTCTCCCAGCACCACCTGGGCAATGTTGGTGGCATGGTCAGCAATCCGTTCATAGTTGCTGAGAATATCCAGGTATACCACCCCGGAAGAGGGCAGGCAGCGCTTATAATTGATCCTTTCAATATGGTTTTTCCGCAAACTTTTTTCCATGTTGTCCACCAAATCATCTTCTTCAATCACGGTACGGGCAACTTCAAAGTCATCATTTTCAAAGGCGATAATCACTTTCTCCAGCATCTGGTCCACCGTTTTGTGCATGGCCCGCAGGTCATCCAGGGCTTCTTTAGAAAACCGAAGCCGGTCCCCCGCCTTAATGTCCGCCAGATTGGATATGGTCTGGGCATGGTCTCCGATTCTTTCCAGGTCGTTTAAGGCATGCATCAACCCTGCCACCTTGTTGGACTGGTCAATGGTCAAGGAGTGCACGGACAGCTCCGCCAGGTACGTGGTAATTTCCTTTTCCAGGCTGTCCAAAATATCTTCGGTCTGGTCCACCTGAGTCATCAATTTATGGTCCTCCTTGATAAAGGCCTGGGTGGCATCCCTTACCATCTCCCTGGCCAGGGCAGCCATACGCAATGCCTCTTTCTGGGCAGAGCCAATGGCCACCGCCGGGGTTTTCAACATTCTCTTGTCCAGATATTTGGGTCCCATTCCCACGCCCCCCTCATCCCCGGGAAGAACCCGGGTTATGAATTTCACAAAGGGGGTAAAGAAAGGTATCATGATGACCGTATTGGCTATATTGAACACCGTGTGGGCATTGGCAACCTGCCGGGGTACAGTGCCGGCGGTTTGTATCATCAGCTCGGAAAACGGGTGCAGTATCGCCAGAAACAGTAAGGAACCTGTGACATTAAAGGCAATATGGGCTACAGCCGCCCGCCTGGCAGAAAGGGACGTCCCCAAACTGGCCAGAATGGCGGTGATACAGGTTCCAATATTGGTTCCTAAAATCAGGCTCATGGCAGAAGAAAAGGTGAGTAAATCCTGGAGAGTCAGGGCGATAATCACCCCGGTGGCAGCGCTGGAACTTTGAACGGCTGCGGTGAACAGGGCACCTACCAGCATCCCCAAAAGGGGATTGTGGGAAAAGCTGGCCAGCATGTCGATAAAGAAGGGTAATTCCCGTAAGGGACTTAAGGCATTAGACATGGTAGTCATGCCCAAAAATAAAAGGCCGAAACCTAAAATGGCCTGACCAATATATCGTTTGAGCCTTCTCTTACAGAAAAAATTAAGCACCGCGCCCAGTCCGATGGCCGGAAGAGCAATGACATCCAGCTCAAATGAAATAGCCTGGGCAGTAATGGTGGTTCCAATGTTAGCCCCCATAATGGTTCCTACCGCCTGGGACAGATTCATAAGCCCGGCGTTGGCAAAGCCCACAACCATCACCGTGGTGGTACTGCTGCTCTGCACCAGCACCGTCACTATGATCCCGGTGAGCACCGCCACAAAACGGTTAGAGGTTAACACTTCCAATATTTTCCTCAGCTTGTCCCCGGCTGCTTTCTGCATGCCGGAGGCCATAATCTGCATTCCAAAAAGAAAAAGCCCCAGGCCCCCTGCCAGGCCCATCAGTATCTGCCAGGTCATAGGCGCATTCCTGCCTTCCCCGTTGAATTGACAGAAAACTCTGCCATAAATTCATGGTACCGATAATTTCTGCAAAAGGCACAGCACTTTTATTATAAAACATTAATTCTGCTTTTACAATCCTGCTCCGGCCTTATTTTATTTTTTTCTTCGGTGACCTGTCAGGCAGGAGATTGAGAAATCAAGTAAAATGGAGCCTGGCGGGTTGTGTAGAATTTTGTCTGTGGCCGGAAAATATTTCTTTCCAAAGAAGCTGCTCTGTGAAAACCTATAAAAAATTAAGCACCGAATTAATAAGACAAAGGCCCGTAAGTGCAAATGGTCCGCAGGGCTTGACCTGAGGGCGAAACATACTTTATAATAACTCTAAGTTGATAATTATTTTCCTTCATTGAGCCGCCCCCGCTCCCCGGAACAACCTGGCGGTTCAAAATCCTATGGAAAGAGGTGCATTACATATGAAAACCAAAGAAAACCTGATGACGGCATTTGCTGGAGAATCCCAGGCAAACCGGAAATACCTGGCCTTTGCAAAGAAGGCCGAAAAGGAAGGATTCAAGAACATCGCCAGAATATTTACGGCCATTGCCGAAGCGGAAACTTCCCATGCCCTGAAACATTTTGAGGTGGCCGGAAAAGTGGGAAGCACCCTGGAAAACATGCAGAGTGCCGTAGAGGGTGAAAAGTATGAAGTAACCCAGATGTATCCGGAATTTATTGAAGCCGCCAAAGCCGAAGGCCAGGACAAAGCCCTGAAGTCCTTTGAATATGCCATTGAAGCGGAAAAGGTCCATCATGAAACCTTTCAGGATCTGAAATCCCTGGTGGAACAGGGAAAAGACATGGAGGATAAAGAAGTGCTTATGTGCCCCATCTGCGGTTGGGTAGGCACCGAGCCCGCTCCGGAAAAATGCCCTATCTGCGGCGCCGCATCCAAAGTGTTCAAGTCTTACTAACCTAACCCTGTACGTCAAGATTGGCGGGGGAATTCCCGGGGTCAACAACGCCGGGAATTCCCCCGCTTTCAATTTTTGGAGGAACAGTGGATTTCTAATTTTTTTATGTCATTCAGGTCGTAAGGTGTTTCCTGGTATACGTTATAATTGAGCCAGTTTGTAAAAAGCAGGTTGGCATGGCTTCTCCAGTTGACCAGGGGAGATTTTGACGGGTCGTCATGGGGAAAATAGTTTTTGGGCACGGCAATATCCAGCCCTTTATTGATATCACGTTCATATTCAGCTTTCAAGGTACTGGGGTCATATTCCGAATGGCCGGTTACAAAAACCTGCCGCCCGTTTTTTTCCGCCACTATATATGCTCCTGCCTCCTTGGACTCCGATAAAATTTCCAGTTCAGGCACCTTTTCAACGTCTTCTCTTTTTATTTCCGTATGCCGGGAATGAGGAGCAAAGAAGTAATCATCAAAACCCCGTAACAGGGGCACGTTTTTTTTACATGCCCGGTGAGGAAAAACACCGAAAATCTTGGTGGTAAGAGGATACTTATTAATTCCATAATGATAGTAGAGTCCCGCCTGGGCAGCCACACAGATATGAAGAGTTGAAAATACATGGCTCCGGCTCCAGTCCATGATATCCTGTAATTCCTCCCAGTAACATATGTCTTCAAATTCCAGGTGTTCAACCGGCGCACCGGTGATCACCATGCCGTCGAATTTCTTATCCTTTATTTCATCAAAGGTATTATAAAATTTAGATAGATGCTCCTCCGGCGTATTTTTAGAATCATGTTCCTTGATGCGCAGAAGGCAGATATCCACCTGCAGCGGAGAATTCCCCAGCAGGCGCAGAATCTGTGTTTCAGTAACAATCTTTAGTGGCATCAGATTCAGTATGACGATCTGCAGTTCCCTGATATCCTGGCTCCTGGCTCGCTCTTCCGACATAACAAAAATATTCTCTCCCCTGAGAATTTCAAATGCCGGGAGGTTGTTTGGAATTTTTATGGGCATCTCTCCACCCCTTTCTTTTAGCTGATTTTTATTAAAGCCGTGCTTTTTTAAGAGCCTGTTCTAAATCATAGATCAGGTCTTCTGCATCCTCCAGCCCTATAGAAAGCCTGATCATATCCGGTGTTACTCCCGCAGCCAGCTGTTCCTTCTGGGTAAGCTGGGCATGAGTGGTGCTGGCCGGGTGAATAACCAGGGATTTGGCGTCTGCCACGTTGGCCAGCAGCGAGAAAATTTCCAGGCTGTTGATAAATTTCTTCGCCGCCTCAGTTCCTCCCTTAATTCCAAAGGTAAATATGGATCCAACTCCCCGGGGGAAATACTTTTGGGCCAGCGGGTAGTACCTGCTGGCTTCCAGCCCGGGATAGTTTACCCACAAAACCTGGGGATGGCCCTTTAAAAGGTCAATCATTTTTGTTGTATTGGCTCCATGCCGTTCTATCCGCAGGGAGAGGGTCTCCAGGCCCTGAAGGAACAGAAAAGAGTTAAAGGGGCTTAGAGAAGCTCCGGTATCCCGGAGGAGCTGCACCCTGGCCTTTACTATGTATGCCAGGGAACCGAAGGCCTCCACGTAATTGAGGCCGTGGTAGCTGGGGTCCGGCTCCGTCAGCCCGGGAAACCGGCCGCTTTCTTTCCAGTCAAATTTTCCGGAATCCACAATAATCCCGCCGATGGAGGTTCCGTGGCCTCCGATAAATTTTGTGGCCGAATGAACTATAATATCGGCACCGAATTCTGCGGGCCTGATGAGATAGGGGGTAGCAAAAGTATTATCCACGATTAATGGTACCCCTTCCTCATGGGCCATATGAGCCACTGCTTCAATATCAATCAGGTTGATCCCGGGGTTACCGATGGTTTCTATAAAAATAGCCTTTGTTTTTTTGTTTACTGCCTTCTTAAAATTTTCTGGGTTGTCCGGATCTACAAAAGTTGTTTTAATCCCCAGTCTGGGCAGGGTAATAGAAAACAGGTTATATGTGCCGCCGTACAGGGTACTGGCAGACACAATTTCATCCCCCGCCCCTGCAATATTCAGCACGGCACAGGTAATTGCAGCAGAACCCGAAGCTGCGGCTAAGGCCCCTGCCCCACCCTCCAGGGCCGCCATTCTCTGTTCAAACACATCGGTGGTGGGATTCATAATTCGGGTATATATATTTCCAAACTCCTTCAGGGCAAACAAATCTGCCGCATGCTCCGTGCTGTCAAACAAGTATGAGGTGGTCTGGTAAATGGGGACAGCCCTGGAGCCTGTGGCCGGGTCAGGTTTTTGGCCTGCATGCACCTGCAGGGTATCAAATTTTAATTTTCTCTGGTTCATTTTTTCTCTTCCTTCCTTCGGTATTTCTGGAAAATAAAATTGGCCTTCGTGGGAATAATTTTTTCCCAATCATAATAGTCCTTGTAGGCAGCGTAAATCCTTATAGGTAATATAGCCCTTGTCAGTAGTATGGCCAAAACAACGGAGTTCAGCCGCATACGTTCCAATTAACTGCAGTTATTCATGGATACTGCTGCCCCGGTGCTCCATTACAGCATGTGTGGGGTCAGGGGAGACATCTCCCTGAGGTTATGAATAACCCCGGGTAAAACCTCTATGACGTAATCCACATCTTCTTCCGTATTATTTTTGCCCAGGGTAAGCCTCAAAGAACCGTGGGCGATTTCGTGAGAGAGGCCCATTGCCAGCAGCACGTGGGAGGGATTCAGGGAACCGGAAGTGCAGGCTGATCCACTGGAGGCCATTATGCCCAGATTATCCAGCATTAAAAGGATGGACTCCCCTTCCACAAACTCAAAACAGACGCTGACATGGCCGGGAATACGGTGAACCGGGTGGCCGGTCAGCCGGGTGCAGGGAATATTATTCAATATGCCGTCCTTCAGCCGCTCCGCCAGATAAACTAACGTTTCATTTCTTTCCAGGAGGTTCTGCCGTGCCAGTTCGGCAGCTTTTCCAAAGCCCACGACTCCCGGCACGTTCTCCGTTCCCGGCCTTTTTTTTCTTTCCTGCGCTCCGCCGTGAAGGTAATTCTTTATCCGCGTCCCCTTTCTTATATATAAACACCCTGCTCCCTTGGGACCATAAATCTTGTGGCTGGAAGCAGAAAGCATGTCAACCCCCAGGTCTTCTACATTTACGGGAATCTTCCCCACAGACTGCACGGCATCGGTATGAAAAACGGCTCCGGCGCTGCGGCTGACAGCCGCCAGTTCCTTCAGGGGCTGTATAGTGCCCACCTCATTATTGGCATGCATAATGGACACCAGGAGGGTATTTGCTTTTAATGCCGACCTCAAATCATCCGGATCTACCAGTCCCTCAGGACTCACCGGAAGCACCGTCAGCTCAAAACCCTGCTTTTCCAAAAAGCGGCAGGCATCCAAAACTGCGTGATGTTCCACGGCAGAGGTGATGACGTGATTTCCCCTGTTCCTGTTTCTCAGCATGTAAGAAATAATGGCCTGGTTTGCGGCTTCGGTTCCTCCACCGGTAAAATATACTTCACCGGGCTGCGCATTGATTAACGATGCCACCTGTTCCCTGGCTTTCTCCACCGCCTCTTTGGCTTCCCGGCCCAGGGAATAAATAGTAGATGGATTGCCATAGCTGGCCATAAAGTAAGGTTTTATGGCCTGATAAACCTGCGGGTCAGCCGGTGTGGTGGCGCTGTGATCCATGTACACCTGTTTCATAAGTTAACTCCTCCCTGTTGATTTTTTTTTCCTTTAGGTATTCATACAACCATGGAGACATTATACTATATATCCTATAGAATTACTAGGTTATTATTTAACATTTTTCTGGCTGCTTTCTCCCTTTAATGATGCGGCTTTTCTGCTGGGTTTTTCCTTATAAAATAAGAAACCCATGCAGGAAACTGTACTGCTTCCCTGCATGGGATGTTTAACTGAAAAATATTTACGGCTTCATATTTCTTTTACTTTCCCCGACATACATTAATTGCTGCGGCCGGAACCGTAGTAGGAGGGTAGAAAACTGCTGACCCATTCCACCACCCGGAAACGAACTTCTACTTCGTTATGGGATTTTTCCGCTGCTTCTTCGCTGCAGGACTCTCCCGGTGAAGGGGCCTGTTTTTCCTTTGAATTGTGGGAAACCGGGTTAGCGGAAACGCTGTCTCCGGCACAGCCCATATCCGAAATGGTCTCGCTCTCTCCATAGCTGTGATCCCGGCTTTTCTTCTCGGGTGCATGGGTAAAGCACAGGGGTGGGAAAAGGACGCACCACCAGTTCTCTCCTGCTCCGCTGCCGATGACAATCCTCAACGCTTCGTATTCCCCTGCGGGGAAATCACCGTACAGATACTGGCGGGGGGGAAACATTTCCCGCTGCAGGCTTACTTTCACCGGATGAGGAGTGCCCTCAGCCTGAAGAACCTGCTCCACCCTCTCCTGCACCAGGGGAATTTCCTCCAGCAGGGCCTGACGGGCCAGTTCCCTGGACCCGGTATCCTGAAGGCGGTCCCCCACGAAGGCCAGGACCTCCCGGGTGACCTGCTCCTTAACCTCCTGGTCCCGGGCCTCATCGCTGTGTGCCACCACGTGGAAGCGCAGGACCTCCTCCAGGTCCAGGGATTCTCCCCCGGACAGGAGGATTTTCTGTTCCGCTGTTTCCGGCTCCCGGGGAAGGTTTCCAAAAAACAATCCGCTGTACCCCTGTACTGCCATGACTGCCAGCATTATAAATATCCATAAAGGTCTTATCATAATATATCTACTCCTCTGACTGGAGGTTTTTGCGGATCATCTGCAGTGCGTTTTTTTCTATCCGGGAGACCTGGGCCTGGGAAATGCTGATCTCCTCCGCTACCTCCATCTGGGTTTTTCCCTCAAAAAATCTCATTTTCATAATATCTCTTTCCCGCTCCGGAAGCTTGTTCAGAGCTTCATTTATCGCCAGGTCCTCTACCCATAAGTCAGCGCTCTGTTTCTGGTCGCTGATCATGTCCATAACGTATACCGGGTCCGATGGGTCATTGAATACCGGCTCATGCAGGGATACAGGGTCGTAATTTGCATTAAAGGCAAATACCACTTCTTCGCAGGTGATCCCCAGCTCTTTGGCAATATCCCCCACGGTGGGCTCTGCCTGGTTCACCCGGGCCAACTTCTCCCGGGTCTGCATGATTTTTTGTGCCAGGAGTTTCAGGGACCGGCTTACCCGTAAAGAACTGTTATCCCTGAGGTACCGTTTAATCTCTCCAATAATCATGGGCACCGCATAGGTGGAAAACTGCACGTTCTGCCCCAGGTCAAAGTTATCGATGGCCTTCATCAACCCGATGCATCCCACCTGGAACAGGTCATCCACATATTCCCCACGGTTATTAAATTTTTTCATCACGCTGAGCACCAGTCGAAGGTTTCCGTTTATCAACTGTTCCCTTACCTCTTCTTCTCCCTGCCGCAGGCGCTGGAAAAGCGCCATAATTTCTTTATTACTCAGGGCGGGAAGCTTAAAGGTGTTCACTCCGCTAATTTCTACTTTTCGAGGCAGCATAGTTGTCCCTCCTCACACTTCTCTACTTTTAGTATTGCCAAATTTTAGCTGCCTTAGACATGAAATTTATAATATTTTTGATATATGGTTAAATTAAGGGCAAAAATAAAAAACTCCCCAAAGGAAAAAGGGAAGTTAAAGCGAATTATAGTACAGTTAAAAAAATAACGTTTGATCCGGAGGGATTAAATATGAGCAAGTTAATTCGATTCGGGATTTCCATGAATGAACAGCTTTTGGAAAAGTTTGACCGGCAGATTGTAAAGAAGGGCTATAACAATCGCTCCGAGGCCATCCGGGATCTGATTCGGGACCAGCTGGTACAGCTGGAGTGGGACAACGAAGACCAGGAGGTGGCAGGAACTGTCACCCTGGTTTATGACCACCATGTCCGGGGCCTTACCAACGTGCTGACGGAGATACAGCACGATTTCCATGACCTGGCCCTGTCCACCATGCACGTGCACCTGGACCACCACAACTGCCTGGAGGTGCTGGTGCTCAAGGGCAAAGCCTCCGATGCCCGAAAGCTGGCGGAAAAGCTGATCAGCATTAAGGGAGTCAAGCACGGCCAGCTCTCCATTACCAGCACCGGCAAGAACCTGGATTGAGGTCCCCGGAGAGAATTACCGGGAAGCCAGAAGTACCCGCTCAATGCCGCTGTAATCCTTCACTGCCTCCAGCCCTTTAAAACCAGCAGCTGCGGCCAGGGACATTACCCCGGGAATCTGGCCCATTCCCACTTCCAGGGCGGCCATGCCCCGGGGCTCCAGAAAATCATGAATTCCGGAAAAAATTCGGTGGTAAAAGTCCAGGCCATCCTCCCCGCCGTCCAGGGCCAGAAGAGGCTCGTGGTCTTTTATTTCCCTTTGAAGAAAAGCCAGTTCCCCCGTAGGTATGTAGGGGGGGTTGGAAACAATCACAGAAAAGGTAAGCCCCTGTAAAGGTATCAGGGGTTCCCAAAGGTCACCTTCCAGGAAGGTGATTTTTTCTTTCACCCCGTGACGGAGGGCATTTTCCCTGGCCAGAGCCAGGGCTTCCGGGGAAAGGTCCACAGCCCAGGCCAGGCATTGAGGGATTTTTTTTGCCAGGGTAACGGCTAAAACTCCGCTGCCGGTACACAGGTCCAGCAGGTTGAAAGGCTTTGAAAAACCCTCTGCGGCCCGGTCCATCACCGCCTGACAGAGAATTTCCGTCTCCGGCCGGGGAATCAGAACCCCGGGGGTTACCTTAAACCCCAGGCCCATAAACTCTTTTTCCCCCACCAGGTAATGAAAGGGCACCCCCAAAGCCCTTTTTTCCACCAGTACGCGAAAGCGCTCCAGGGTCCGGCCGGGCAGCTCCTCCCGGGGGTGGGTGTAGATATAGGCCAGGCCTTTTTCCATGGCAAATGCCAGCAGAAGAGCCCCTTCGCTTTGATAACCGGGTATTCCCGCTTCTTTTAACGTCAGAGAAGCCCATCTCAGGGCTTCTTTAATGGTTTTCGTCATCTCATTGTCCTTACTGGGCCTGCTTTAAGAGCTCCGCCTGCTCCGCCGCCGCCAGGTTATCAATAAATTCCGCAATATCGCCGTCCAGCACCATGTCCAGCTTGTGCAGAGTCAGCCCTACCCGGTGGTCCGTCACCCGGCCCTGTGGAAAGTTGTACGTACGAATTCTTTCACTGCGGTCTCCGGAGCCCACCTGGCTCTTCCGTTCCTGGGCCAGCTCCTCATCCTGTTCCCTCTGGATAATTTCCAGAAGGCGAGCCCGCAGAACCCTCATGGCCTTATCCCGGTTTTTATGCTGGGACTTTTCATCCTGACAGGAGGCCACAATTCCCGTGGGAACATGGGTAATCCGAACCGCAGACTTGGTGGTATTGACGCTCTGCCCTCCCGGACCGGTGGCGCAGAAGGTGTCAATCCTCAGGTCCTGGGGGTTAACGTCCACTTCCACGTCTTCTGCCTCGGGAAGAACCGCCACGGTGGCCGCCGAGGTATGAATTCTTCCGCTGGACTCCGTGGAGGGCACCCTCTGCACCCGGTGCACCCCGGACTCATATTTCAGGCAGCTGTATGCTCCATGGCCCTCCACCAAAAACACAATCTCTTTAAATCCACCGATATCCGTGGGGTTGGAATTGAGAATCTCCAGCTTCCAGCCCCGGCGCTCCGCATAACGAGAGTACATGCGAAAGAGATCCCCGGCAAAGAGCGCAGCTTCCTCTCCCCCGGTGCCTGCCCGGATTTCTACGATGACGTCCTTCTCGTCGTTGGGGTCCTGGGGAATCAGCTGCAACTTCAGCTCTTCCTCCAGTTTCTCTTTCTTTTCAGAAAGAAGAGCAATTTCCTCCTTGACCATCAGGGCCATGTCCTCATCCTGTTTTTCCTTCTGCATTTCCCGGGCCTCCTCCAGCTCCTGGCAAACCTGTTTATAGGTGCGAAAAATTTCCACCGTTTTGCTCAAGCGGGAATGTTCCCGGGTATATTTCTGCCATTCCTGCTGCCGGCTTATCACTTCAGGGTCGCTGATCAGACCCTCCAGCTCCAGGTAACGGTCTTCAATTTCCTGTAATTTTTCTATCATCTTATCACCTGCTTCTGCAGCCTAAAAGTCCCCGACTTTATCCATGGGAAACTTTTCTGGCTGGTAAAATTTATAGATTTAGGCATGAAATTCATGCAGTAAATCTTCTGTCTTATGCTTCCGATGCCTCTGCTGCTTCCTCCGCCTTATCCCTGCTCACCAGGGGCTCCAGGGCTTTTAATGCCACTTCCAGCTGGGAATCCTCGGGAATGCGGGTAGTAAACCTCTGCAGAAATACCCCGGGGCAGGAGATTACCCGGCTGATCCAGTTGTTTTTCTTCCCCAGGTATCGTATGGCCTCATAAGACAGGCCGGCCACTAGAGGCAGCAGAGCCAGCCGGGTCAAGATTCTAACCCAAAGGTTGGGCCAGCCGAAGAAGGAAAAAAAGATAATGCTGATTACCATAACCAGCAGAAGGAAGCTGGTGCCGCAGCGGGCATGAAGAGGGCTGAATTTCCGGGAGTTCTCCACGGTCAGGGGGATTCCCGCTTCATAACAGTGAATCACCATGTGTTCCGCCCCGTGATACTGAAAAACCCTCTGGATATCCTTCATCCGGGAAATGGCCGCCAGGTAGCCTAAAAAAATCAACAGCCTCAATGCTCCCTCGGAAAGATTCATTAACAGGGGGATCTGGGGTGCCGACGCCATAATATATCGAACCAGAAAGGTGGGAAACAGGATAAACAGAAGAATTCCCAGGGCCAGGGCAAAAAATGTGGTTGCCCACATCTGCCAGTCCTCCAGGGTTTCCTCTTCCTCCTCCAGGGCCAGTTCCACAGAAAGGTTTAGTGTCTTTACCCCCAGCACCAGGGATTCAAAAAAGGTAAGAACTCCCCGCAGCACCGGGAGCTTTAAAAATGGATATTTTACGGCCAGCGAGTTTATATTTTTTCGAATCACCTGGATTCGCCGGTCGGGACAGCGTACAGCAATGGACATATCCTCCTGGTCCCTCATCATGACCCCTTCTATTACCGCCTGGCCTCCAATGGGTCGTTCCATGGTTCTCCCTCCTAAAAGAAAAAGCAGAGCTCTCCCGCCCCGCTTCTTATTTCCTGCCGTATTTACGCTTGAATCTCTCTACCCGTCCGCCGGAGTCAACGAATTTTTGTTTTCCGGTAAAGAAAGGGTGGCAGGCGGAGCAGATCTCCACCTTCAAGTCTTTCTTCGTGGAACCGGTTTCAAAAACAGCACCGCAGGCGCATTTTATCGTGGTTTCGTGATATTCGGGATGAATTTTTGCTTTCAATGGACTTCACCTCTTTCGGCAGAAATTACAGTATAAATCATAACACAGCTGAAGGGCGATTGCAACTAAAAACTTCCGGGCCATGTAAAAAATCTGCCCAAAAGGCTTACCTTTTGGGCAGATAGTTGACGGGATTCAACTTTTTGCCATCTTTGATGATTTCCAGGTGCACGTGGGGACCGGTGGCATTCCCGGTGGAGCCTGACAGCGCAACCACCGTGCCCTGGTTTACCCACTGCCCTCTGGATACTTTAAGGCTGGA
Source organism: Bacillota bacterium (assembly GCA_007120745.1). Classification (GTDB taxonomy): domain Bacteria; phylum Bacillota; class Dethiobacteria; order SKNC01; family SKNC01; genus Contubernalis. The sequence continues at coordinate 23,169 of SKNC01000040.1, forward strand.
GGCATGGGCGTAAAGGCTTTTCCAACCGTCCCCGTGGTCCACAATGACCGCCCGGCCGTACCCGCCCCTCCATCCGGAATACTCTACCGTACCGGCCGCTATGGCCTTCAGGGGGGTTCCGGTAACCACGGCAATATCCAGTCCGTAGTGAAATCCGCTGCTTCGAGGGCCATAAGGAGAAGAAATCCACCCCTCAAGGGTTGGCCAGATGAAGCGGGGTGCTTCCCGGGCAGATCGGCTCGGGGTATCGGAGCTGGTACCGGTTCGCACCGTGGTCCGGCTTGCAGCCTGCTGGCTCAGGGCATATTCCACGCTTTCTTCATTGGCGGGAATAATGAGAATGTCCCCAATCTGCAGGCCCTCGGGATTATCCACCTGGTTTAATTCCATCAGCTCGGATCTTTTCACCCGATACTTTGCGGCAATGTCCCAGATGGTATCTCCACTGGCTATTTCATGAATGATCACCAGCCCCCGGGTTATCTGAAGAACATCGCCCTCCTGGATCTGGCTTGAACTGTTCAGGTCATTGTTCAGGGCAATTACCTCCGCTGAGGATCTGTACCGGTCCGCAATGCTGCCGACCGTTTCCCCTCTTCGAACCCGGTGGTAAATTATCTCCGTGGGATCTACCTCTTCCAGATCTTCTTCCTCTTCCTCTTCCTGCGGCGTATTACTCTCCACATATTCTACAAGCTTATCCAAAAACGGCGGGCGAATATTAGCCCCTGCCGCCTGTTCCAGCGCCTGGGCGTTGTTCGGAAAGGCTGCAAACAAAAAGGCTGCCAGCAGCAGTGCCCAGGGAGAACAGCGAATTTTCCCAACCATTTTTTTTCACCTCATTTTTAAGTTAAAAACTCACCCCCTATTCTTGTCCGAAAACAAAAAAAATATGCATAATTCTATAAATTATGCATATTTGCCAAAAATTCTTCATTGGAATTGGTTTTGGAGAGCTTGCTTATGAGTAATTCCACAAATTCTCCGGGGCTGGAGTTGTGCATGGCCCGTCTCAGGGTCCACATCAGCTCCAGCTTCTTCTCCGGCAGGAGCAGTTCCTCCCTGCGGGTTCCCGACTTGAGAATATCTATGGCCGGGAAGACCCTTCTCTCTGCCAGCTTTCTTTCCAGGTGAATCTCCATGTTGCCGGTACCTTTAAATTCCTCGTAAATCACATCATCCATTCGGCTGCCGGTTTCCACCAGGGCAGTGGCCAGGATGGTTAAACTTCCCCCTTCTTCGATTTTCCGGGCGGCCCCAAAGAAGCGCTTGGGCTTATGAAAAGCCCCGGGGTCAATCCCTCCGGAAAGGGTCCTGCCGCTGGGGGGAATCACCAGGTTGTAGGCCCGGGCCAGCCGGGTTATGCTGTCCAGGAGAATCACCACGTCCCTTCCGTGTTCCACCAGACGCTGCGCTCTTTCCAGGACCATTTCCGCCAGGCGAACGTGATTCTCCGGCTGCTGGTCAAAGGTGGAGCTCAGCACATCTCCCTTTACGGATCGGCGCATGTCCGTAACCTCTTCCGGCCTTTCGTCGATTAACAGAACAATCAGTTCCAGCGCCGGGTAGTTGGTGGTAAGGCTGTTGGCAATTTTTTTCAAAAGCAGGGTTTTACCGGCCTTGGGAGGGGAAACAATCAGGCCCCTCTGCCCCTTGCCGATGGGAATGAGGAGGTCAATAATCCGGGTGGCAAAATGCTCCGGAGAGGTCTCCAGCACCATCTGTTCATTGGGGTGAATGGGAGTCAGTGAGGGGAAGTAAGGTCTCTTGGAGGCCAGTTCCGGGTCACTGCCGTTAACTGCGCCCACATGGAGCAGGGCATAGTACCGTTCATTGTCCTTGGGAGGTCTTACCTTACCGCTTACCTGGTCACCGGTGCGCAGGTCGAACCGCTTGATCTGGGAAGCGGATATATAAATATCGTGATCCCCCGGCAGATAGGTTTCGCTTCGAAGGAAACCGAAGCCGTCGGGCATAATATCCAGCACTCCTTCGTCAAAATAGTAGCCCTCCTGCTCTGCTGCTGCCTTCATAATGGCAAAAATTAACTCCTTTTTTTTCATGGTGGAATAACCCTTAACCTCCTGCTCCTGAGCGATTTTGCTCAGTTCCGGCAGGGTCATCTTTTCCAGCGTTTCAATTTTTAACGTTTTTACGGCTTCCATAAATTACGGCCTCCTGGTTCATAATGTAGGATACTGTGGCAGCACGTTTAGTCCTATGGCAGATGCCACCGCATTTTGTTTGTCAGAGCCAACAGCTCCAATCCCCCCTGCTTGTTAAGCAGACGGTCATAGTTATAATCGGTATAAAAACATTTTCCATAATACATTACGGATACATTCCTTACTTTACTGATTACATTTCATTTTTTTATTGGTTATCCACTTCCCCGTATAGGTTTTCGCTTATTTATTTTATTATTTCAACCGCATGGTGCTTAAAAAGCTTATGTGAAATCAGGCAGGAACTGCTCTCTATACTCATAGAAAGGAGCTTAAAAGGAAGGAAGGAAAGAATATATAACTCAGCAAAAAACCTCTCTATTTAAAAAATGGGCAAAGGGCATTTCCTTACATTGAAAAGATATATCTGCAGGGCAGGAACATTACGAAGCTCTATTTCAGGAAGCAGCACCCATGTAGAACAGCAGGACTACGGTAATTAAATAAGTAATAATAATGGTAATGGAGTCCAACCCCAGGGAGGCGACCTGCCTCTTGGAGCGGTAGATAAGACCTATTATTGCCACTGCCATCAGGAATATACTCACCTGAGCGGTAAAAATATGGCTGATGCTCACTTCTTTCAGGACCGGTCCGGGACGGTAAAATATTTCCGCCACAAAGACAATAAAAAGATTTAAAAAATTGGCCCCAAAAATATTTCCAATGGCCATATCCAGCATACCCATGCGGGCGGCACTGGCGGTGGTGGCCAGTTCCGGAAGGGAGGTGGATATGGCGATTAAAATAGCTCCCACCAGGGTTTCCCCCAGCCCGGTAATCTGGGCCAGGTCTTTCCCGGAGTCTGCCAGCATAATCCCCGCGAAGATAATAATCACGGAAGAAATAGCAAAGCCGGTGATTCCCTGGGTCAGGGTTTTCCCCTCCAGGTGGTGGCAGGAAACGTTCTCCCCCTTCAAAACCGGGTAGCGTTTTTCATATCTCATGAGTAACCGGGAACCCAATATGTAGAAGGCAAAAATCATCCAGCTCTCCACCCCAACCCCCAGGAAGGAGACCGTGGTGGGGAGCATGATATTTAAGGTAATGAAACTGGTCATGGCAATCGCCATTCCGGCGGTGAGGATATGGCCCACCTTGACCTGCCGCAGAACCGGAGCTCCGGGACTGATTAAATCGATAAAGGCAATGATGGCCACATTAAAAATATTGCTGCCGAAAATATTTCCCAGGGCCAGGTCCGGTGCACCAATCAGGGATGACCGGGCAGAAGTTACTACCTCCGGCAGGGAGGTGGCCAGGGGAAGCAGCAGAGCACCGGCCCAGACCATTCCCAGCCCGGTTTTGTCGGCGATGAGGTCCGCATTTTTGGTCAGCCGGGTTCCGGCCCAGATAATAAGGGCCGCACTTACGAAAAACTTCAGCCAAACGAACAAAAAATCAACTCCATTGATCTGCTTTGAAGAATAGAACAGGCAGTCTGATGATTTTACTTTATTTGATTTCGTTGAAAAAAGCAACAATAATCTGACCGGCAGCCTTTAAACCTGGGAGGAACACCCCCTGCTGACCACAAACTTTGGTTTTTTGTCCAGCCGGTGTATGGCCTCTACAAAACGTACCGTCCCCGTCTTGCCCCGCATTACCAGGGAGTGGGTGGAGGCGGTTTTGCCCAGGAAGCGCACTCCTTTCAGCATATCCCCATCGGTGATACCGGTAGCAGCAAAAATCACATCGTCATCCTTTACCAAGTCGTCCATATGTAAAAGCTTATTCATGTCAGCAATGCCCATCTTATGAATTTTCTCTTTGTCTTCCTCATCCTCGGGGTACAGCCGGGCCTGGATGTCTCCCCCCAGGCACTTCAACGCAGCCGCCGCCAGGACTCCCTCGGGAGCGCCGCCGACTCCAAAGAGGATATCCACGCCGGTGCCCTCCAGGGCAGTAGCGATGGCCGCAGAAACATCCCCGTCAGTAATTAATTTCACCCGGGCTCCGGCCTCCCGGACCTCCTGGATGATTCTTTTATGGCGGGGACGATCCAGGATAATGGCCACCAGATCCTCCACATCCCGGTTCAAGGCCTGGGCCACGGCCTTCAGGTTATCTTTCACCGGTGCATCCAGATGCACTGCCCCCGCAGCCTTTGGGCCCACGGCAATTTTATCCATGTAAATATCCGGAGCGTGCAGCAGGCAGCCCCGGCCCGCAACGGCCAGAACCGACAGAGAGTTGGGCAGTCCCTTGGCCACCAGGTTGGTGCCCTCCAGGGGATCCACTGCCACGTCCACCTCCGGTTCATCACCGGTTCCTACTTTTTCCCCCGTGTAGAGCATGGGGGCTTCATCCGCCTCTCCTTCCCCAATAACCACGGTTCCGTCGATAAGAACTGTGTCAAAGGTCCGGCGCATGGCATCCACTGCTGCCTGGTCTGCAGCAATTTTATCCCCCCGGCCCATGAGCCTGGCTGAAGCAAGGGCCGCAGCCTCCGTCACCCTGACAAATTCCAGAGCCAGTTCTCTCTCCAATTTTATCCTCTCCCTTTTTCTACAATCCTGTATCCCGTGCTGCCTGTTTTCAGGACTGCATGATTACAATTAATCCGCCGGATTAAATGACCTGCTTTGCTCCTCAGATTTTATTTCCCGGTCTTCATCTTCCGGATTTCTGCCAGTCTTCCAGAAACTTTTCTACGCCTGCATCCGTCAGGGGATGCTGAAACATCTGCCGCAAAACCGTAAAGGGTATGGTAGCTATGTCTGCTCCGGCCCGGGCCACTTCCGTTACATGAAGAGGGTGCCGGATGCTGGCAGCAATAATTTCTGTTTCATAACCGTAGTAGTTGTACACTTCTACAATCTCCCGAACCAGCTCCACTCCGGCATGGCCTATGTCATCCAGCCGGCCGATAAAGGGACTGACATAGGTAGCCCCAACATTGGCCGCCAGCAGGGCCTGGTTCAACGAAAACAGCAGGGTAACGTTGGTCTTTATCCCCTCCGGGGCCAATACGCTCACTGCTTTCATGCCCTCATCGGTCATGGGAATTTTAATCACCACGTTGGGAGCCATCTCCGCCAGCTTTCTGGCCTCTTCCACCATATCCTCGCCTTTCAGGCTGAGTACTTCAGCACTGACGGGGCCCGGAACCAGGGTGGTAATTTCCTTTACAATCCCCTGAAAATCCCCTTCTTCCCTGGCAATCAGGCTGGGATTGGTGGTAACTCCTGAAATGACTCCCCATCCGGCAGCCGTCCGTATTTCTTCCAAATTAGCGGTATCCAGGAAAAGCTTCAATTCCTTTCACCTTCCCATCTTTAAATTTTCTTTTCTACTTGCGGTTTTTCTTCTTGGACATTCATGCAGCAAAAAGCGCTGCACCATCAGAAGGATGAAAATAATAAAAAATCATTTTACAGGCTAAACAGTATTATCTACAGATAGTATGTAACAATGTTTCTGAAACCATTACCGTTCCAATAAGATTCCTTCATTTATTCTGATTCATTTTATAAGCTCCGGCCTTTTATGCTTTGGCCGAACACTTGAAAAGCCTCATTTTTGTTTTAATGACTTCTTTCATCTCCACCTTTGCGGGGCCAAGGATTTTTCGGGGGTCATATTCCTGGGGAGTCTCTGCCAGCACCCGGCTCACCCCCCGGGCAAAGGCCTGTCGAATATCGGTATCAATATTAATCTTGCAGATCCCCATCTCAATGGCCCTGCAGATGCTGGCGTCAGGAACCCCGGAGGCCCCGTGCAGCACCAGGGGAATGGCTACTCTTTTTTTAATCTCCCCCAGCCGGTCAAAGTCCAGCTTTGGCTCTCCCTTGTAGGGCCCGTGGGCTGTACCGATGGCAATGGCCAGGGCATCTACCCCGCTTTTTTCCACAAACAGGGAGGCTTCCTCGGGGTTGGTAAAAAGAGCATCCTTTTCGTCTACGGTAATATCATCCTCGGTACCGCCGATTTTCCCCAGTTCCCCTTCCACAGAAACTCCTACCGCAGAGGCTGCCTCCACCACCCTGGCAGTCAGGGCGATGTTTTCCTCCAGGGGAAGCTTGGAACCATCAATCATGACGGAACTAAAACCATGGCGGATGCACTGCATAATCTGTTCAAAACTGGTCCCATGATCCAGGTGCAGCGCCACAGGGACCGAAGCCTGTTCAGCAGCGGCCTTGACCATGGCCACAATATACTGAATTCCCGCATATTTTAATCCTCCCTGGCTGGCCTGTAAGATCACCGGGGCCCTTTCCTCCTCTGCCGACTCCACGATGGCCTGAACAATTTCCATGTTGTTGGTATTAAAGGCCCCCACGGCGTATCCGTTTTTCTGAGCCTCTCCCAACATCTCCTTCAAAGTAATTAACATATCTATGGCGCCTCCTTAGATTTAATTTATAAAAGGAATTAACGGGTTTATTCTTCTTCATCTCTTAGAGCCAGGCTAATTTTGTCCAGCATTTCCTGGATTTCAAAGGGTTTGGTTAAGCATCCCATGGCTCCCCTCTCCGTAACCTGGGAAAGAGTTTCCGGGTCGCCATAGCCTGTCATCATCAAAACCTTGATATCTGGCTTTACTTCCTTCATCGAGCTCAAAGTTTCCAGGCCGCACATCCCTGACATTTTAACGTCCAGCAGCACCAGGTGCACCCGCCGCTCTTTTATAATTCCCAGGGCCTCTGCACCGTTTTTGGCCTCCAATACGGTGTAGAACTCCTGCAGAATTTCTTTTAAAAGAGCCCGGATTCCCTCCTGGTCATCCGCCACCAGTATTATTTTGTCACCGCTCATAAAAAAACCCCCATGGGATATAATGGAATTTATAAAGCCCTGGGTACAAAAATGTTATGTAATATTAAATACTGCCTGTGAGAGCCTCTGGTATCCGGTGCTCCTGATATAATTATACCAATTGTTCCCTGCCGATTCAAAAGAGAAGTAAAGCCTTTAGCAAAACTTAATAATTTTCTTAATCAAGCCCTGTTCAATGGCCCAGCGTTCCACATCTTCTTTCTTCCATACCGGACCCATCTTCAGCTCGTAAATAGGCTGCGGAAGCTTACCCCTCTGGCGGTATACGCTGACCTTTTTTGGGCTCCAGCCCAGCATGGCCGCTACCTCCGCGGTGCCCACGATATCTAAGGGGCGGTGGTGGTGGGGAAAGTCCTTCCGTAAAATCACCGTAACCTTCTTTTCGTTTTCATTAAAAAATTCTATAATGTATTTTTTATCCAGGGTGCTGCAGCTTCTTACCATGAAGCCTTCCCCTTCCCATAGAATGGTCCCTTCATCCGAAGGGTCCAGGGTAATATCGTGAATTTTTAAAAGCCTGAGAAATTCCAGACTGTAATCTCCCTCGTCAGAGACTTTGAAAGTTCCCAGTATTTTTCCCGGTCGGTATATGCTCATGAAAAAACCCCCCTGTTGTAGATTACAACAATTAATTATAACGGGAGATTTTCCAGTTGTCAACTTTTGAAAACAAGGGTAAAAGCTTCCATTGGATAAAAAACCTCCCCTAATCTCTCTAACAGGCCCTTTGTCGAATTTTTTGCTGCCTGTTTTCATCTATATGCAAAAGCAAGGAAATATAGGACAGGCGGGAGAATTTTGGTAAAAATCAGATGATTGGTTTCAGAGTGGCTGATAGGGCTTCCCATTCTTAGTCAGCCAACTACATTAATTCTGCCAGGAAGGGACCCAGTAAAATCCCTGCAAGCAGCAGAAATAGCACCAGAAGCCCAAAGAGGAAAATAAAGGGCAGAAAGTAGGATACCAGCGCACGGCCCAAGGAAATGTTGTAAACGTTACGAATTCCATTGACCTTCAGCACCAGGGCCCAGATCGATATGGCCAGGGAAAAGAATCCCGTGGGATTAAAGGGAAAATATCGGGCTGCCAGGCTTACGGGGAGCATGAATATATAGGGAATATGTCCATAACCCAAAACCGCACCCAGCCGGGAAATCCGTCCTTCTCCCCCTAAAAGTTCCACCGTCAGGTGCAAAACCGCGGTGAATAGAAAAAAGTACAGGGGGATTAAGGGCAGGTTAAGAAAGGGCATAAACCGGGCCATCCCCTCCATCAGTTCCGGGGACACAGGAAAACCTCTGAATTCCTCAATCATTTGACCTGCCTGGCTGGCAGTGTTGGAAAGAGTAACAATAACGGATACTACCAGGTATACCAGGAACCCCTGCCAGATATTTTTCTCCCGGCTCACTTTTTCCATGCCCCGGGAGGGCTTAAACAAAATGTCATAAACGTCATCTAAAAAACTGCCCATTACTGCATCTCCACTCCTTTAATCACCCGAAATAAGCTCAAATTTTCCATCAGGTATCGGGTATAGTTATCATTTTGCAGAGAACTTCCCCAGAAGTAATCCCAAAAGGTAAGCCGGCCGAACTCCACAACCATGGGATCTTCTATACCGGAAAGTTCCGCCGCCCGATCCAGGGCGTCATACAGATTCCCCAGCTCATCCACCAGGCCCAGTTCCAGCGCCTGACGGCCGGTAAAAATCCTGCCGTCTGCCAGTTCCAGCACCTGTTCCCTGGACATATTTCTGCCGCTGGCCACCGCCTCCACAAACTGTTCATATACGTCCTGGGAAAAGGACTGAAGAATTTCCCTTTCCTCCGGGGTCAATGCCCGGGAGATGTCTCCCATATCTTTGTGCTCTCCGCTTTTGATGGTTTCGAATTCCACGCCGATGTTGTCCAGCAGTTCCTCCAGGTTGGTGTGTTGAAGAATTACACCGATGCTGCCGGTGGTGGTGCCGGGATTGGCCATAATGTGGTCCGCCGCCGCCGCAAGATAGTAGCCGCCGGAGGCCGCCATGTCGGACATGGATACCACCACCACTTTGCCTTCCTCCCGGATCTTTAAGATTTCACTGTGAATTTCCTGGGTAGCTGAGGCGGTTCCTCCGGGACTGTTCACCCGGATCACCACTGCCTCTACCCCGGGGGTTAAACGGGCTTCCCGCAGGTGCTCCAGGATATAATCCATTCCCCGGGAAGCCATGAGGCCGCTTCCCTGGGTCCTGCCCCCGGATATAGGGCCCTCCACATAAATCAGGCCCACCTGCCCTCTCCGGTCCCGGGGAGCAGACCGCTGTTCTCTCCAGAAGAAAGCGTCCCTGACCGTAAAGAACAGGGCAATCACAATCACTGCCAAAATTACTGCGGTAAATATTTTTTTACCGTCCATTTTTTTCACTTCCTTGTTCCCAGGTCCAATAACTACCTGGCTTCTTTAAAACTTTTTTCTTGCTGGATAATACTAGATAATACTACAAAATTACCTGACGGAGTCATCCGCCGGAAATACCCGTTCCTTTGGAGCCCGGTAAAGCTGCCCTGTGGGACAGCTGCTCACAAAGGATGGTCACCATACTCTGGTGATAAGAAAAAGAGCGACATTTCCAGGGCTTTCCCCATACAAAAAGGAAAACGGTTCCCCATGTCGCATGATGTTTTCATGTTCACTCAACGGTTACGCTTTTTGGTTTTTCCGATACTGCAGGGCGCTCTGCACAAAGTTTCTGAAAAGCGGCTGCGGATTATTGGGGCGGGACTTAAATTCCGGATGAAACTGGGTGGCCACGTACCAGGGGTGGTCCTTTACCTCGATAATTTCCACCAGCCTGTTATCCGGTGAAATCCCGCTGAAGACCATGCCGCCTTTCTCCAGGTCCTCCCGGAAGTTGTTGTTCAGCTCATAGCGGTGGCGGTGCCGTTCCTCAATTTTTTCACATCCATAGGCTTGATGAGCAGAGGTCCCCTCCTGAAGCACGCAGGGGTAGCTTCCCAGGCGCATGGTTCCTCCCTTATCGGTGACCTTTTTCTGCTCCGGCAGAAGGTCGATGACCGGGTAGGGGGTTTGGGGATCAATTTCCGAGCTGTGGGCACCTTTCATGCCCAGCACATTGCGGGCAAATTCCACCACGGCACAGTGCAGCCCCAGGCAGACTCCCAAAAAAGGAATCCGGTTTTCCCGGGCATACTGGACCGCTTTAATTTTCCCTTCGATTCCCCGGCTTCCGAAACCGCCGGGTACCAGGATTCCGTCCACCCCTTCAAGACAGGGGGCTCCAGGGTCCTGTTCCAGCTCCTCGGCATGGACCCATTTTATTTTTACCTGGGCACCGTTATCTATGCCCGCATGGTTCAGGGCCTCCGCCACGCTGAGATATGCGTCATGCAGCGTCACGTATTTGCCCACCAGGGCAATATTTACCGGAGGGGTTTCTTTTATCTTTTCTATGCGATCCACCAGCCTTTCCCATTCCACCAGCTCCGGGGGACCGCATTCCAGTTTCAATTTTTCCACCACGATGTCGTCCAGGCCCTCTTTTCTCATCATCAAAGGCACCTGGTAAAGGCTTTCCACGTCCAGGTTTTCAATCACCGCTTCGTAGTCAGTATCGCAGAACAGCGCAATCTTTTCCTTCAGGTCCCGGGCCAGGGGCTTCTCGGTGCGGCAGACAATAATGTCCGGCTGAATCCCGATGCTCCGAAGTTCTTTTACGCTGTGCTGGGTGGGCTTGGTTTTTAATTCTCCCCCCATTTCCAGGTAGGGGATCAGGGTGACATGGATATACATCACTGAGTTTCGGCCCACCTCCACTTTCATCTGGCGGATGGCTTCCAGGAAGGGAAGCCCCTCGATGTCCCCCACGGTGCCGCCGATTTCCGTAATCACCACATCAAGGTCGTCTTCCCGGGCGGCCACCTTAATGCGGGCTTTAATTTCATCGGTGATATGAGGTATCACCTGGACAGTGCCTCCCAGGTATTCGCCCTTCCGTTCCTTGGTAATCACCGACCAGTACACCTTTCCGGTGGTAACGTTGCTGTTTCTGGTCAGGTTGATATCAATAAACCGCTCATAGTGCCCTAAATCCAGGTCGGTTTCCCCGCCGTCATCGGTCACATAGACTTCTCCGTGCTGGTAAGGGCTCATGGTTCCAGGGTCAAAGTTGATGTAGGGGTCAAACTTCTGAATGGTTACCTTCAGTCCCCGGTTTTTCAGCAGGCGGCCCAGGGAAGCGGCAGTTATACCTTTGCCCAGGGAAGAAACCACACCGCCGGTAACAAAAATGTACTTGGTCATAAAAAAATCACCCTTCCTTTTTTAGCCGTGGGCAAGAATTATCTCCCTTATAATTTTTGCGGCCAACAGAGAAGTAATCTGGCCCGAATCGTAATCCGGCGCCACCTCCACCAGGTCAAAGCCCACAATCCTCAGGCCCTCCAGCCTGGATACGACCTCCAGGATCTCCCGGGAACTGCACCCGCCGGGTTCCGGCGTGCCTGTCCCCGGTGCATATGCCGGGTCTACCACATCTATATCCAAAGTTACATATAAGGGACGCTGGTTCAGTTCAGCCTTGATTATCTCCAGCGGCTTTACTACATCGCCGGGGAAAAATCGGGTGTTCTGCCGGGCAAAGGCCAGTTCCTGTGCAGTGGCAGACCGGATCCCCAGCTGGTAAATGTCTTCTACTCCCGTCTCCCGGTAAATCCGGTTCATCACCGAGGCATGGCTGTTTTCCTCCCCCAGGTAATGGGGCCTTAAATCCGCATGGGCATCCAGCTGCAGCAGGGCCAAGTCCGGATACAGAGAGGCTGCGGCCTTTACCGCAGGATAGGTCACCAGGTGCTCCCCTCCCATCATCAGGGGCAGTTTGCCGTCTTTCAGGAGGTTTTCCCAGGCCTTTTCAATAATCTGCAGGCTTTTATCCACATTTCCAAAGGGGAGAGCCAGGTCACCGCCGTCAAAAAAGGAGACCTCCCGCAGGTCTTTCCCCAGGGTCATGCTGTGCTCCTCCAAAACCCGGGAAACCCGGCGAATGGCACCGGGGGCCATGCGGGAACCGGGCCGAAAGCTGGCGGTATAATCCATAGGGGCACCGAACAGCACCACCCTGGACCCTTCATAGTCCAGGCTGGATTCCATAAAGCCCTGTTCATTTTCCAGGCGGTGTAAAAAATTCACTCTACTTTTCCTCCATCAGTTCTCTCACAAATCCCGGCAGCACAAAGGAACTCTTGTGGAGTTCCGGGGAATAGTACCGGGTGTCCAGTTCTTTAAAGGCCTTGACTTTCAAAGGGTCATGGACCTTTGAACCCAGGGTAAAGCTCCACAGCCCGCTGGGGTACGTGGGCACCGCGGCCAGGTACAGCCGGGTCAGGGGAAATACCTTTTGTATTCTTTGGGTGACGGAATGAATCAGGTCCCCGTTGTAAAAGGGGGATTCCGTCTGGGCCACCATGATTCCCTGGGGTTTCAGGGCCTCAGAAATATTCTGATAAAACTCCCCGGTGAACAACCCCACCGCCGGTCCCACCGGCTCCGTGGAATCCACCAGGATCACATCAAATTCCTCCCTGCAGGATTTTACATACTCCAGTCCATCGGTAATAATAACCTCTACCCGGGGGTCCTCCAGGGCACCTCCGCTGATTTCCGGCAGGTATTCCCGACAGGTGTTTACCACTTCTTCATCTATTTCTACCAGCACTGCCCGGGTAACCTCCGGGTGCTTGATAATCTGCTTTATGGTTCCCCCGTCTCCTCCCCCAATCACCAGCACTTTTTCCGGATTGGGATGGGTAACCAGGGGGACATGGCTGATCATTTCGTGATATACAAACTCGTCCTGCACGGTAGTCTGGACCATTCCGTCCAGCACCAGCATTTTGCCAAACTGCAGGGTATCCAGTATCGCCAGTTCCTGAAAGGCCGTCATTTTGGTACAGAGAGTTTCCTTTACCTGGCAGGTAATACCCAGGTGGGGGGTTTGTTTTTCGGTGTACCACAGTTCCATGTTATACGTTCCTTCCTGTATATAGTTATATATCTGCGTGGTCCGGAGACCCCGTAACAGAAAAAAAGCCCGGCTAGTAGCCCAGGACCACTGCCGCCAGGGCAGAAGCTGTTTTTTCTACCACGTGCTCCACTGATTTTATCCTGATCTCCTTCAGGGGCAGGTTCCTGATCCTGAAGGCCTCCGCAATCATGGAGGTAATCCGGGCCTCTGCCTCCTCTTTGCCGCACTCTCCGGCAAACTCCATAATCACTCCAAAGGTATCCGGGGAAAGTCCCACTCCTACGGCCGCAGCTATTTTCTTGCCGGGAGTTTCCGAACAGATGGAACCATAAGCCGTAGGTGCCAGAGTTCCGGGGGCAATGTCCAAATCCTGGTCCTGCTGAGCACCGGGGGGCAAAATACTGCTGATCCTGACCAGGTTTATATTGGCAATGCCGGCTTTCAGCAGGGCATGGTCAAAGGCGGTAAGCCTGTGCTCTCCTTCCGCCGCGCCGGCCACAATTTTAAATTTTGTGGGTACAGGTATCATCTATCACAGCACCTTCTTTCCTACACAGAGTATAATTGTCCAATGCAAACAAATACATATGCAATTATACCAAAAAGACGTCAAAAAATAAACAAATTTCCGGGAGGATAAAAGAAAACCCCGGAAATTTCGTTTCCTTTTAAACAGGGGCTTCGTAGAGAATCAGGGGGTTCAGCAGAGCCGTAAGATTTTTCTTTACCTCTCGGTAGGCTTCCTCATCCCTCATCTCCAGAGTAACCGTTAAATATTCCGTAATCTTATAGACCCGGTCGCCGTCAGCAAAAAACAGCAGTTGAAACTTTCGGGTGGCCATTTTACCCAGCACTAAAAATTCTTCAAAGTTTTCCACCACGGCCCCCCGGTAATCCTGCCTGCACCGGGGAGTTCCCAGGTCAACCACTCCCGCCTGGGCCAGCAGCAGGGCATAGCGATGGTGATCCGCTTTTTCCCAGGTTTTTCCCTTGGGAAGCTTCATAGGAAAGTGAGACCCGTGGGGAAACCAGTAATCACAAAGGTTGGGAGTTACAATAGCACCGGAATCCGGGAGGAATACGGGTTCTGCCTTTTTCAGCCAGGAAAAAAACTGTTCCTCCAAAAGCCTCCACTGCTTAACCTCCAGGGAAAGAGGAGCATTTACGTTATTTACCGCTTCATAACCCCAGGAATCATAAAAGTTTGGAACCTCCAGGGTTTCCAGAATTTCAGGGGACATCCCCAGATTAATAGAGAGCTTATCATCCTGTTCCTGGTCCCAATCAAAAAAGGAATACTCCGCCAGGCGTTGAATTAAATCCGCGGTTTTCAGGGGCAGCATAAAAATCCTCCAGTAAACGTTTTTTAAATAAAAACAGGTATTACTAGTTATATTTGTTATTGGGAACAGAAATCCTTCCTTTTGTATAGAAAACTATTGTTTAGAAATGATAATATTCAAAAACCCCGCTTTTCCTCTACTGCCTGCAGGCAGTCCGAAAATGAGGTGGTTGTAGATTATGGTATAATATGTACAGGGTACAATATATTTTTTATAATACTTGAAAGAACAACCTTTTAAAGGTTTTTTTATAGAACAGGAGCATATATGATTATGGCCAAGCGAAGAATCTCTTTATTTAAAATCATCGTTTTAACCTTTGTCCTGGTGTTCATGGCCGGAAGCGTGGGAGCTGCTTATATTTTTTATTCCATTCTATCCATGGACGGTCTGCCCGACGGGGAAATCGCCCTGACCAGCACCTTTTATGATAAATATGGTGATCCCCTGACCTTTATGGCTGTAGAAAACCGCATTATTGTGCCCCTGGAGGAAATCCCGCTGGAACTGCAGCAGGCGGTGATTGCCGTGGAGGATGCCTACTTTTACGACCACTTTGGAGTTAATTTAATCTCCATCGGAAGGGCTGCCCTGAGAAATATTCAAAGCGGGCGGGTGGTGGAGGGGGGCAGTACCATCACCCAGCAGCTGGCAAAAAACCGGTTTTTAACCCACGACCGCACCTTCCATCGCAAGGCAGAGGAACTGATCCTGACCCTTCACCTGGAGAGGACGTATACCAAGGATGAAATTTTAAATGAGTACTTGAATATCATTTACTTTGGCCACGGGAACTACGGAGTGGAAGCGGCTTCCAGGCATTTATTTGATAAGTCCGTACATGAGCTGACCCTGGCGGAGGCGGCCTTGATGGCTGGAATTCCCCGGGGGCCCGGCTATTATTCGCCGCTGATTGAGGGAAATGAGGAGGCCTCCCGGCGCAGGCAGGAACACGTGCTGAGCCGCATGGTGGAGCAGGAGTATATCACGCCGCAGCAGAAGCAGGATGCCCTGGAACAGGAGCTTATTTTTCGCAGCTCCCCTGCCAGAAGGGAACGACCCGCAGCGTATTTTATTGATTATATAGTGAATCATCACCTGGTGGGCCGGTTGGAATTAGAACGGGAGGACATCTATCGGATGGGCCTGAACATATACACCACCCTGGACCCCTCCATGCAGAGAGCGGCAGAAAAAGCCCTGCGGGAGGGACTGGAGGGGTATGCCGGCAGCTATGTGGATGAACAGGGAATCCGTCAGCCCCAGGGATCCCTGGTGGCCGTAGACCCCACCAATGGACATGTACGGGCCCTGGTGGGAGGCCTGGATTTCCAGGAAAGCAATGTAAACAGGGCTGCAGGCAGCAGGCGTCAGCCGGGCTCGGCTTTTAAACCCTTTCTTTATGCTGCCGCCCTGGAGTCAGGATATACCGCCGCATCTAAAATCTTATGTGAACCTATCTCCATACCCATTCCCGGTTCTGACAAAAACTATGAACCCACGGATTACGGGGGAGATTTTCACCACCGCCACCTGACCCTGCGGGAAGCGGTGACAAAATCCTGCAACGTCAGCGCCGTAAAAGTGCATATGGATATCGGGCCTGAAAAAACCATGGAATATGCACAGAAGATGGGAATAAAAAGCAGGATGTCTCCCCTTCCTTCCCTGGCCCTGGGCACCTATGAGGTGACCGCGCTGGAAATGGCCTCGGCTTTTATCCCCCTGGCCAATCGGGGCATTGCCTCGGAACCGGTCCTGGTCACCCGGGTCACAGACCACCGGGGACGGGTATTGTGGGAGGCGGAAAACAATCAAACGATAGTGCTGGATGAACGGGCGGCTTACATTTTAACAGACATTCTGAAGGGAGTGCTGGGTCCTCAGGGAACTGCCTCCCCCGTTCACAATATTTTCAACCGGCCCGCTGCCGGGAAAACCGGAACCTCCAGCGGCCCCAACAGCTTATACATGGTAGGTTATACCCCCCAGCTGGTGGCCAGCGTGTATGTGGGAGACGACCACGGCAGGTCTTTAGGGGCAGGGGAAACGGGAGGCCGGGTGGCAGCTCCCATCTGGGCCAACTTTATGGCAGAGGCTCTTCGGGATTATTCTCCCCAGGAGTTTCCCGTTCCCGATGGAATTATCCGGGTAACCCTCTGTGAGGAGACCGGGCTGATACAGAGCAGCCGCTGTACCGGGCCAACCACCAGCGAAATCTTTATAAGGGGCACGGAACCCCGGGAGGAATGCGGAGAAGAAATTTGTCCCCACGTGGAGCCGGAGCAGCCCAGGTGGCCCTGGCCAATTCCTCAGCTTCCCTGGTTCAGGTAGCACACATTCAGGTTAGCACACAGCCTGTCCCCGCTGTCGGCTTTCCGGCTTTGCGACACCGGGGACGGTTCTCCATTGTCGCAGCAATTGAATTGTCACCGCCAGGCTATCACCCATGTCCTGCACTAAAAAGGCCGGTTCCGAAAAATGGAACAGGCCTTTAGCTTTGAAAATTTTATATTTTATAAATGGACAATGGAGAACCGTCCCGACTGTAGCACTGCAGCCCGCTGTAGCATGCGCCTTCGTTGCGCACAACCGTCCCCGGTGCGGTGCCGCCCGCCGGTGCCGCTTCCATGGTTTTAGTGCGTTACCGCAGGAAAGGATTGACTTTCTTTTCCCTTCCTATGGAGCTTTCCGGGCCGTGGCCAGGATATACAACGGTATCATCCCCCAGGGGGAATAATTTTTCCTTAATGGCATTAATCAGCTGCCGGTGGTTTCCACCGGGAAGGTCGGACCTGCCGATGGAAGCTGCGAAAAGTGTGTCACCGGTAAATACTTTACCGTTCATGTGCAGGCTCATCCCTCCCCGGGTGTGTCCCGGGGTATGAATTACCTTCAGGGCATGACCACTGCCGAAGGTTATGGTGTCGCCCTCTTCCACGATTTTTTCCGGGGGGTCCAGGGTCAGCTGGGACCCTACAAACATGGAAAGGTTCTCGTGGGGATTTTCAAAAAGAGGGGCGTCCTCTTTATGCATCACAACCGGGGCTCCGGTCTTTTCCCGAATTTCTTTTACGGCACCGATATGGTCAATATGACCATGAGTGTTTATAATATATTTTACCGTTAAATTCTCTTCTTCCAGAGCCGCCATAATCACTTCCGGTTCAGCCCCCGGATCAATCACGATGCCTTCATTGGTCTTTGGGCACCCGACAATATAGCAGTTGGACATAAAGCCGCCTACTTCAAGTCTTTTTATTATCATACTTCACCTCCTAACGGGTCAGGCTTAAAATTTCAAGCCTGACCTCGTTGCCTTTATGTGTAATTATACTACAATTTTCCTCAAATTCCTTTTCTAAAAATCCAATTTTTTGATTTCTTTTCCTGTATTATCCTTCATCGGGCATTAAAATATTCTATCTCTGGATATTTTGTCAGTGTTTACAGGTCCATATAGCGGTTTAGTTCCCACTGGTGAACCGCTTTGCTGTACTGCTTCCACTCCCAGCCTTTGACCGTAAGGTATATATTTAGTATGTGTTCTCCCAGGGTTTCTTTCATCAGGGAGCTGTTTTTTAATTCCTGCAGGGCTTCATTTAAGTTTTCGGGAAACTTCATGATCCCCCGGTTCTTCTGGGTTTTTCCATCCAGATCATACATATTTTCTGAGCAGCATTCTGGAGGAGAAATTTTATTCTTTATTCCCTCCATCCCCGCTTTTAAAACAGCGGCAAAAGCCAGGTAGTGATTGGCCATGGCGTCCGGATTCCTCAGCTCAATCCGGGTGCCCTCCCCGCGGCTGGCGGGGATTCTTACCAGCGGACTTCGGTTCCCTTCGGCCCAGGCAATATGGGTTGGAGCCTCAAAGCCGGGCATCAGCCGCTTATACGAATTTACCGTGGGATTGGTAATGGCGGAAAACTCCCGGGCATGTTTTAAAAGGCCTCCGATATAATAATAAGCATCCTGGCTCAATCCCTTTTCATCCTCAGGGCAGTGAAAGGTATTTTCTCCATCTTTGAACAGAGACTGGTTCAAGTGCATGCAGTTTCCGTTTTCATCAGCCAGGGGTTTAGGCATAAAGGTTGCATGCAATCCATGTTCCTTCGCTATGGTTTTTACCACCAGTTTAAACGTGGAAACATTGTCTGCTGCAGTTAGAGCGTCACTGTATTTGAAGTCCACCTCGTGCTGCCCCGGTGCCACTTCATGGTGTGAAGCTTCGATTTCAAAGCCCATCTCTTCCAGGGTCAGGCATATGTCTCTCCGGGCATCTTCACCCAGGTCATAAGGAGCCAGGTCGAAATATCCGGCTTTATCATGGGTGCGGGTGCTGCGCACGCCGTTTTCATCCGTCTCAAAAAGAAAAAACTCCACTTCCGGTCCCATGAAAAGCTCATAGCCCATGCTTTTAAGTTCCTTTAAAACCTTTTTCATGACACTCCGTGGACAGCCTTCAAAGGCCTCCCCCTCCGGAGTATGAACGTCACAGATTAATCGTGCGGTCTTAGTCCCTTTCCGGGACCTCCAGGGGAATATGGTAAAGGTGGAGGGGTCCGGGGCCAGAAACATGTCGGATTCTTCCACCCGGGCAAATCCCTTAATGGAAGACCCATCAAACATAATCTGATTGTCCAGGGCATTATCCAGCTGTTTGGAGTTAATTGAAACGTTTTTTAACTGGCCAAAAATATCTGTAAACTGCAGCCGAATAAACCTGACGTTCTCCTTCTCCACAATTTTCTTTACCTCTTTCTTCATTTCCTTTGTCTGGTCACTGTCCGGTTCCAAAATCATCATCTCCTGTTCATTTTTCATTAAAAAGACGCTGTTCCTGCCAGCGTCTTACACCTTCGTATATATTGTATCAAAAATAACCGCCCATCTCAAAAAGGCTGACACCGCCTCAGGGCATATTATGTGCTGTGAGGCCGATTTCAGGTTCTTCAGGGAGCTTATTTAGATATATAGTGTCCGGTACTCTTCAGCAGAGACCCGGGTTAACTTCAAAAAGTCATGAAGAAGCTATTTTTTCCCCTTCCCCCCGAAAAGACGCAGCGTGGTTCGTTTATTGGGGCATAGATTTCCCTCCAGCCCCTTTCGGGAGTAATACTTCATCCATCCCCTGGCGGCCCTGAGGTTTACCTGGTCTTTAGAGAGACAGCAGGTTACCGGTTCCGTTTTTTTGTCGGGGCTTTCCTTTTTGTCTTTTTTCATGGCTTCCTCCCCTTTCCTTTGCGTTTGGTTCAAACTCCCGCTTTTCCTTTCCGGGATGCAGCCGTTATTACGGTTTATTATGTTCCATGGAATCCCTGGATCCTTCACAATCACCCGCCATCATACGGTTTACCTCTCTGGGAAGAAGCCGCTGTATGCTCAGCGATGATAAGGTTCCCCCCGGTTTATTTTAAATGCCCGGTACAGCTGTTCTAAAAGGATCAGTCTCATCAGCTGATGGGGAAAGGTCAGTGGGGAAAAAGAGAGCAGCAGGTCAGCTCTTGTCTTTACTTCGGGGGAAAGCCCCAGGGCCCCTCCCACCGCAAAAGAGATTTTACTCCTTCCCTGCAGGGCACACCGTTCCAGCTGGCCCGCCAGTTCTTCTGAAGAAAGGAGGTGCCCTTCCACTGCCAGTACAATGAAGAAGGAGTCGGGGTCCAGCAGTTTCAGGACCCTTTCTCCTTCTTTTTGCATGCATATTTCTTCCCGGGCAGCAGAAACCTTTTCCGGAATCTTCTCGTCCATCACCTCAAGGATATCAATTCGGGCATACTTTCTCAGGCGTTTCAAATAATCTGAAACCCCCTGCTGTACATATTTTTCCTTGAGCCTGCCCACGGTTATTATTTTAAACTGCATAGCCCATGCCTTTCTCCAATCGTTACGTTTCCTATTTATTCCCCTACGTTATGGGGTTACGGCACCAAGACCCTGCCGCAGAGAGTGATGATGACGGCCAGTAAAAAAACCTGAATTACATAGTCCTACCATTACGGCATTTCTTCAAAGGTCAGTTCTATTTCCTGTTCTTCGCCATTTCTGAAAATTTTAATGGTTACCACCTGGCCCACTTCATACTGGTGGACCACCTCCCGGAGACGGTTCAGGTTCTGAATTTGTTTGCCATCAATTTCTAAAATGACATCTCCCGCCTGCATACCTGCCTTTTGGGCCGGTCCGCCATCCACGATTTCCTCGACAATTAATCCCTGTCCCGGGGTTAACCCCAGTTCCGCTGCAGTATTCTCATCCAGCTCCCGAATCACCACTCCAATCCAGGGACGTATGATTCTGCCGTGTTCAATTAAATCATTGACAATTTTCTTGACGGTATTGCTGGGAATGGCAAATCCCATACCTTCAACCCCTGGCACATTAATTTTGGCGGTATTAATTCCAATTACGTCCCCTGCTGCATTGACCAGGGGGCCTCCGCTGTTTCCGGCATTGATGGCGGCATCCGTCTGAATGAAAGAAAACGTCTGCTCTCCAATACGGATAGAGCGGTCCAGGGCACTGACGACTCCCACCGTCACTGACTGCTGAAAAGCCAGGCCCAGGGGATTCCCGATGGCAATGGCCAGCTCCCCTACCTGCAGCTGATCGGAATCGCTAAAACCGGCCGCCGGAAGGCCGGTCCTGTTAATCTTTATGACCGCCAGGTCCGTTGCAGGATCTGTGCCCACTACCTCCGCGGCAACTTCCTCTCCATCCGCCAGAGTAACCAAAAGCTCTTCTGCATTGTCAATCACATGATTGTTGGTGGCAATATAACCGTTGGAATCAATAATTACCCCGGAGCCGGTGGCTGTTTCCTGCAGCCGGGTTCTTCCCTGGAAGAAGTCATGTGCAGTAGCCATGCTGGTAATACCCACGACTGTGGGGGTAATCTTTTCCGCCGCCTGAACCACAGAGGTTCTCTGGTATTCATGGTAATCATCTTCCGCTGCCCCGGGAGATTCCCAATCCACAGGGGGCCTGTCCCCATTCAATGCTTCTCTCCGGTCCAAAATATCCGGTAGACAGTATGATACCAGTAAACCGCCAAGGAAAACTCCGATAATAATCATGGCAATATACGGGAAAATTCTATTTCTCCCGGATTTTCGCTGATAGTTATCATAAGAGTCCACGTTTATCCACCTCGCCTGCGCACGTTCACTGAAGCTAAACAGAGAACATGCTTTTTTTAACTAAAATTATCTATTCTGCTCATGTATCCTGGTCACTGCTTAGCCTTACCTGCAGTAATGTAGGTTGATTATATCAAATTTTGGTAGAAAGGACAATAACAGTCCCGGGAACTCTATTATTATTAAGGAAGTTTAACGTATCGTGGGATATTAATTTTAACCATTTATTTTGCTTGTTCATTCTTCTCTTTTCAGGTGGCAGGTATCATTAAAATAAATCAAGACCCTCCTGCCCTCCCGGTTCATCTCCAGAAGAGAAATTGAACCGTGGGAAAAGCGGAAAGGCCAGCTTTTTTTTGGGTGCATTCCCAGAAACCCCACCATGAAAGCATTTAAAAATCTTCCATGACTGACCAGCAGCACCTTTTTCCCGACAAAAGCCCCGCAGAAAAAGTTGATGGTTCGTATCACCCGGTTCCAGAAGATATCAAAGGGTTCCTGTCCGGGGATGGAGCCCCTTTGGAAGCCTCTTCTCAGGCTGTAAGCCAGGTCCGGGTGCTCCCTTTGAATCTGCTCTCCGGTCAGCCCCTCCAAAATACCCCAGCTAAATTCCGTTAAAGAGCTTAAAACCCGAACCTCCTGGTTATGGGGCCGGGCAATGATTTCTGCAGTGTCGTAGGCACGGCGCAGGGGACTGCTGTAAACCGCATCAATAGAAAGGGAAGCCAGACGGCATGAGGTCTGCTGCGCTTCCTGCTTACCCGTCAGGCTTAAGGGATAGTCTATACACCCCTGAAAACGATTTTCTTTGTTGGCCTCTGTACAGCCGTGTCTCACCAGATATAGTTTCAAAGCAGAATGTCCTTCCTAAAAAAACATACTACCTTAAACTACTCCTGCCGAACTCTTTTTATTCCTGCTCCGATCCTGTTAAATTTTTCCTCGATTTTTTCGTATCCCCGGTCGATATGCTCAATTCCGCTGACTGCGGTTTCACCTTCTGCCAGCAGCCCGGCGATAATCAGAGCTGCGCCGGCTCTAAGGTCCGTTGCTTTCACCGGGGCACCGGTCAGGCCGCAGCCTCCTTCCACGATGGCGGACCTTCCGTCCACCCGGATATTGGCTCCCATCCGCTTCAGCTCATCCACGTGTTTAAACCTGCCCTCAAAAACATTTTCGGTAATGACGCTGGTTCCCCTGGCCCGGGTCATGATCGGCATGAACAGCGCCTGAAGGTCCGTAGGCAGCCCGGGGTAAGGGAAGGTCTTAATGTTAATGGGTTGGGGGCAGGAACATCCCTTCACATGAATCCAGTCTTCTCCCACCTCCAGGTCCACCCCCAGCTCCTTCAATTTGGCGGTAACTGATTCCAGGTGCTTGGGAATAACTTCCTTGACCAGCACGTTCCCATTGGTGCTGGCCGCAGCCATAATAAAAGTGCCGGCCTCTATGCGGTCTGGAATGACCATGTGGGCCGTCCCCTGAAGTTTTTTGACTCCGCAGATTTTAATTTCATCCGTACCGGCGCCCACAATATCGGCGCCCATGGCGTTTAAAAAGTTGGCAATATCCACGATTTCCGGTTCTTTGGCCACGTTCTCCAGGACAGTTTTCCCCCGGGCAGTTACCGCAGCCAGCATCAAGTTGACGGTAGCCCCCACGCTGACTACATCCAGGTAAATCTGTGTTCCTGTCAGCTGCTCCGCCTCAATCTGGATGAACCCGTGTTGAATGTCCACCCTGGCCCCCAGGGCCTGAAAACCTTTTATGTGCTGGTCTATGGGGCGAGGACCCAGGGGACAGCCCCCGGGCAGGGGGATGACCGCCCTCTTAAAGCGGGTCAGGAGGCTTCCCAGGAAATAATAGGAGGCCCGAAGCTTGCTGACCAGCTCATAGGGAGCCTTCCAGCTGTGAACTTTTTCCGGGTAGATGGTTATACTTCTGGAACCGTTGGTCTTAACCTCGGCACCCAGGTACTGTATCAATTCTATTAAGGTAAAAATATCATCAATGTGTGGTAGGTTTTCTACCGTTACAGGAGTGTCTGCCATCAGTGCAGCGGGCAAAATGGCTACTGAAGAATTCTTGGCTCCGCTGGTTACCACTTCTCCTTCCAGGGTAACTGTTCCGTTTATCACAAAATGATCCATTCTAAAATGTGCCTCCCGTGCAAAATATATGGGCGTGTTATTTTAAACCTATTCTGCAGAAAGTGTCGTTTCCCTTCCTGATTTACAAAAATAAGTAAAGTGGGGATAAAAAATTCTCAGGGGTTCCGGATTCAAAAAGTAAAATTAGAAAAGTTTATCCTCCATTCCCTCCTGTTCACCGGTGTACGCATTAATGTAATAAACCCTGCCGTTTGACAGGCGAATGCGCCAGACCGGAACCATATCCCACTTCTGAGCATCAAAGGCCTGGCTGTAGTATCCCAGATTCACTGATTCCACCGCCTGCCTTTCCGAAGAAGGGGAAAGAGTATCTGCCAGCCTGGACAGCGCTGCCGCCGCAGAAATGGTGCTGATTTCCTGCCCGCTGAAACCCTGAGGGTCCAGCCAATACATTTCCAGCTGCTGAATTCCCCGGGGGGTGATCCAAACGTTGAGGTATCCTCCGTACAGGGAATGATTTTTATAAACCTGGTGATAGGTTGCCAGGTACCTGTCTTCTTCCAGGCAATATACCTCCTCCAGCCGGGCATCCGGTGGAAACAGCTGCACATCCCGAAGAGCTTCTTCCGCCAAAGACACCGCCGCACTTTCGTCTAATTGGGATTCCTCAAAATTTTCGATTTCCCCGGGAGCCTCCGGTTCCTGCGGCTCCTGGGGAAATTCCTGGAGGAAGGAAATCCTGCCATTTTCCCAAAGGGAAAGCTTTTTTGACGACTGCTGATAAACACTGACCCTGCCTTCTTCCTCCGTCTCCAGTTGAATCGAAAGCTCCGGGTCTAATAAACCTGCGGTCAGGGTTTCCTGGTCCTGTATCCTGTTGCTGACGGTAAGAAAGGACATGGAGAAGGTCTGCCGTGAAAAAGATGCCTTTAATTCCAGGTTAACGGAATCCAGGTTGTCCCTGGCCTGCTCAACTTCTCTCTGGCTCACCACCCGGGAGGGAAAATGCATATAGAATTCTTCCCAAATGCTGTATCCCAAAAAAAGATTTAGCGCCAGAAAAGTCAATATCAAGATGTTCTTGGCTCTGGACCATTCCATGGTTACACCCCTCTATCTAAATTCCTGCAGCGGGAGCACTTCTCCGCTCCGTGCATTGACCTTTACTGTATACCTGTCGTCAATTTCTATGTTCCAGAAAGGCTGCAGAGATTCTTCACCGGATTTCGTCGCGGGTCTGTACAGCAGGTGTATTCCACTAACCCGCCTGGGATTTTCTTTCTGAAAGAACTCCGGTAAAGTAGTATGCACCCGGGAAAGGGCTGCGGCCGCATCCACCTCCAGAAGGCTTTCAAGTCCCGGAGACAGCTGGTAGGTTTGGCAGGTATAACTGACCAGTCCCTGCCGGTCATACACCAGTTCTACGGTAAAGACTTCCGGGTCCAGGGCCAGCCCTCCGCAGTAGCCCTTCATTCTCATCTGGTAATATTCTTTGTTATCTATAAATACCGGTTTCAATTCATTAATTTTCAGCTGCACTTCATCAGGCAGTTCAACGTACAGGCTGACATACTCTGCTCCGATTTCCAAGGCTTCCCGGTAAGACAGCCTTTTTCCGGCAGCTCTCTGCAGGGGTGCTGTGTATTCCACCATCCCCTGGGAACTGATACGCAGGCCTTTTTGTCCGTCCGTAAAGATGATTGCCTCGTCTCTCTCCTTAATCTGCCTTACCAGGGAAAGGTCCAAAAAGAATTTTTTGGCCACTAATTCTGCATCTAAATCTCTGCTGAAGTAAAAGTCCGAAAGTGCAGGGACCGTATCCCACACGAATACTTCCTCAAAAACCATCTGTCCTTTCAAAGAAAATGGAGCTTCGACGATAAGGTCTGATAGAAGAGTATGGTCCGGCTCTTCCTGTTCAGACAGTTCCTTTAGTTGATTAAAGAGAGGGAAAACAGTTATATTCCAGTTTACCTGAAAGAAGTTTCCCTGGGAATCTTTACAAAAGACCAGGGGCTGTTCTCCGTAAACCAAATAAAAGGTTTGAATCAAGGGAAATTCCTGAACTCCTGTAAATGATATTTGGGCGGGGAAAAACAATTCGGCATCAAAGGGGGCGTTAAAGGCTATTTCCAGATAAGGGTCACTCCCCTCCTCCAGCCCGGTAATAATTTCTTCCTGGTCAACCGATTTTAAGGTTACCGACTGCACCCTGCTCAGCTGTTGGATAAAGGAATCCCACAACAGCCTATACTTCTCTTGAAAAGGAGTAAATATATAACTTCTTCGGGGAGGATGTGAGGTTTCGTTAACTTCCTCTTCGGACTCAGGTTCGCGGTCAGCGGATCCGTTCCCTTGGTTTTCGTCCCCGTGGTTTTCCTGCTCCCCGGGTTCTTCCTCAGCAGGAGCCCCTGCCCCCGGGTCTTCACCCTGGACAGCTTCTTCGGTTTCTTCTTCAGGGACGCCTGCCTCCGTTTCTCCCACTTCTTCCGCTTCTTCTCCAGGGATGCCCGCCCCCGTTTCCCCCGGCTCAGAAGATTCCTCTTCCCCGGTATCTTCCCGGGCTGGGATTTCCTCTATTCCAGACGGGTCAGGAGAAAGCTGCTCCGGGAAAAAGGCAATCTTTTTGGGAAGCAGCAGATTCACCACGGAGGAGGGTTCCCCCAGAGGTTCCCGCTCGTAAATGGGCAGGGTTATGGCCTCATAGTCGGGAGTTCCAAACCAGAGGTAATAGCTGAAAACAAGGCTTAAAAAAATTAAAAATGCCAGGAAACCGGTTTTATATTTCTCCCACATGTAAAGAATCACCTTCTTCCAGGTCCTGAGCCAGGGGGAGGGTGAAACTTACCCGGGTCCCCTGCCCAACACTGCTTTCCACCTGCATGCGGCCTCCATGGGCCTCGATAATTTGACGGGCAATGGAAAGGCCCAGTCCGGTTCCCCCGTGGTCCCGGGAACGGGTCTTATCCACCCGGTAAAAACGTTCGAATACCCGGGTAAGGTCTTCCGGAGGGATACCACTGCCGGTATCCTCTATAGATACGGTCACGTCTCCTTCCTCTACCACCGCCCTGAGGGTTATTAGGCCCTCCGGTGGAGTGTACTGGCGGGCATTGCTCAGAAGGTTTAACAGCACCTGCTTGATACGGTCCCTGTCCAGGAAAAGAGCCGGTAGGTCATGGGGAATTTGAATGCTCCAGTATAACCGGGCCTCCTCCAGTTCCACTGCTACCTGCTCAAAGGTTTCCTCTGCCAGTTTTTTAACGTCTACCCATTCCTTATTCCAGCGGACCTGTTGGTAGTCCAGCCGGGAAAGAATCAAAAGGTCCTGCACCAGCCGAACCATCCGGTCGGTTTCATTTTCCACCACCCGGAGAAACCTGTGCTGCAGGCTCATGTCATCCATGGGATTGTCTACCAGGGCTTCCACGTAGCTTTTTATGGTGGTCAAGGGGGTCCTCAGTTCGTGGGATACGTTGGCCACAAACTCCTGCTGAAGCTGGCTTAGTTTTCTCTCCCGGGTAATGTCATGCAGAACCACCAGAAGCCCGCTCAAAGAACCCTCCCGGGTTTTAAAGGGGGCAAAATAAGCTTTTAGAATTTTTTCCTCCTGTTCGCCCCAGGGCAGCTCTTTTACCAGCTGTTCCTCCTGCTCCAGGCAGTGCCAATAATCCTCCTGGGGAAAAATGTTATAAAAAAGCTTTTGAGCATATTCTTGTGACGGGCCCTCTTTCATCCCCAGCATCACTTTCGCCGCTGGATTCATATGAATCAGGGCCCCCTGGCGGTTAAAGGCCAGGATTCCGTCAGTCATATAAGTAAGGATTGCATCTCCCTTGCTTTTTTCCGAGGATATTTCTTTCAGGGTTTCGTCCAGCTGCTGCGCCAGGTGGTTGAACATCATGCCCAGCTGACCAATCTCATCATCTTCTTTTACGGAAATTTTCTGGCTGAAATCCCCGGAGGCCATCTTTTCCGCCTTTGAAGTAATGGTTTGGATGGGGACGGTGATGGTCTTGGTCAGAACAAAACCCAGGGAGGCGGTTATGGCCATCACCAGAAGCCCGCCGGACAGGAGAATGACCCGAATCTGCCTCATGGTATTATCCAGGCTTTCCAAAGAGCCTACCAGGTACACTACCCCTACCACATTCTGCCCTGTTTTTACCGGCAGGGCCAGGTATTTTGTCCTCTGGTTGGAATCCGGAACCACCCTCAGATCCTCGCTTTTATGTCCCGTCAGAGCCCGGGTTACCTCCTGGTGAACAATTCTTCTGCCCAAAAGTTCCGTATCTTCACTGTTGCTGCTGATGACTCTTCCAAAGCCGTCCAGCACCATGATTTCCGTTCCCGCCTGGATTCCAAATCCTTTTACCAGGTCATGTATGTAAAGTTCTGCCTGCTCATCTACCAGGTGCCTCCGGACAAAACTGGCTAAAAGCTCCCCCTGGGTCTCCAGGGAGTCCGAAAAGTCCTTTAAGTAGTATTCCTCAATGCCCTGAAGCAGATAAACCCCAAAAAACTGCATGGCAAAAAGAATGAGAAGGGTATACATGAGCGCAATTTTCCACTGCATGCTTTTAAACATGTTCCGGCCTCCTCAAATAATAACCGATGCCCCTTTTAGTCCGAATGTAATCAGGACGGCTGGGATCCTCCTCCACCTTCTCCCGCAGCCGCCGTACCGTCACATCCACGGTACGGTCATCACCGCAGTAGTCATGTCCCCAAACATCTGACAGGAGCTTACCCCGGGTAAAAACACATCCGGCATTTCTTGCCAGGTAGGTGAGCAGTTCAAATTCCCGGTAGGTCAGTTCCACCAACAGCCCGTTTTTTCTCACCTCTACAGTGTCCAGGTTGATTTCCAGGCTTCCACACTTCATGACTTCCTGTTCCTGCAGGCTGCCTTCCGCCCTCCTCAGGATTGCCCTGACCCGGGCCGTCAGTTCCCGGGCACCAAAGGGCTTGGTCACATAATCGTCGGCTCCCAGTTCCAATCCCAGCACCTTGTCCGTTTCAGTTTCCTTTGCGGTAAGCATCAAAATGGGAACGGAAAGCCGCTTTCGTATTTCCCTGCAGACTGCAAATCCGTCTTTTTTGGGAAGCATGATATCCAGGATTACCAGGTCAGGCCTGTCCCGAAAGGTGATATTTACAGCCTCTTCCCCGTCATAAGCCACCAGAACCTTATACCCTTCCTGTTCCAGGTTGTACTTAATTATGTCGGCAATTGGTTTTTCGTCATCTACCACTAGTATCTTTGCCTGCACCTTGAGCCCTCCAGAATTTCTGATGATGCATTTTTATTTCTACATCAAATTATAGCACAACCTTAAAAAGTCCGCATAAAAAAAACGCGCGGCTGATGCCGCGCTTTTTAAAAAATATATTAAGAGGGGGTCAAACTCCAACTTATGTATGTATTTTACCCTCTCAATGTTACAAACAAATTACAGAAGCATAAATATTCTGTTACATTTAGACTTTTTTTACTTTTTAATAATAACGCATGGGGTTCACCCGGGTGCCGTTAATCCTGATTTCAAAATGCACATGGGATCCTGTTGCATTTCCTGTTGCTCCCATACGGGCGATTTGCTGACCCTTTGTTACCCGGGTTCCTACGCTGACCAGGTTGGAAGAGTTATGAGCATACAGAGTGCTTACTCCACCCCCGTGATCAATAATCACAGTCCTTCCGTAGCCGCCGGAGAAACCGGAAAAGGTTACTACTCCGCTGTCAGCAGCATATATGGCAGTTCCTCTCGGTCCCGAAATATCAATACCGTAGTGATATCCTCCCCACCTTGGACCAAAATATGAACTGATTCTTCTGGAGGCAGAAGGCCATCCAAAGCGTCCCGATGGATTTATGCTGACATTGGAACTGGGGGCGCTGGGCCTGGCTGTACCCTTTACTACCTCCCGGGTTACAGGTTCTTTAATGATATCTTCATGAACAGCCTCTCTATCAATTTCTACTCCGTTTTTCGAAGTAACCCTGTAGGTCACTTCCTTCAGTCCATGTTCTCCCTCTTCATTCACTCTAGTTTGTGTGTGAAGCAGCCGGGAACTGTAGGTGGTATTGGTTTTAAAGGGTATCCTTTCTTCCCTGAGAATTTCCTCTACTACCACCACATTCACCAGCTTTTCTACTACATTCAGGTTTAATTCCTCTCCGATTTGCAGAAAGTCCCCATTTAACTGAGGGTTGAGATCCCTGAGTTCGCTGGTTCCCAGGTTGTTTCTGGAGGCAATCTCCGACAGGGTATCTCCCCGGGAAACCAGGTAAACCTGCCGGCGATTTCTTCCTTCCAACAGCACCTGCGCCACATCTTCGGCATCCAATATCCGGGTGGGATCCGCCAGCACAGGGGTAAGGGTAATGTCATCTTCAATAGTTACTTCAATTAGAGTTTCTTCCTCTTGAACGTAGTATTCCTTCACCAGCTGAATCACTTTATTGTATTCCGCTTCATCCTTCACCAGAAAAGTAGTGGTACCGTTAATGGTAATTTCGCAGGCCTCTGCTTTATACGCAAGAGCATCCTTTAGCTGTGCCATAACTTTTTCCGGTTCCTCCGTCAGGGACTTGTCCCTGACCGGTTGGGCAGAGATTCTGCCCACCTGCACAACGTCCATTCCGTAAAGCTCTTCGGCTTCCTCCTGCAGCTGGAGCACAAAGTCCCTGACTTCCACCGGATCCTTAATGCTTCCCACAACCTGTCCATCCAGGTACACCTGGTAGTAAAAGCTGCCGAAATAGTCATGCAGTGCAAAAGCACCGGCGATGAGCAGGATAACCAGCATAACCCCCGCCACGGGCTTTGCTGCCCTAATCAATCGACGGTGTAAATCTCCATTCCTCTCAAATGTCATCCTAAAACCTCCGTTTTCTAAAAGCCGGAGCAGAAAAATGTAAAAAAATAGGTTATAAAGAGAATCTAACCTGTTAACCCATATTTATATTTCGCTAAATTTAATTAAATTCCTTCCAAAATCAGAGGAAATTATTAAAAAAAATTAAAAATTAAAGAAGCAGCAGGAGCTGCTTCTTTAAATATTGGTGACCCCTACGGGAATCGAACCCGTGTTACCGCCTTGAAAGGGCGGTGTCTTAACCGCTTGACCAAGGGGCCACAAAATATTAATTATTTTTAATTTTTTCAAAATTTTTGGTGACGGTTTTGCTCTCACAAGTTCAAATAATACAATAATTTTTTTGATTTGTCAATACTAATAACTCATCTCTTCTAAGATTTTTGTCTGGTGCCTGCCGGGGCCTACGGAGACGATGGATACAGGAACCTGTACCAGCTCCTGAATTCTTTTTACATAGGCCAGGGCCTGGGGTGGGAAGTCTTCATACCGGTCAATTTTTGACAGGTCCTGGCTCCAGCCCTCCATTTCTTCGTAGATGGGCTCACACTTTTGGAGCACTCCCAGGCTGGCAGGCCATTCTTCAATTACGTTCCCCTCCATCTTATATCCGGTGCAAATTTTTACCCTGGGAAGTCCGCTGAGAACATCCAGTTTGGTAATGACGATATGGGTCAGGGCATTCAGCCTTCTGGCATGGCGAAGCACAACGGCGTCCAGCCAGCCAATCCTGCGGGGACGTCCCGTGGTGGTGCCGTATTCCCCTCCGGCTTCCCGGAGGCTGTCGGCCAGTTCCCCGAAGAGCTCTGTGGGGAAAGGGCCTTCTCCCACCCGGGTTGTATAGGCCTTTACCACTCCCAGTACTTTATCAATTTGACCCGGTCCAATACCCGCACCTATGCACACCGCCCCGGCGGTAGGATTTGATGAAGTAACAAAGGGATACGTTCCATGATCTATGTCCAGCATAACTCCCTGGGCCCCTTCAAATAAAACCGGCTCTCCCTGCTCAATGGCATTATTTATGATGAGAGATGTGTCTGTTATTTTGTCTTTTAGCAGTGAGGCATACTCACTGTATTCTTCATAAATTTCTTTAAAATCCATGGGTTCTACGTTATAAATTTTCTCAAAAATTTCATTTTTACTTTCCAGAAGCGAGGCCAGCCTGTCAGCAAATTCTTCCGGGTTCACCATTTCCCCCATGCGGATTCCCGTGCGGGAAATCTTATCAAAGTATGCCGGGCCGATGCCCCTCTTTGTAGTGCCAATCTTCAACTGACGCTTTTCTTCCTCCAGTCCGTCCAACCTGCGGTGGTAAGGCATAATCACATGGGCCCGGTCGCTTATTTTAATGCCGGAGGTGTCAAATCCCTGCCGGTCCAGTGCTTGAAGTTCGTTTATTAAAACTTCCGGGTCAATCACCAGCCCGTTTCCAATAATACACATGGTTCCAGGATTAAAGACTCCCGAGGGAATCAGGTGAAGCTTATAGGTCTGGTCATCTATCACGATGGTGTGGCCGGCATTGTTGCCCCCCTGAAACCGGACTACCATGCTGGCCTTTTCCGCCAGAATATCGGTAATTTTTCCCTTTCCCTCGTCTCCCCATTGTGTTCCAACCACAACTATGGTACCCAAATACAAAACCTCCCGGATCCAAATTTTGTGCTGCCATTTCGGCTGCCTTACTTATTTATGCAAATCATTCTTTGCTTATGTTAAACTCAAAAAAATAAAACATGAAAAAAACATCAACCTACGAGATAATACCAGAATGTCCTCTTCATGTCAAGGAATATGGCCTTCTTTTATAGTTACTCTAAGGATAATGTCATGTTGATTTTACTCTGAAGTGTCACCGGTGAGAACGTAAAATCTTCAATGAAAATACATCAGGTGCCGGTTTCCTCCATGTGAGAACGGGAGGCAATATTTTGAAACCGGGTAAAAGAATCCTGGAAATACAGCCGGACCGTATCTATGGGACCGTTCCTCTGCTTGGCAACAATAATTTCCGCGATATTTTTATCCTGAGATTCATTATTATAGTAGTCGTCCCGGTATATGAAGGCCACCAAATCGGCGTTGGCCTCAATCCCTCCGGATTCCAGCAGGTCGCTTAAGATGGGCCGCTTGTCATTTCTGGTCTCCACCGCCCGGCTCAGCTGCGAAAGGGCTATGATGGGGACGTTGAGTTCTTTGGCCAGGGCTTTTAATGAGCGGGAAATGAAGGAAATTTCCTGCTGGCGGTTCTCCTGTCTGCCGTGGGCCCGCATCAGCTGGAGATAGTCAATAAAAATGATGCTCAGCCCGTGTTCTGCCATGAGCCTTCGGGCCTTGGCCCGGATTTCCATGACGCTGATGGCCGGAGTATCATCAATATAGATGGGGGCTTCCGCCAGGGGGCCCACCGCCCGGACCAGTTTGGGCCAATCTTCTCCCGTTAAGTAGCCCCGGCGCAGCCGGTGGGCATCGATGCCCGCCTGGGCACAAAGCATTCGCATAACCAGCTGTTCCTTGGACATTTCCAGGCTGAATATGGCCGCGGAAAGCTTTTCCCGGGTGCCAATGTGCTGGGCTATATTCAGGGCCAGGGTGGTCTTGCCCATCCCCGGTCGTGCAGCCACAATAATCAGGTCGGAATTCTGAAAGCCGGAGGTGATATTATCCAGATCCGTAAAGCCAGAGGGCACTCCGGTAATCCCCTTTTTGTGCTCGTACAGGTATTCGATGCGTTCGAAGGTTTCCATGAGGATGTCTTTAATCACTACGTAGCTCTTCTGAGCTCCCTGATTGGCCACTTGAAAAATCAGTTTTTCCGACTCATCCAGTATTTCCTCTATCTCATCTCCGCCTTCGTAACACCGGCTGCTTATTTTGGAGGAAACGCTGATCAGCTGCCTCAGTACAGCCTTCTCTTTTACGATACCGGCGTATGTAGATACATTGGCAGCGGTAGGAACCAGGTCTACAATTTTGGTCAGGTACGAGGCTCCTCCCACCGACTCCAGCTGGTTTTTCTGCCGCAGTTCTTCACTGAGAGTTACCAGGTCTACCGGTTCTCCCTGGTCCGAAAGTTCTATCATGGCCTGGAAAATCTTCCGGTGGTTATCGTGGTAAAAATCCTCTGCTCTTAAATATTCAACACCGGTGATAATGGCTTCCCGCTCCAGAAGCATGGAACCCAGCACCGATTGTTCCGCCTCCAGGTTGTGGGGAGGAACCCGATCTAATAAATCGCTCATAAATCTTCCCTCAATCTATTATTTTTGGTTAAATAGAAATTCCAAAAGTTCCTGGGCAGTGGACACGCCGGTTACCTGGATATCGCTGTAACTGGCGTAAATATCCCTGAGGTTCCCCTGAGGAACAAATATTTGCTTAATCCCTGCCTGCTTCGCTCCGTAGATTTTTTCTTGAATTCCCCCCACAGGCTTTATTTTCCCCTGCAGAGATATTTCTCCGGTTACCGCCAGGTCAGTGCTGATGGGCAGGTTTTTAACCGCGCTGTACATGGCTGCCAGCACAGCCGCTCCCGCAGAGGGGCCTTCGATGTTTCCCCCGCCAATCACATTGACGTGGAGGTCATACTGGGTCAGGTCTTTGCCGGTAAGTCCTTTGATGGCGGTAACGGCATTAAAGACCGAATCCCGGGCCATGGAGCCCGCGGTATCATTAAATCTTATGGTTCCCTTCCCGTTGGGGGAGGAAAACACAGCGGCCTCAATTTCCAGGACCACACCCACATATCCACTGGAACCCAGGCCGAATATTCTCCCCGCCTGTTCTTTCTCTCCCGCTTTGACCGGGGCATACGGAGCCAGGCGGGCGGTTTGAATTACCTTAAAGACTTCTTCTTCCGAAATACATACCAAAGTACTGCCGGGAACCTCTTTTTTCCCCGCCTGCTCGAAAAGAGCCAGGCCGTACGCATCCGCCAAAATATTGATGGCTTTTCGGCCCTCAATAGTATATTCACTGATAATGTCAGGCACCCGGGGGGCCAGTTTTACCTTCAGTTTTTTGGCCGCCCCCCGAATAATTTTTTGAATGTCCTCCGGCCCCAGGGGCTCAAAAAACACTTCCGTACAGCGGGAACGCAGGGCGGGAGAAATATTTGAGGGGCTCCGGGTGGTAGCCCCGATGAGAATAAAATCCGCCGGGGCCCCCTCATCAAACAGCTTCTTAATGTACTGTGGAATATTTTCATCGTTGGGATCGTAATAAGCAGAGTCAAAATACACCCGCTTGTCCTCCAGCACCTTCAGCAGTTTACTCTGCAGGTGCAGGTCCATCTCCCCAATCTCATCAATAAAGAGCACCCCTCCATGGGCTTCGGTAACCAGCCCTGGTTTCGGTTCCGGGATGCCTCCTTCCATCAGGTCCCTTCTGGCCCCCTGGTAGATGGGATCATGAACGGAACCCGTCAGGGGGTTGGTGGCCTCCCGGGGGTCCCATCGCAGAGTGGTGGCATCCACCTCTTCAAAGGGTGCATCACTCAGAAAAGGCGTATAGGGCAGTTCTTTAGCGGACTGAAGTGCCAGCCGGGCAGCGGTGGTTTTCCCCACTCCCGGGGGCCCATACAGAATAATGTGCTGGGGATAGGGAGCTGCCAGTTTGGAGAGCAGGGACTTAACCGCGCTGCCCTGCCCCACAATTTCCTCCAAAATAGAGGGGCGCAGCACCTCCATGATGGAACGGGACAGCCCGACCTGCTCTTTTTTTTCCAGCAGCGCCAGCTTTTTCAGGGTCTGAGCGTTTTCCGACCCGGATTGTTCCTTTAGAATCTGTTTTTTCAGGTCCTGCATGTATTCATCATGCTTTTCCTGCATCTTGATGTTTATTTTGGCCTGCAGGGAATCCTCCAGGGATTTCCTGGCCAGTAAGTCAGCAATTTTTTCTTCAATGTCCTCCAGTACCTCCGGAATCTCCTCCGGTTCCGGGAGATTTTCCAGGGTGGGATCTTCATACACTACTTTCTGCAGCCCTAATATTCTCTCCTCTATTTTATGGGAGCGGAGTAGTTTCAAGGACTCCAGTTTTCCTGCCTTTAAGATCAGCTTATCCGCCCCAAGAATATCCGCCAGCATATCATAGATGGCAGATACTCTCTTTCGCAACTTTTCCTTGGAAGATAAGTTTTTCTGGAATCGTTTTACCAGGGAATCAAATTTATCAGGCTCTATGTTTTTCATCTGTCAATACCCCCCCGATTGCTAAAAGCCCTCTACCCTTCTTCCACAATAACTTCGATTTCTGTAGAAATTTCAGGGTGCAGTTTCAAGTTTACGGTATATGAACCCAGGCCCCGGATGGGTTCCCCCAGGTCTATTTTACGTCGGTCTATATTCATTCCCTGTTCTTGTAGTTTTTTGGCAATATCTTTACTGGTTACGGAACCGAACAGCTTGCCCCCTTCACCTACCCGAACGTTCAGGGTTACCTGTACGTTCTTTAACTTTTCCGCCAGGGCCTCCATTTTCTCTTTTTCTTCTTTCTCTTTCCGTTCCAGGGACTTCTTCTGGGTTTCCAGGTCCTTCAATGCCTTGGGAGTGGCTTCTACCGCCAGCCCCTTGGGAATTAAAAAGTTCCGGGCATATCCGTCGGAAACCACCTTGACCTCCCCCGAAGCACCTAATTTCTTCACTTCCTGAAGCAGGATTACTTTCATGAAAATCTCCTTTCTGTACAGCTTACAATTTTATTCTCTAGGGAAAGCAGCTTTTCCTTCTATTTAGAAGAGTAGTTTATGGTAACTTTTTTAGAAACTTGAAAAAGGTGAAAAGGAGGACACTCATTTATTGAAAATGTCCTCCTCTTTCTCCCTTATAATTCAGTTTTCCATGCATCTGCCCTGCCAGCCCCGGGCATCTACCTGTTTGTCTTGATTTTTTGTAATAATTATTATTCTATGGTATAGGGCAAAAGGGCTATATTTCGGGCCCTTTTAATGGCCCTGGTCAGCTGTCTCTGATGCCCTGCACAGTTGCCGGAAATCCTTCGGGGCAAGATTTTCCCCCGCTCCGTAATAAAACGTCTCAGCTTTTCAGCAGATTTGTAGTCAATATTTTCAATTTTTTCTACACAAAAGCTGCAGACCTTTTTTCTTCCTTTCCTGCCTCGATCTCTTCTCAAGCAGAATCCCTCCTTTGCTTGCTATTCATAATATCCTCTGTGAGGAGGAGACTGCAAAACCGGTTGGGCTAGAAGGGAACATCTTCGTCGGACACTTCTCCGCCAATGAAATCGTCAAAGGAATCTCCCCGGGGAGCGGAATCTTTCTTTTCAAGAAATTGAACATTGTCCGCCACCACTTCCGCAATGGTTCTCCTTTGACCCTCCTCGGTCTCATAGTTCCTGACCTGGAGCCTCCCGGTCACCCCTACCAGTCTGCCTTTAGATAAATAATTTGCACAAAGCTCGGCCAGTTTTCGCCAGGCCACAATTTTTATAAAATCGGCTTCTCTTTCACCCTGCTGGTTGGTAAAGTTGCGATTCACTGCCAGGGTAAAGTTGACCACGGCGTTCCCTCCGGAGGGAGTATATCTCAGCTCCGGGTCCCTGGTAAGCCTTCCTACTAAAACTACGGAATTAATCATTTTTTAAAGCACCACCTTTTCTTTTATTCATCCTCACGAACAATCAGGTAGCGCAGAACTCCATCGGTAATTTTAAAAGACCGTTCCAGCTGGTCGGTTATATGGGCAGGGGCCGTGTAGTTCATTAAAACGTAAAAGCCTTCCTTCTGCTTTTTCACTTCATAAGCCAGTTTTCTTTTCCCCCACTTGTCCAGGTTAGATATCTGGCCCCCTTCCCGCTCAATGACGGATTTAAATTTTTCGATCAATTCTTCGGTTTTTTCCTCTTCCAGCTGGGATTGAAGGATAAATATGGTCTCATATTTCTGCATTAGCTCACCTCCCTTCGGACTGACGGCCCCGCAGCAGAGCTGCGGAGCAGGGATCATTCGGTTGGTTTCTCCGGAGAAAATCCCGGAGAAATACGCTTCTGGTAACTTAGACCAGAGCAGCCAACAAATTTTATTATAACAGGCATTTTCCCCAAGAGCAAGAAAAAAGCTTGTCCTCCGCTATATATTTTGCACAGAAAAAGATTTTTGCCTGTTCCGCGCTACCCACGCAGGTTATACATTGAAACGAAACTGTATCACATCACCGTCCTGAACCATGTAATCTTTGCCCTCCAGTCGCATCAGCCCCTTTTCCCGGGCCTTAGCAAAAGAGCCCTCCCGTTCCAGTGTTTGAAAAGGGATTACCTCTGCCCGGATAAAACCCCTTTCCATGTCGGTATGAATTTTACCCGCGGCTTTTACCGCCCGGGTCCCCTGGGGCAGTGTCCATGCCCGGGTTTCTTTTCCCTTGGCGGTAAAGAAAGTAATGAGATGTAAAAGCCGGAAGCTGGAGGTAATCAGCTCATCCAGCCCGGAACGGGACCATCCCAGTTCCTCTAAAAACTCCTGCTTTTCCTCCGGAGAAAAATCCTTTAGCTCCCCTTCCATTCCAGCACTTATAAGTAAAACTTCGGCGCTTTCGTCCCCTAAAGTGTCCCTCAGTTCCCTTTTGAGGCTCTGCCGCTCCGGCTCAGGCAGGTCCTCGTCTACATTAAAAATGTACATTACCGGCTTTGCCGTCAGCAGAAAAAGTTCCTGCAGCACGTGGCTTCCTTTTTCAGTTCTTGTAAAATCCCGGGCCCTGCCCTCCTGGTTCAGATGTTCCTCCAGCATCTCCAGAAAAGAAACTTCCTCTTTAACCCGGGGATCCCCGGTTTTCAACATTTTAGAGGTCCTTTCCCGCCGGTTTTTTACCGTTTCCAGGTCCGCCATAATCAGCTCATAATCAATCACTGCCAGGTCCTCCTGCCAGTTTTCTGTTCCGGCGGCATGAGCCACGTTGGGATCGCTGAAATGCCTCAGGACATGAATCAGGGCATCCACCTCTCGGATATTGGCCAAAAACTGGTTGCCCAAACCCTCCCCCCGGCTGGCCCCCTTGACCAAACCCGCCACATCCACAAATTCTATATGGTTGGGGGTAATCTTTTCCGCTCCAGCAATTTCTGCAACCTTTTCCAGCCGGGGGTCCGGAACAGACACCCGGCCCACATTTGGCTGAATGGTACAGAAGGGATAGCTGGCTGCCTCCGCTTCCAGGCAGGTCAGGGCGTTAAAAAGCGTGGTTTTCCCTACGTTGGGGAGGCCAATAATTCCGCACTTAAAAGACAATGTCCACCATCCTTTCTTCAGAAACTGCTGTCATGAACAATTTTAGGAAATCCACTTTACGTTTCCCTTTCCACAATTTTTCGGGCGCTTTTTTGGAACTTAGAACGGGGAAGCATGATGCTTCTGCCGCAGCGGGTACATTTAATGCGGAAGTCCATTCCCACCCGGAGAATTTCCCAGCGGCTGCTGCCGCAGGGATGAGTTTTTTTCATTTCTACAATCTGTCCCACTTCATAGTCCATAGCCGCACTGTCCTCTGACGGGCTGCGGGAACTTTACCTGTTTAATGCGCTGAATTCCCGGAGCCTGAAGCTCTTACAAGCGTAATCAGAGATAACTCCTTTCTGATAAAATACGGTGGTGTCAGATTTACTACGGTCAAATAATTTTTTTAATGTAGAGGAAACGGAACAGGAGTTCGGTGTATCCATATTATACATGGTTTGGGATATGCTGTCAATTATAATTTTGCCTTTTAAAAAAATTTTTATCTTTTTATTTTTCTCATTATCCTGTTTGTCCCAAATATCTTGTTTGTCCTGTTTATCCTTTTTATTCTTTTTTTAATTCCCCTTCATGATTGGGTGAATCCAATTCGTGACGCTGATAAATCACCCTGCGGGGATAAGGTATCTCTATGTTTTCCTGGTCAAACCTGTCTTTAATGGCTTTTCGCAATTTTCTTTCAATGCTCCACTGCTCCATGGGTTCGGTATAGGCAACCACCCGGATGGTGATTCCGGAGTCCGCCAGAGCAACAACTCCCAGCACTATGGGACCCTGCTTTACCTGGCTAAAGGCTTGGGAAAACTCTTCGGCTGCTTCCATCAAAACCTGCTCTACCCTTCCCAGATCTTCCTCATAGGCCACATCCACATCCACCATGGCTCTCATGTTGCCTGTGTTGTGATTGGTCACCACTTCAATTCTGCCGTTAGGAATGATGTGCTGCTCTCCCGAAAAATCCCTGAGCCTTGTAGTTCTCAATCCAACCTCCTCCACAACCCCGGAATAACTGCCGGCGGTTATATAGTCCCCTACGGACAGCTGTCCTTCAATGATCAGGAAAAAACCGCTGAGAATATCAGAAATTAAGCTCTGGGCCCCAAAACCCACCGCCAGCCCTAGAATCCCTGCACTGGCCAAAATGGGAGTGTAGTCAATATTTAGTTCCCAGAGCACCATGATTACAAAGATAAAGAAGATAAAATAGCGGAAAACACTTTTAATCAGGGCTTTTAAGGTATATAGCTTGGCAGGGGCCAGGGTAAATCTGCCTTCTCTTTCTATAAATATTTTTTCTATGGCCACATACCCCAATCGCAGCACAAAATATGCCATGAGGGCTATGATAAGTATTTTCATCAGAACAAATACCGGCGCCATTACTTCCTGCTCTAAGGGGATGTACTGATCAAGGGCTTCTAAAATAGAGTGCATATCTATGCTCCTTTCAGGACTTTCTTTACATTGCTCAACGTATAACAGCGCCGACCCATTCCGGACCGGCGCTATTCTATTCTTATAAAAATCATTATGTGCTTATACTATTATATTTTACCCAGGGCTGCGATTATTTCATTCAACACGGCTTTCATATCCTGGTTTCCGTTTATATTGATAAGAATGCCCTTTTTGGTGTAATAATCAATCAAAGGAGCGGTTTGAGAGTGATATACCTCCAGCCTTTCTTTGGCTGTCTCAACGGTGTCGTCGTCCCTCTGGTACAGTTCTCCACCGCAGCTGTCACAAACATTTCGTACTTTCGGAGGTTTAAACTTTACGTGGAAGCTGGCTCCACACCCTTTGCACATTCTTCGGCCGGTCAGTCTGTCCACCAGTTCTTCATCGGGAACATCAATGTTGATGACTCCGTCAATTTTGATGCCCATGTGCTCCACTACTTTGTCCAGGGCCTCTGCCTGGTTGGCGTTCCGGGGAAATCCGTCCAGAAGGAAACCTTTGCTGGTATCCGGCTTGCGAAGCCTCTCGGTAACCACACCTACTACGATTTCATCGGGCACCAGCTGTCCCTGATCCATGTACCCCTTGGCTTTTAAGCCCATCTCCGTTCCTTCCCGTAAGGCTGCTCTAAAAATGTCTCCGGTGGAGATATGGGGAATGTTATATTTTTGTACAATGCCTTCTGCCTGTGTTCCTTTCCCTGCTCCCGGCGGTCCTAATAAAATTAAACGCATTAAAAAATCCCTCCCAGTTTTTCTGTAACTTCATTAACAGAATTTTCATATATTAAATTCTCCAGGTTAATTTCTCCGTATTCTTTTAAAATCCTGCTATTCATAAAAAATTAATATATGCCTCCAGCAGCATGTAAGAGGGTAAGCACAATATTTACCGAGTAAGAGCTG
>SKNC01000096.1 GCA_007120745.1 Bacillota bacterium
AATATTTCTTCAGCTTCCAGTAATCAAAGTTGGCAAAAAATATCATGGCAATCATGCCCAAAAATGCCCAAAACGCCTGACGTTTTAAAAAATAAAATCCATCTCCCCGCAGCTCCCCGGAGGTATAAGCGCTGGAACTAAATACCATAACCAGCCCAAACCCTATCAAAACCAGAGTAGTGAAAAATATAATAAAATCAGGGGGTTTACCCATGGTCTTTTTCATCTGCTCTTCCTCCCCATGCTTTTTACGGCTCTTTTAAATGCCTCGCCCCGTTCCTCATAATTATTAAACATATCCCAGCTGGCACAGGCAGGTGAAAGGAGTACCAGATCTCCCTCTTCTGCCAGCTGGTAAGCTTTCTCTACCGCTTCTTCCAAATCTTTAACCCGGCTGTAACGGCTAAATCCTTTAGACTCTACGGCCCGGGCAATCTTTTCTTTGGTTTCCCCAAGAATTATCAGATGCTTAACTTTTTCCTTAATGTGATCCGCCAGTACGTCAAACTCCGCTCCCTTGTCCTTTCCTCCTGCAATTAAAATAATGGGCTGCGGAAATGACCCCAGGGCTTTTAAGGTGGCCTCCACATTGGTCCCCTTGGAATCATTAATAAAGGTGACCCCTTTAAAAGTATCAGCCCTCTCCAACCGGTGAGCTACCCCTTTAAAGGTATTCAGGGTTTTTCCTATGCTCGCCGGCTTTATTCCTGCAGCAAAGGCTGCTGCTGTAGCTGCCAGGGCATTTTCCAGATTGTGAGTTCCTGGAAGGGCCAGTTCCGCCACAGGACATACGGATAAAATTTTCTTATCTTTACCTATAACAATATGCTCATCTTTAATGTAAATTCCATTTTTTAATTTTCTCTGCCGGCTGAAAAAAAGCAGCCGGGCTTTTACCTGTTCTTCCTGGGATATCTTTTTTAAAAGCGGGTCATCATAGTTCAGCACGCAGTATTCAGTTTCTTCCTGTTTTTTAAAAATGTTCTTTTTTGCCTCCAGGTACTCTGCCAGGGTTCCATGGCGGTCCATATGGTCCTCTGAGATGTTTAGAATAAGGCTGATTTGAGGTTTGAAATTCTCAATACCCTCCAGCTGGAAGCTGCTCAATTCCGCTACAATCCAGGAATCCGCCGTTGCTTTTTCAGCTATGTCACAGAGAGGCACTCCAATGTTGCCCGCCACATAGACTTTTTTTCCGGCCTCTTTAAAAATTTCTCCCAGCAGTGCAGTGGTAGTGGTCTTACCATTGGTCCCTGTAATCCCGATAATGGGAGCTTTTACAAAGAGAAAGGCAATTTCCACTTCGGTAATTACTTTAATTCCCAGGTCAACAGCCCTTTTCAAGGGCTTGATGTTCATGGGAACCCCCGGATTTTTCACTACCAGATCTGTATCCGTATTTACAATTCCTTCGGGATGTCCGCCGGTTACAATCTTTATATCCGGATAAGGGCTCAAAGCCTCCAGGTATGGATCCAGTTCCTCCCTGGATTTATAGTCATTAATAATTACCCGGGCCCCTTTCTGGACCAAAAGTTTTGCTGCGGAAACCCCGCTGAGCCCCATACCAATAACCACAACTGTTTTATCTTTAAGCTCCATAAGCTTTTATTTCCTCCTAATACTAAATGTCTTTTTTACACCCCTGACCCTACGGAAAAGAGGGCTAACACAGCAAAGACAAAAGCTGTACCCCAAAATACGATTACCACTTTCCATTCACTCCAGCCGCTCAGTTCAAAATGGTGATGGAGGGGACTCATTTTGAAAATTCTCCTGCCAAAAAGTTGGAAGGAAATCACCTGGATAATTACAGACAGGGTCTCGATAACAAATATTCCCCCAATCAGAGCAAAAAGTATTTCTGTTTTGGT
The DNA here is from genome assembly GCA_007120745.1 of Bacillota bacterium. Classification (GTDB taxonomy): domain Bacteria; phylum Bacillota; class Dethiobacteria; order SKNC01; family SKNC01; genus Contubernalis. The sequence continues at coordinate 1,875 of SKNC01000096.1, forward strand.
TACAATAGCAATGGTGCCCAGGGCCGCCCCCAGTGAAAGTGAACCAACATCTCCCATGAAAATCTTGGCAGGATGAAAATTGAAAATAAGAAAGCCAAAACAGGCTCCTACCATGGCGGCGCAGAAAAAAGCAATATCCCCTTGACCCAGGTTGAGAGCAATTAACAGGTAGGCCAGCAGGCTGATGCTGGCAGTACCCGCAGCCAGCCCGTCCAGTCCATCGGTAAGATTCACCGCATTAGAGGCTCCCATAACAATGAACAGCATCAGAAAAGGATACAGGATTCCCAGGTCAAAAGAAGGTCCTCCAAAAGGAATTTCTACCACTGTGCTGTGACCGGCAAACATTAAAATGGTAAACAGCAGCAGGACTATGATACCCTGTCCTATTATTTTATTTCGGGCCTTTAACCCCAGGGAACGCCGCCGGGCATACTTTGTAATATCGTCCAGCAGGCCGATAGCGCCGTTACCCAGCATAACCAGGATGATGAGAAAAACCTCCAGGGTTTTGGGCACAAAAAATATAAAAGTAACCAGAAAGGAGAAAAGGAAAATTACCCCTCCCATGGTGGGAGTCCCTGTCTTTTTTAAATGGCTGCTGGGTCCATCGTCCCGTACCTGCTGTCCCATTTTATATCTTTTTAAAATCCGGATTACCACGGGACCGGTGATAAGACTGATAAAAAAAGCAAACACCATGGTATAGTAAAAATCAATCTTCATCTGAATTCCTCGATTTCTCCTGAAACTCTTTCAAGTATTCTACAATTTTTTCCATCCTCATGCCCCGAGACCCTTTCACCAGAACGCAGTCCCCGGGCATTAAACTTTCCGCCAGCTGCTGACAGAGGGAATCATGGTCCACAAAGTGCCGGGCTTCATTTAATTGATTTTTCTGCGCTTCTTCCACTGCAAGGCCCATTTGCGGGCCTATCCCCAGAAGCCCGTATAATCCCAGCCGGGCAGCTTCCCGGCCCACCTCCCGGTGGCTTTCCTCCTGAATGTCTCCCAGTTCCAGCATATCTCCCAGGACGGCAATACAGCGCCCCCCCTGTCCCACCTGCGACAACGTCTTTAGTGAAGCCCTGGTGGAAGAAAGGTTTGCGTTATAGGCATCATCAATAACAATAATACCCAGGGGTCCTCTGTGAATATCCATTCTCATATTGGAAAGGCGTAAATTCTTCAGGCCCTGTCGTATTTCCCAAGGATTTAACCCCAGCAAAAGGCCGCAGGCCACCGCAGCCAGAGCATTATATACGTTGTGTTCTCCAGGAAGGGGAATAACAAATTCCTCCCGGCGCCCCTCTATAAGCACCGAAAAGGATGTGCCCCAGTTCCCTCCTTCCCGGCAGTCCTTCAGGTCAAACCCTTTAACCTCCCAATCATCTTTTAACCCGTAAAAAATAACTTCCCCCGGGAAATTTTCTGCCATAGACCGCTGAAACGGGTCATCCCCATTGAGAACTGCAGTTCCCTGCGGTCCCATCTCCTCCAGAAGTTCCCCCTTGGCCTGAGCAATGGCTTCCCGGGATCCCAGAACCTCGTAATGGGCCTCCCCAATATTAGTAATAACTCCTATTTCCGGCTTTGATAACCGGGCTAAGAAACGGATTTCTCCTAAAGCTCTCATTCCCATTTCCAGCACTGCAACCTGGTGTCTTGGAGTAAGTTTTAACAGCGTCAGCGGAAACCCCAGCTCATTATTCAGGTTCCCTTGAGTTTTTAAGGTATAAAAGCATTTTTCCAGGACGCCTGCAATTAAATCTTTGGTAGTGGTTTTACCAGAACTCCCCGTCACTCCTATAACCCGAACATCACACTTTCCACGGTAATAAGCTGCAGTATCTTGAAGAGCTTTCATCCCATCCTCCACCCGAATTAGAACAAACTCCTCTGGAAGTTCCTGTCCCGTGGGATAGGAGGATATAAGAGCTCCGGAAGCTCCTTTTTGGGCAGCCGCCTGTACATATTGATGACCGTCTGTACGTTCACCTTTCAGTGCAGTGAAAACTTCTCCCGGCTCCAGGGTCCGGGTGTCAATAGAAAACCCTTTGGGAACAATGCCGGTATTCCCCTGCACCAGTTCTCCCCCGGTTATTTCTACAATTTCTTGAAAAGTTAAATCTAACATACCGGTATACCCCTAACTTCCACTGGATATGGCAATTTTTTATCAAGGCTTGTTTAGGTCATTTCTATAATTTCTCCAAATTTATGGATAAAACCATACGGCTCAAGAATTGCCTGCTAACTTCACGCGGATTCTCTCCCTGGCGGTTTCCCGGTCATCAAAGTGTATGGTATGGTCTTTAAATATCTGGTAATCTTCATGCCCCTTGCCGGCAATCACCACCACATCTCCGGATTCAGCCATTTCTACGGCACGGCTGATGGCCGCATAACGGTCAATACAAATGGTATAATGCTCCTTATCCATACGCTTTAAAAGGCCCGGTTCCACCTCCTCACATATCTTATAAGGATCCTCCTTGCGGGGATTATCTGTGGTCAAAATACAGTAGTGGCTGTAGGAACCGGCAATTTCCCCCATAGGCGCTCTCTTGGTCCGGTCCCGGTCCCCACCACATCCGAATACGGTGATAATCTTCTCCCGGGCGAATTCCTTGACTGTTCTCAATACATTTTCCAGGCCGTCAGGGGTATGAGCATAATCTACAATCACGGTAAAATCCTGCCCTGCATCTATCTTCTCAAAGCGCCCCGGAACACCCGGCATCTTCTCTAAAATACGTTTAGAAGTTTCAAAATCTATGCCTTCCGCCAAAGCTACGGTCAGAGCTGCCAGCACATTATAAACATTAAACATTCCCGTGAGTTTCATATTTATTTTTCCACCGCCCCAGGGACTTTCCACATCAAATGATGCTCCTGCATCCTGAATTTCTATATTTCGGGCCCTGACGTCAGCGGGATTCTTTATTCCGTAGGTCACCTTCTGCCCCCCGGTCTGGTCATAAAAGTAAAGAAAATTAGAGTCGTCTGTGTTTAAGACAGCAATTCTGGGTTTACCTGACTGTTCATAAAGATTACCCATGCGGGAAAAAAATTTTCCTTTAGCCCCTAAATATTTTTCAAAAGTACGGTGAAAATCCAGGTGATCCTCCGTTACATTGGTCAAAACAGCAATATCAAAATCACAGCCTGACACTCTCTTCCATTCCAGGGCATGGGATGACACCTCCATAGAGACATGGCTTACCCCCTGGTCAGCCATTTGTTGAAGGATGTACTGAAGATCCGGAGCTTCTGGAGTGGTAGCCAGTACCGGCAGGACCTGACTGCCAATTTTATACTGTACTGTCCCGATGAGACCGGTTTTTTTCCCGGTTTCCTCCAACAGCATCTGTATTAAATAAGAGGTAGTCGTCTTGCCGTTGGTCCCGGTTACCCCAACCATCCTGAGCCTGGTAGAGGGAGAACCAAAATATTTTGCGGAAAGTACAGCCAGTGCCTCCCGGACTTCCGGAACCTGGACTTTTACTGCCCCCGGAACATTCACTTCTTCCACGTCGGTAAGTACAGCACGGGCCCCTTTGTCCAGTGCCTGCTGAATAAATTTTATCCCGTGGGTTTGAGTGCCGGGAAGGCAGGCAAAAATGCCCCCGGGTTGAACTTTTTGTGTATGATGTGTAATCCCGGTTACATCAAAATCCTGGTATCCTTCTACTTTTTTAACCAGCAGTGTTTCTAAAAGTCGACTCAGCTTCATAATGAATTCCTTCCTTTACAGGACTTCAAAATATTCATAAAACCTATTATTCTCCTAAATTATATTTTATAATGATTCTATTAAAAAGAAAAATAAATATTTTTTCTGTTATTTAAATAAAAGAGGGTGTAAGGTAAAACCCTAACCCTCTTCTTACTCCACAGGTGACTTGAATTCCACCGTAACTGTGCTTCCTTCAGAGACTTTTGAATTGGGGTCCGGATCTTGTTTGACAGCGATACCCGTCCCTACGGGGTACAGCCTCAACCCTAACCAGCTTAAGATCTCCCCTGCTTCCCGCAGGGTTTTTCCCTTGAGATCAGGGACCATCACTCCCTGGGAATCCCCTGGGGTTTCTCCCCCCACATAGACCAGAATATTGGTCTGAATAGGTACCACCGCCCCGGCTGTGGGTGTCTGCCTGGCAATAACATCTCCTTCTCCCACAATTTTTAAAATGAGCCCTTCATTATTTACCAATGCACTGGCCTCATCCACAGTCATTCCCGTCATATCCGGAACCCGGGCTGTGCGCACCTCCGGCTCCTCCGTTACCTGTTGGGGAATATCCAGGTAATTTAAAATATCCACCATCATGTTACGGAATGTAGGAGCGGCAATCTGAGAAGCCCACATGGAACCTCTTTTCGGCTCATCCACCGCAATAAAAAGAAGAATCTGGGGGTCATCCACCGGCACAAACCCGATAAATGACATGATATTTTTCCCGGCCAGGTATGCACCATCCCCAACTTTCTGAGCAGTTCCGGTCTTTCCTGCAATCCTGTACCCTTCAATATAAGCATTCAGACCGCTTCCCTCTTCCACAACGGTCTCCATAATCCACTTTACCTGTTCAGACGTTTCCGGTGAAATAATCTGGCGGATAGTTTCCGGCTGGTTTTCCTTCACCACATTTCCTAATTCATCACGAAACTCTTTCACTATGTAAGGCCTGAGCAGGTTTCCCCCATTGGCCATGGCTGCAACAGCCATAACCTGCTGAAGAGGTGTTACCGAAACCCCCTGGCCAAAAGAGGTAGTAGCCAGTTCCACCGGGCCCAACTGTTCAGGAGTAAACAAAATGCCCAGTCCTTCTCCAGGAAGATCAATGCCGGTTCGGGCTCCAAATCCAAAAGCATGAAGATATTTTAACATGTCTTCTTTGCCCAGTCTCTGGCCCATGGTTATAAAGCCCGGGTTACAGGAGCCCTGAACCACCTCCAGGAAGTTTATGCTCCCGTGTCCTCCCCTGCTGGAGGTCCAGCAGCGAATAATTTGACCTGATACGGTCATATGGCCGGGACAGAAAAAGCCTTCATCTTTATTATATTGGTCTTCCTCAATGGACGCCGCAAGAGTCATAAGCTTAAAGGTGGATCCAGGCTCGAAGGTAGCAAATATCGGGGTTATCTGCCAACTGGTATCGGGGTAATCCATATATCTGTTTGGATCATAATCCGGTTTTTTGGCCAGAGCCAAAACTTCTCCGGTTTGAGGATGTACCGCAATAGCCAGGGCGCTTTCCGCATCGTACTGAATAAGAGCTCTGCTCAACTCCCTTTCCACGATAAACTGAATGGTTTCATCCAGGGTAAGCACCATATCCAGGCCGGGAGTAGAAGGCATATACTGTTGAATTCCCTGGGGCATACGGACTCCCCGGGCATCCGCCTGATATATGATTCGGCCGTCGGTTCCCTTCAGCTCTTCCTCATAATAAAATTCCAGCCCTGCCAATCCCTCATCGATACCCACGAATCCAAGAACATGGGAAGCAAGGTTTTCGTTGGGATAAAAACGTTTACTTTCTTTCGCAAAATCAATGCCCGGAAGGTCCAGCATTCGAACCTGGTGGGCAACTTCATCCTCCACTTTTCTTTTTACATATACCAGGTGCCGATCCTGAGTAACGATTTCCATCAGCCTTTCATGGGTCATATCCAGTACAGGGGCTAACGCCCGGGCAGTTTTCTCCGGGTCTTCCACCTGTCTGGGAATAGCTACCACGGTTTCCGCCGTTGCGCTTCCCGCCATTATCCTGCCATTGCGGTCAAATATTGTACCTCTCAAGGCAGAAACCGTAATGCTGCGATTCCACTGGTCCCAGGCCTCCTGCTGCAGGTCCTCCGCCTTAACCAGCTGAATCCAGGCCAGCCTTCCGATGAGCCCAAACATGCATACGGAAATTACAAAGAAAAGGAAGATTAGTCTTTTTTTTAGCGTTATCGTGGGAAGAATTTCTTTACTCAAAACACTAACCCTCCTGAGTTTATCAGTTGGTTGTTGCGACCAGACTTTTCTCCCTGCCTTCCCTGGGATAATTCATTCCAATTTCGTTAATGGCAATGGCTTCAATTCTTTTTAAAGCGCTCAACTGAGCAATTTGGAGCGTCAGCTGTTCTCTTTCTTCGTACAGAGCATTCAGCTGCCTTTCGTGCTGTAATATCTGCTTATTAACGGCAATAACATGGTTATAGTGGCTTACCAAAGCGATGGCCATCCCCAAACACAAAAATAATAACAGGAAACAAGAAATTTTAAAAATCCTGGTTTTTTTCAACTTAATTCTTTCTTTCGGTTGTTTTTCCTGCTGTCGTCCATATCCGGTTTGGTAGGAGAACTGTCTTTGTTTCGCTACTATCATGATTATTCACCTGCCCTTTTTTTTAGAACTTCACCTGTTTTTTCTCCAACTCTCAGCCTTGCACTCCTGGCCCGCGGGTTATTCCTTATTTCCTCAGGCCCCGGTAAGACTGGTTTTTTCCTGATAATTTTTAAAGCCGGCCTTTGCTCACAAGTACATACCGGCAGTCGGGGAGGACATATACACCCTCTGGCTTTCTTCTCCATGAACTTTTTCGTAATTCTGTCCTCCAGGGAATGAAAAGAAATCACACATAATCTTCCTCCACTCTTCAGCAATTCAACCGCGGCTTCTAATCCCCGGCTTAAATTCTCCAGCTCCTGATTCACCGCAATTCGCAGGGCCTGAAAGGTCCGGCGGGCGGGGTGCCCCCCTCTTCGCCTGGCCCTGGCCGGTATGGCCGCCTTTATAATCTCCACCAGCTGTTCGGTGGTTTGTATTCTCTTTTTTTTACGCTCCCGGATTATGAAAGAAGCAATTCTTCGTGCCCAAAGCTCTTCACCGTACTTCTTGATTATTTCAGTAAGCTCTCTCTCTGAAAGCTCATTGACCAAATCCTCTGCTGTTACATTCTGGTCAGAATCCATCCGCATGTCCAGGGGTGACTCCTGCTGATAGGTAAAGCCTCTTCCGGGGCTGTCCAGCTGCACAGAGGAGATGCCCAGATCAAAAAGAACTCCGTCCAGGTCCGCAATCTCGTATTCCTGAGATATGCGGTCCAGGTCTTTAAAATTTCCTTGAATCAATTTTACATTTTCAAACGACCCCAAAGTTTTTTTAGCATTTTCCAGGGCTTTTTGATCCTGGTCCAGTCCCCACAGGAAACCCTGAGGTCCTATAGACTTTAAAATTTCCCGGGAGTGTCCGCCCTGCCCCAGGGTGCAGTCCAAAAATTTTTTCCCGGGTCCACAGTTCAAGCTTTCGATTACCTCTTTCAATAAAACAGGAACATGCATTTGAAGGGACTCCCCTTCCTTATAAATCAATATCCAGGTCAAAATCCACAATTTTTTCTGATATTTCTTCAAAAGAGAGATTTGCTTCTTCCTTATATTTTTCCCAAACATCCCGGCTCCAAATCTCCACCCGGGTGGAAACTCCAATCACAATTACCTCTTTATCTAAATTTGCATGCTCTCGGAGGCTTTGGGGAATAAGGGCCCTGCCCTGTTTGTCCGTTTCACATTCCACCGCTCCGGAAAAAAGAAAACGTGTAAAAGCCCGGGCGTCAGCCTTGGTAAAGGACAGGCCTTTTAACTTCTTCTCCAGCTTGTCCCACTCCTCTTGAGGGTAAACAAAGAGACAGTTGTCCAGACCCCGGGTTACAATAAACTTATCCCCCAGCTCTTCTCTAAAACGAGCAGGGATGATAACTCTCCCTTTTCCATCTATAGAATGTTGATGTTCCCCCATGAACATGTTCATTACCACCGATTTAAATATTTTTTAACCACTTTACACCACTTTCCACCACTCCCATGTTTAATTCTTCCTTTTTTTAAAAATTCCTGCTGTTATATTAAAAAAAAAAAAATAAAATATTTTTACAAAATAAAAAGGCAGGTTAACTACCGATAAAAAACGGTAGAACCTGCCGCAAAGACGTGCTGTTCCCTTATCTGGCTAAAGTTAGGGTGGAACTGAGGGGGCCCTCTGCAAATTTTGTGGTAAAGATTACTTTACTGCTGCATCTGGAGCAGAGCAAGGGTTCTATCTCTTTTTTCCTTCCTGTATCACTGCCCTTCATGCCCTGCAGACCACAGGTCAAACACAGAAATTGAACCAGCCTTCTTTGTTCCATTGAAAGCCTCCTAATTTTTTAATGGATATTCAGTTGTCCCTTACCTGCCAATCCCTGAGCAAACCTTTCATATCTTAATTTTTAGGGGCATTAATAAAT
>SKNC01000088.1 GCA_007120745.1 Bacillota bacterium
CAACTCCATAGCTTTTTCCCGGGCCTGATGAAGCACCTCCTGTCCGGAATCCGTAACAGTGTAGTACTTGCGAACTTTCCCCTCCACTATTTCTTCATACTTTTTTAGCAGTCCACTGGACTCCAGCGCATGAAGCAGCGGATACAAAGTACCTGCACTTATTTCATAACCATGACTCTTTAGTTCTTCAATCATGGATAGACCAAATATCGGCTCTTTTCCTGCATGATACAAAATGTGTATCTGAACAAATCCTAGAAAAAGTTTCCTCAGGACCTGGTCTTTCATAAGCACCCCCCCCCTATAATCATATATCGATATCGCATATTGATATCATAGGATAAAAAAAAGGAGAAGTCAACAGGAAATTTTTATCCTATGACAGCTCTACCCCTGACCTGGCACCCTGGTATGAACCTCGTTCTTTCAGCTTACGCTCCACTTCCTGGTGCAGTTGGGCTTTGCCCTGCTCCCACCGGGGTGCAATCAGGAGGTCTGGATCCGTTACCTCACTCATCAGGCGGTGAATCACCAGGCTTGGGTGTAACAGCTCCAGTAAGTGGACCAAGATTTCCAGATACTCCGGGTAAGAAAAGGTCTTGATTTGATTTTGAAAATATTCTTCAGCCAGGGACGTATTTTTTATGATTTGAAGGTGATGGATTTTTACTCCATCTATTCCGGAGCGGTTTAAAAACCGGATGGTTTCCTCCATTTCTTTCATGCCCTCCCCGGGCAGCCCCAGGATAATGTGAGCGCAAATATAAATTCCTCTCCCCTTTGTTCTCTCCACGGCATCGGTGAATTGTGCTGCTGTGTGTCCTCGATTGATCCTTTCCAGGGTCCGGTCGTGGGAGGACTGCAGGCCGTATTCCAGCCAGATATGTTTATTTTTAGCATGTTCCTGCAGCATAGCCAGGACCTGGTCAGAAATACAGTCCGGACGGGTGGATACAGCCGATCCTGCTATTTCATCCAGGGAGAGGGCTTCCTGGTACATTTTCTGCAAAATATCCGGGTTTCCGTAGGTATTGGTATAGGATTGAAAATAGGCTAAAAAGCGGGTGTTTTCCCGGGCTTTTGGGCTTAACTTCCGGACAGCTTCCATGATTTGCTCCCTGATGGAGCCGGGACTGGCAAGAAAAGGGCTGAAGCTGGGGTTATAGCAGAAGGAACAGCCCCTGTCCGATAAGGTCCCGTCCCTGTTTGGACAGTCTAATCTCGCATGGACCGGTATTTTCCGAATCCGACAGGAAAAATGTTGAGAAAAAAACTGGCTTAACCGGTAGTACCATCCGGGATATATTTTAGTTTTGCTTTCTTTCATCATCACTTTTTCCTTTCCGCTCCTTCTCTCTCCTGCTCTTCTCCAGGTGAACCGCCAGGATAGAAATGTCTGAGGGAGAAACTCCGTCAATTCGGGAGGCCTGGCCCAGGTTTGAGGGAGCCTGGCGAATCAGCTTCTGCCGGGCCTCAGAGGAAAGGTTGTGAACCTTTTCATAGTCAAAATCCTGGGGAATTTTTTTCTTTTCTAGATTTTCTTTTTTTTGAACCCGGCTCAGTTCTTTTTCTATATAACCGCTGTATTTAATTTGATTCTCTACCTCTCGTATTACCTCCAGGGAGGGTTCCCGGTCATTGGGGAAAAGCTTTTGAAACATTCGGTAGTTCATTTCCGGCCTGCGAAGCAGTTCTTCCCCTGTGGTCTTTTTGGAAAGAGGAGCCATTTGGTGCCGGGCCAATAAATCATTGGTTTCATCATTGGGGTAAAGGGCATATTGACTGAGAAATCCCTTTTCCCTTTCTATAGCTTCCTTCTTTTCTACGAATTTAGCATATCTTTCTTCAGTAACCAGGCCGACTTGATACCCAATTTCCGTTAACCGCAGGTCTGCATTATCCTGTCGCAGGAGGAGGCGGTATTCAGCCCGGGAGGTAAACAGGCGGTACGGTTCTTCAATAATATCTTTAGTGACCAGGTCATCGATTAGAACCCCGATATACCCCTGGGACCTGTCTAAAACCAGGGGTTCTTTTCCTTTACAGTAATGGGCTGCGTTAATACCCGCAAACAGCCCCTGGGCTGCTGCTTCTTCATATCCTGTGGTGCCGTTAATCTGTCCCGCCAGGAACAGCCCTGCAATCAGACGGGTTTCCAGGGATGGCATTAATTGTGAAGGCGGAGCAAAATCGTATTCGATGGCGTAAGCGGCCCGGGTAATCTCTGCGTTTTCCAGTCCTTTAATGGTTCTCAGGTATTTTAATTGGATGTCCTCGGGGAAACTGGAGGACATCCCCTGAATGTACATTTCTAAGGTATCGTCCCCTTCGGGTTCGATAAAAATGGGATGCCTGTCCCGCTCTGTAAAACGGACCACTTTACCCTCAATGGAGGGACAATAGCGGGGCCCTGCCCCTTTAATCAGGCCTGCGTACAGGGAGGCCTGGTCTATATTATCCCGGATTATCCGGTGAGTTTTGTCATTGGTATAGGTCAGCCAGCAGTAATACTCCAGTTTTTTCCCCTCGGGAGTCATGAAGGAAAAATTCCCAATATCCTGCTCCCCGGTTACCGGTTCCAGGGAATCCAGGTCTATGCTGTCTTTATAAACC
>SKNC01000014.1 GCA_007120745.1 Bacillota bacterium
ATCACCTGCCGCACGGGAAGATTGTATTTCTTTGCAAAAACAAAATCCCGCTGGTCATGGGCGGGCACCGCCATGATGGCACCGGTGCCATAGCCCATTAACACATAATTTCCGATTAAAATAGGAACTTCTTCGCCGTTCAGCGGATTGATACAATAGGCTCCTGTGAAAACCCCCAGCTTTTCTGTTTCTCCAGAGGTTCTTTCGATATCACTTACTTTCCTCATCTGTTCTACAAAATCTTTGATCTGTTTTTCGTAGGCTGTTCCGGCAGACAGCTGGTTCACCAGCGGGTGCTCCGGGGCCAGCACCATGTATGTCACTCCATAAAGGGTATCCGGGCGGGTGGTAAAAACCTGGATCACTTCGGAGGAGTCCTTCACCGGAAAATCCACCAGTGCTCCTTCACTTCGCCCAATCCAGTTTCTCTGCATGATTTTGACCCTCTCCGGCCAATGCTCCAGTTCTTTTAAATCCTCCAGCAGGCGGTCCGCATAGCTGGTAATCTTAAAAAACCACTGTTCCAAATCCCTGGTAGTCACACCGGTGCCGCAGCGCCAGCAGGCTCCCTCTTCCACCTGTTCGTTGGCCAGAACCGTCTCACATTGAACACACCAGTTGACCGCAGCCTTTTTCTTATAAGCCAGGCCCATTTCATACAGTTTTAAAAACAGCCACTGGGTCCACTGGTAATAATCTGGATAACAGGTGGTTACTTCCCGGTCCCAGTCATAGCTTAATCCCAGGGAATTCTGCTGCTTTTTCATGAAAGCAATGTTCTGGTCCGTCCATTGAGAAGGATGCACGTTATGCTGCATGGCTGCATTTTCCGCCGGCAGTCCAAAGGCGTCCCAACCCATAGGATGAAGAACGTTATATCCTTTCATTTTGAAAAAGCGGGCCAGGACATCCCCGATGGAATATACCCTCATATGACCCATGTGAAGTTTTCCGGAGGGGTAGGGGAACATCTCCAGCACGTAATACTTTTTCTTTCCCGGGTCTTCACCGGTCTTATAAAAATTTGTCTTTTCCCAAATGTCCTGCCATTTTGGTTCGATTTCTTTTGGATTGTATTCTCTGCTCATAACACGTTTTTCCTCCTGCTTTTAAGTTTTTTCTATAAGTGAATTTTTTTATAGATAGAGTTTCTTGCGACATTCCAGGACCGTGCACGGTGGTGTACGGTGTCGCCTTGACCTGCTGAATCGCCTGCTGAATATAAAAACTCCCGTCTGTTGGGACGAGAGTGTTTCCCGCGGTACCACCCGAATTAACGCCTTCGGAGCTTGGACGTAAGCCCAATCACCCTGCGTTCTCTTGATTCGGCAGAATAACGCTGCCAGCCGTCCCTGGATAACAGCCTTTTATAAGGCCTTCCCCGGGATGCTCCAAGGCGAGTTCAGCATTCCGAAACTACCGGCTTTTCACCTGCCGCCGGCTCTCTTTGAGCCCGGAGTTACGCTTACTGCTCCTCTTCAAAGCATGTAATACGATCTTATGAATTATACTTAATTATTTTCATCCTTCTCCCGGTGCAGCATTTTTTGCTGTCTGCCGCCTTCGTGGCGCAGCACCGTCGGTTTCGCACTATTCTTGTTCCGCAAAACCCATGGAGGTTATGCAGTCATTTTTTTCGGGATAAATCTGTGAACTGTTTTTCCACAACCGTTCCAGGTTGTAAAAATTTCTTACCTCGGGCTGGAAGATATGGACCACCACTTCGCCAAAGTCCAAAAGCACCCATACGCCTTCCTGGTAACCCTCCTGCCTGAGAAGAATATATTGATGCTCGTCCAGTTTATCTACCAAATAATCGGCAATGGCTTTAACCTGTACCGCCGTATTTCCGCTGCAGATAATAAAATAATCGGAAATCAGTGATATCTTTCTTATATCGCAAATAACTACATCCGCAGCTTTCTTTTCCTCTAAAAAATTAACGGCTAATAAGGCTAAATCTTTCGCCGTTTGGCTCACAAAATCCCTCCTCAATCATTGTAGTATGTCCCTCTTAGTCCCTATTATACCTTAAGGAAGTCTTTCTGTTAACTCCTTTTCATCAAAATTATGCCCCAGAATAATGGTTACCTGTACCGGATACTCTTCTACTATTTCCTGTTCCCATTCTGACCCTGGAATCAGGTCCGCAAGAGCCCGGGCAGCTTCCTCCAGCTCTTCGGCCCGGCTGATTACCCGGGTAGTTGTATAGTTAAAATGGTCCGCATTGGCAACTCTAACCACTTCATAACCCAATCCCTTTAAGACTCTGGCCATCCTGTTGGCGATGCCCCCTTCTCCCTTACCGTTTAATATTTCCAGGGTAATACTCGGAGCAGCAGCTTCACCGGTGGAAAACTCCTTCAGTAACAGCCTGGTCTCTTCTCCATCTACAATCCAGTAAGTTGCTCCCTCCATGACTTCTTCTCTGCCGGGAATCACTTCTGCCGTTACCCCTGCCTCATAGGACATCCCCTGAAAAAGCTCATAGTAGCTAAGAATTTCCCGCCAGGACATATTGGTAGTAACCAGGGAAGACATTCTGCTGATAGTCCCCGGCAGGCCTGTAACTATATTTTTATTCATCACCTTTTGGGCCAGGGCTGCCATG
>SKNC01000121.1 GCA_007120745.1 Bacillota bacterium
CGATATTAGGTCTTACTTTTACTTCTTTAACAGTAATTGTTTTTTGTTTCTTCCGAGCTTCTTTATCTCTTTTGCTCTGCTCATACTTGTACTTCCCGTAGTCCATAATCCTACAGACCGGCGGTTTGGCATTGGGCGCCACGTTAACCAGGTCCAGGTTTCTTTCCTTGGCCATATGGAGAGCTTCTTTTAAAGGTACGATTCCCAGCTGTTCCCCTTCGCTGTCAATTAACCTGACTTCCTTAGCTCTAATTTTTTCATTAATCAGTGAATCCCTGCTGATATTATTTCACCTCCAAATTAATATAAAAATAAATATTGAATAAAGAAAAGCAGGTGGAAACCACCTGCTTATGCACAAGACATGATACCCGGCAACAGCCCTCAGGCGTCTCAGGGTGAGAAGCGGCGGCTTCTTCTTTAAAACATTATTTACATAGACAAAACAAATATCCTTCACTAATATACCATAATTAGACTGTCCAGTCAAAGTTTTAATAAATACTTTTCTCATCCCGTTCGTTTATCAGGGTTTCCATCAGGGCTTCCAACGGTTGAGGGCCGATATCCCCTTCGCCCCTTTTTCTCACGGCTACCAGGCTGTTCTCCATTTCCTTGTCCCCAACAATAAGCATGTAAGGGATCTTTTGAACCTGGGCCTCTCTAATTTTGTAACCCACCTTTTCGTTCCTCTCGTCTATTTCTACCCGAAAACCCTGTTCCTCCAGCTGTGCCGCTTTTTTTCGAGCATATTCAAAATGCCTGTCGGCAATAGGCAGGAAAATCACCTGAACCGGAGCCAGCCACAGCGGAAAGGCCCCGCCAAAATGCTCTATTAAAAGGGCAAAAAACCGTTCAATGGCCCCATAAACTACCCGGTGAATAATTACCGGTCGGTGCCTCTGGCCGTCTTCACCGATGTATGACAGGTCAAATTTTTCAGGCATCTGGAAGTCCAGCTGGGCAGTACCGCACTGCCAGTTTCTCCCCAGGCAGTCCTCCAGGATAAAATCAATTTTAGGCCCGTAGAAAGCTCCATCCCCTTCGTTTACCTTAAATGGTATCTCGTTCTCCTCTAAAACTTCCCTCAGGGCGCTGGTGGCGATCTCCCAGAGTTCACCGGAACCCATGGCTTTTTCCGGTTTTGTGCTCAATTCCACGTGATAGGTAAAGCCGAAAACTTTATAAAAATGGTCTATCAGGTCAATAACTTTTTTGACCTCTTCCTTAACCTGGGAGGGAAGCATGAAAATATGAGCATCGTCCTGGGTAAAGTTCCTGACCCTCAGCAGGCCGTGCAGGGTTCCTGAAAGTTCGTGGCGGTGTACCAATCCCAGCTCCGCCAGGCGCAGGGGAAATTCCCGGTAGCTGTGCATCCGGGTATTGTATACCAGCATGGCCCCCGGACAATTCATGGGTTTCACTGCAAAATCTGCATCGTCAATTTTCGTAAAATACATATTTTCCTTGTAATGTTCCCAGTGACCGGACTGCTCCCAAAGTTTACGTTCTAAAATGATAGGAGTTTGGATCTCCTGATAACCTGCTTTTCTATGTTCCTGCCTCCAAAACTTTAAAAGTTCCTCCCGAATTATCATGCCCTTGGGATGAAAGAAGGGAAACCCCGGGGCCTCTTCATGCATGCTGTACAGGTCCAGTTCTCTCCCCAGTTTCCGGTGGTCCCTCTTTTTGGCCTCCTCCAACCGGTCTAAATACTCCTGAAGCAGGGACTGTTTGGTAAAGGATGTGCCGTAAATCCGCTGGAGCATGGGGTTTCGCTCATCCCCTCTCCAGTAAGCTCCCGCCAGGCTCAAGAGTTTGACCGTCTTTATTTTCCCGGTAGAGGGAACATGGGGGCCGGCACATAAATCCAGGAATTCTCCCTGCTGATAAAGACTGATGATCTCATCCTCCGGAAGTTCTTCAATCAGTTCCAGCTTATAATCTTCTCCTTTTTTCCGGAAAAGGTCCAGAGCTTCCTCCCGGCTAAGCTCTTTTCTTTCAACAGGCAGGTTTTCCTTGATAATCTTTTTCATTTCCTCTTCTATTTTTTCCAGGTCTTCTGGAGAAAAGGATTCGGAAACGTCAAAGTCATAGTAAAATCCGTTCTCTATGGAGGGACCGATGCCCAGCTTAGCGTCACCAAAAAGCCTCTGCACCGCCTGAGCCATTATGTGACTGGAACTGTGACGGTAGATTTTACTGCCTTCAGGGTCATCAAAGCTGATAAATGATAGGCGGGTATCGCCGGTCAAAGGTCGTGTAAGGTCTATAAGCTCTCCGTTTGTTCGGGCGGCCAGAGCTTCTTTCTTTAACCTGCCCCCCATCTGATTAACAATCTCCTGGGGTGTAATCCCCCTGGGAAATTCTTTTTTTGAGTCATCCGGAAAAGTAACTATAATCTTATCGTTCATAAATATATCCCCCTTTACAACAGTAAGTTTTTAAAATTTAAAACGGTTGGCTTCACACAGCTGCTCTCTTAAATACTTTTAAAAAGATTTATTATAAATAAAAAAACCGATAATCACTCCTGGGGGTGTCCAAAAAGTATTTTTTATTTTGTATATTTGAAACAACACC
>SKNC01000076.1 GCA_007120745.1 Bacillota bacterium
ATATCAATAATATCATTTCTAATCTTTGGCATCTTGGACTCCAGTTCCTCCTGCAGCTCCTCCTCATGGTAGGCTGCCGTCATGGTTACCTTCAGGTAGCGCCGGTGGTCCGGTCCCGCCAGATTTACCACAAAACTATCAAATACATATTCATACTCCGGAGAAGGTTCCTCCGGTTCCCCCTGAGCCTGTCCCCCAAAGGGATTGAGAAAGTGAAACGCTGCTGCTCCCCCTGCTGCAGCCAAGAATATGAATACAACAACAACTATAATAATCCACTTTTTAGAAGAGCCTTTTCTTTTTTCTTTTCCTTCTTTTTTTTCCTCTTTTTCTTCCAACATTATTTCCCCCTTTACTCCAGTGCAGATATAACAATATTTACCCGGCGGTTATGAGCCCTTCCTTCAGGGGTGTCATTGGTAGTAATCGGATTGAACTCCCCGTACCCACTGGCCACAAATCGTTCCGGGGCCAGTCCCTTGTGTTCAATCAGGTATCTTACCACCCGGGTAGCCCTGATCACTGATAGTTCCCAGTTTGATGGAAACATGGGCTGGTTAATGGGAACGTTGTCCGTATGTCCCTCCACCAAAATTTTGTTGGGGAGCTGCTGAAGCACCGTGTTGATGGTGTGCAGCAGTTCCAGGGATTCCGCCTTTAAGTCCGCCCTCCCGGGGTCAAAAAGTACGGCCTCCCGCATTTCCAGCACAATTCCCCGGTCCTCATAGCGGATTTTAATATCATCGTCCAGTCCCGCATCCTGCAGAAAACTCCTGACGGAAAGGTACACTTCATAAAACTCGTCAAATATCTCCGCGGCATCCTGGTCTACATCCAAAGCGGGTTCCTTATCCACATCCAGCATGGCATCATCCTCCGGGGTGGAGGGATGACGGCTGCTGTCCAGAATCCCCTGCTCTCGCAAAAAAGTCCCCTGAAGAGAATATATAATTTGTTCAAATTTAATGACATCCAGAACAGAGTAGGAGAATAAAAGAATGAAAAAACACAAGAGCAGCGTAACCAAATCCCCGTAAGTAGTCATCCAGGCCGGGGATCCTCCCTGTTCCATTACTGTCTTTTTTCTTTTCCTAGGCATGATCCGCAGCCATTCCTTCCCGGGAATCTTCATCCGAAGGTGCCTTACTTTCCTCCCGGTCTGCAGGCGGCATAAAGGCCTTCAGCTTGTCCTGCAGAACCCGGGGATTCACGCCACCCTGGATGCAGATAATCCCTTCAATCATAGCTTCTTTTATCAGCAGCTCCTCATCACTTCTCAGGGTAAGTTTCCCTGCAATGGGAGATAAAATCAGGTTTGCGAAAAGAACCCCGTAAAACGTGGTTAAAAGGGCTATGGCCATGCCGGGTCCGATGGCCGAAGGATCGTCCAGCTGGATCAGCATGTTAATCAATCCAATCAGCGTTCCAATCATTCCAAAAGCCGGTGCCAGGCCGGCCCAGGACCGGAATACGTCCTGGCCTATTTTATGCCTCTCCTGAAGAGAATCCACTTCAATATTTAAAATTTCTTTGATGATTTCGGGATCCATGCCGTCCACCATCATCTGCAGCCCCTTCTTTAAAAATGGATCATCTAAATCATGGATGTCATCCTCCAGAGCCAATAGCCCCTCCCGCCTGGCTTTCTGGGCAAGGTCATAAAAGAAAGTGATAATTTCCCGGGGGTTTCTCTGCACCTCCACAAAAGCCTGCCGGGTAACCTGCACTACCTGTTTCATCTGTCCCAGGCCGAAATTGATAAGAAGGGCACCAAAAGAACCTCCCACGGTAATCATCAGGGCAGAAGGGCTCCAGAATACCAGGACAGACCCCTGCAAAAGAATGGATCCGATCACCAGTCCTGCTCCAATCACCATGCCCATTACAGTCATTACATCCATGCGTTTCATCATGATCCCCCTTGTCTTTCAGGGGAGCCGGCGGCTGCCGCCGGCTCCCCTGCACACTCTCACCTTCTATTTATTACCGCTTAATATTCACCACTTCCACCAGCATCTCATCAGAGGTACTTATCACCCGGGAATTGGCCTGGAATGCCCGGGAGGTGGTAATCATTTCCGTAAACTCATTCACCAGGTCCACGTTGGACATCTCCAGGGTGGACCCTTCTATAGTCCCCAATCCCTGCTCTCCCGCCTGACCCACCAGGGCCTGTCCGGAGTTGGCCGAGGGAACCCACAGGTTGTTGGCCATCTTGGTCAGTCCCTCTGGATTGGCAAAAGCTGCCATGGATACTATCCCCAAGTCACGGATCATTCCGTTAGAGTAAATTCCTGTAATAGTCCCGGTTTTCCCCACGCTGAAGGAATCCAGCACTCCGGAAGGATACCCGTCCTGATAGCGGGCTAATATATCCATGGGGCCGGACACCTGGGTTACGTTAGAAAAATTCAGGTCAAAGACCAGGTCAGCCGCTCCAGTATTTAATACTTCTGCTGAAATAGTAATAGAATCCCCGGTAAATCCGGCAAAACTTCCGTTTGTTGGGTCAAAAGTAACCTCCGGCAGAGGTTCACCCATATAAGATACCTCATTATACTGCAGATCTACGGTCCAATCGTTTCCATCGGCGGCAACCTTTGTTAGAACAATATCCACCTCATGCTCAACTCCAAGGGAATCGTACACCCCTGTGGTTATGGTTATTGATTCTCCTTCTTCCCACTGGGCATGCAGGTTTCCTGCTAATTGAAGCATGGTGGTCGGAGAAGCGATCCGGTCACTCCCTATGGGAATGTGCAGATGCCCTAAGGGTCCATCCATATCCACTACTCCCTGAGCATCAGCCATCCAGCCCTGCAGCCGGTACCCGGTACCAGATTGAACCAGTATACCATCCGGCCCCAGGTTAAAAGACCCGTCCCGGGTATAATAATTTGAAAGCCCGTCATTCACCATGAAAAAACCGCTTCCCTGGATGGCCAGGTCCGTACTTCTCCCGGTAGCCTGCAGGCTTCCCTGGGTATGGTTGTTGGTGATGGAGGCAATATTCATCCCCAACCCCACCTGCAGGGGGTTGGTTCCTCCCCGGTTGTCCTGAGGGCCGCCGGCTCCCCTGAGGGTCTGGCTTAATATATCTTGAAACAGCACCGAACCGCCTTTAAAGGCAGTGGTATTTACATTGGAAATATTGTTCCCAATCACATCCATTTTGGTTTGATGGTTCCGCATACCGGAAACCGCTGAATATAATGATCTTTGCATTAAAATGACCTCCTGTTTTTAATTTAATCTAGCCGCCTCAATCGGTCAGCGGCCAAACGGCTTCCTCTTAGAGGTCCGGCCGTTTACTTAATAAATACTGCGCTGTCGACATTGGTAAACACCCTGTCCTTCAGGCCCTCCTGCCCTACGGCGGTAATTACCGTGCGCTTGTCCACGCTGGCCACCAGCACCAGGTTCTCACAAATCAAGAGAGTCTCCCGGGCTCCTTTCTTCTCCGCCTGGTCCAGGGCTTCCCCGAGCTTCTGCAGCTGCCCTGACTCCAGGGCCAGCTCCCTCTGCTTCAAGCGTTCCAGGGCATGCCCTGAAAACTTGATTCCCGAAGCCCGCTGTAAGTGTTCTTGAAACCCTTCCCCCGGCTTTGGACTTCTTTTGGCAGCCGGCTGTGCCGGACCGGTCAGGGGAGGGATATAGTTCAAGTCCACCTTCTTATTCATCAGAATCACCTCCGCTGAACACTTCCCTCAGGGTTCCCAATGGAAAATACTCATTGTTTATCAAAAGCTTCGGTTCAGGTCCCATGTTTACCGACTGAACCCTGCCCTGAATGAGCTCTCCCGTAGGTTTTTCCACCGTTACGTTCTTATTCAAAAGCCCCAGAGCCCTGATTTCCCCCTGCATGGCACCCAGTTCCGTGACCCTTTCATTCAAAGTAGTCAGCTGTTCCAGGGAGGAAAGCTGCGCCATCTGGGAGATAAAGTTTTCACCGTCCACGGGGTTTAAGGGGTCCTGATTTCGAAGCTGGGCCACCAGGATTTGTAAAAACGCGTCCCGGTCCAGTTCTTGTTTTATTCCTTCAGGTTTCTGCTCTCCCTGGGTTTGTGCATATGAATTCACTTCGTTCACTTTCAATGGTTTCACCTCCTTATTACCGTTGTTCCTGACTCCATTGGTTCCTACACCAGACAGTCCACCCGGTCTGTATGACCTTTAGGATTTCCAGGTTTCCCATACTCTCCGGAGCTTTCTTCATCCCCGGGTATTCCTGCGCTTGCCCCGGGTCGTTCCGGGTCCCCGCTAAAATGAAAGCCGGATTGGAATCCTCCCCCGGATGGAAAGCCGCTGTCCTGCTTGCTTACCTCCACATGAAACTCAACAATTTTTACATTCTGGCTTTCCAGCCTTTCCCGAAGTTGTGACAATCCCGACTGCAGCGCTTCCTTCACCTGCAGACTTTCTGCCACCAGCCGGGCCCTTACCTGGTCATTTTCTTTCACCAGGGTAATGGTAACCTCTCCCAGGTGCTCCGGCTTCAGCTGGATTTTCATTTCCGACCGCTCCAGGTGCTGAACCACTTCCAGCTTCTGCACCAGCTGAAATACCAGGTCTTCTCCCTTAACGGGAACTCCCTGGGGGTTCCCCTGGGATACCTGGGAAACAGCGCTCTGAGAGCTTTCCGGTAAAGTCCCCGGCATCAGGGAAATCCCCTCTGCCCTGCTCATTCCAAAAGCTGCTTTTCCCGGTTCTCCACGTTCCCAGGGAAGTGTTTCCTTACCTTCCGCTGCTTCCCCGGAGAAAAACCTTTGGCCGGGGGTTTCAAAGAGCTTCTTCATATCCCCCGAAAGGCCGGGGAAATCACTCGTCCGGATGTATCTCTGTGGTTCTGCTGTACGGGTAAATCCAGGTGATTCTTCTGCCTGGTTAAGGCCGAAGGGGGTCTTTTCAGCCGCTTTATTCCTGTTTTCTTTTCCCTGTCCCCCGGGAATGCTCCGGATAACATCTTCTGCGGTCTCTGCCTTTTCCCGGGATAACCTTCCACTTCCTTTTCCCTCTCCGGGGAACACCTCTTTTTCAGAAGCATCTTCGGTTCCTGTGCCTTCCTTCCCCCCTGCTGATGGAAAAGAAATTTCATCTCCCCCGGTTTCGGGATCCACCAGGATGCCGGAGTTCACTTCCCCCGGGATGCTTACTCCCATCCCCGGTTTGGCTTCCTTCTTTCCCGAGATCCCGGAATTTATCCCCTGTTCTCCGGATAAATCAACCTTGTCTATGCTCCCGGTAACAGGCACCTCTTCCCCGCGGCTCTTAAGGATTTGCAGGGTTTCCGCCAGCTCCCTGGCCAGCAGGGAAGCGTTTGAGCCGCCCTCCTTTTCCGCTGCTTTCTGGGCTAACCCATGAAGTATTTCCGGATTGAAACCAGGAGGCCCTTCCTCCCCGGACACCATCACCTGTAATCCCAAAGGAGCTCCCAGGACCCACGGGGTCTTTTCCCCCACTGGATTTTCCTGTTCCTCAGCTTCCCCGAGAAAACCGGGAGCTTCCATACATTCCTCCTGATCTTCAGCCCCTGGGTGACACCTCATCCAGAAGTGCAAGAATCCCTTTTCACCAAAGGAACAACATGAGTTTGTTTTTGCCGCATCCCCCGGGCTTTTCGAACCAAAACAGGGATGCTCCGGTATTATGTTGGCCTGCATCTATTTATCACCTCCTTTCCATGTTATTGTTCTCTTATATATACCGCTGCACTTTTATCTACAATTTTCTTTTATCACTTCTATTCATGCCTGTCATTTTAAAAAAACTTTATGCGCGTTAAGGATTAGCTGGAGTTAGCCTGCTGGAGAAACATGCGCAGCCCCATTTCATCAATTTTTTTGCCTTCCTCGGTATTGACCTCTGCCAGATAATCCTGGTAATCCTTTTCCTTTAATCTCTCCAGGGTTTTTCTCTGCTGCATGGCTGCCTTAACCTTTTCCTGATCCTGGGCTACCTTCACTTCAGAATCTAGAACGATTTCCTCCTGCTCTTCAATCTTTCTGTCCAGGTAGTAGAGATAGCTGCTCAGCATAATGAGCTCTTCCAGGTTTAAAATTTCTTCTCCCTTATCCTTCAGGGCCAGCTGGGTTTTACCGTATTCCTTATGGAGAAACTCCAGGCGCTTTTGTTCATGGAAAAGCTTTCTTTCGCTTTCTGCCAGCTCCTGCTGAGCTTCCCTCTCCAGGCCCCAGCGGTATTCCAGTACTTTTTCCAGACTGAAATGGTAGTTCTTCACCTTGCTCCCCCCTAATCCTGAAGCATTTGCACCAGGTTTTCACAGGCCTGCTCGTACGTGGCTTTCTCCTCCGTACCCTGTCTCAAATATCCGTTAATCTGGCCCAGGTGTTTCAACGCATAATCTATTTTAGGATTTGAACCTTCAGCATAGGCGCCAATGTTAATCAGGTCTTCCGCCTCTTCGTATGTGGCCAAAATCTCCTTTAATTTACCGGCAGCTTCTTTCTGCGGCTCTTCCACCAGGTCCATCATCAAACGGCTCACGCTGCGCAGCACATCAATAGAAGGGTAATGGTTTTTGGCAGCCAGCCTGCGGGAAAGGACAATATGTCCGTCCAGAATCCCCCGAATGGCATCGGAAATGGGTTCATCCATGTCATCTCCATCCACCAGCACCGTGTAAAGACCGGTAATTGACCCCTTATTAGAGGTTCCTGATCTCTCCAGCAGCCTGGGAAGAAAGGCAAATACCGATGGGGTATATCCTTTGGTGGTAGGAGGTTCCCCGATAGCCAGCCCTATTTCCCGTTGGGCCATGGCCAGCCGGGTGGCTGAATCCATCATCAGCATGACATTCTTTCCCTGGTCCCTGAAGTATTCTGCAATAGTAGTGGCCACGAGAGCTCCCTTTACCCGAACCAGGGCGGGCTGATCCGAGGTAACTACCACTACCACCGAACGCTCCAACCCTTCTCCCAAATCTTTTTCCAGAAAATCTCCTACTTCTCTACCTCTCTCACCGATCAGTGCAATCACATTAACATCAGCGCTGCTGTTTTTGGCAATCATCCCCAGCAGGGTGCTTTTACCCACACCGCTTCCGGAAAAAATTCCAAGACGCTGGCCCTGGCCGCAGGTCAGCAGGCCGTCAATGGCTCTGACCCCGGTCTCCAGCACCTTTTTGATGCGGGCCCTGGTCAATGGATTGGGAGGCTGATTATCCACCGGGTATTCAGTACCATTAGCGGGCAATGAACCGTTTAAGGTCCGTCCCAGGCCGTCCAGAACTTTACCCAGCAGGTAAGGCCCTACACTAACTTTCAGGGATTGACCCGTAGGTACCACCCTGCATCCCGGCCCTATTCCCAGGGTTTCCCCCAGGGGCATTAAAAGAGTACTGCTGCTCCTGAAGCCCACCACTTCCGAAAGCACCCGCCTGTTTTCACCGGGAAAGTAAACTTCACAAACCTCCCCGATGAAGGTATCCACTCCCTTTACCTCCAGGGTGAGGCCCACCACCTGCGTCACCTTCCCGATGAGCCGCAGGGGTGTATTTTCATCCACCGCCCTGCGGTATTTGTCAAGGTTGATTTTCGGAATGGTCAACGGACTTCACAACCTCCTTCAAGACCTCCTGAACCTCTTTAAGGTTTTCCTGGAGATTAATTTCAACCAGGCCGTGTTCTCCCTCCACCCGGCAGCTGCCCCAGGGTATCTCGCAGTCACCTAAAATTTCCAGCTGTGCTCTATCGGTTAACAGCAGCTGCAGGCGGTCCCTGTTTTTCTTCACTATATCTGCCTCCCGGGGATGAACCCGGATGAGGATATAGCTCTGCTCATTAAGCTTCTTCATGGCCGTGGAAACCATATCCACCACGGTCTCCCGGTTCACGGAAAGCTGATACTTCATTATAGATTGGGCAATGGTGATGGAAAGCTCCACCATATCCTGTTCCAGGCTTTCAATGATTTCCTGTCGGAACCGGCTTACCTCTCCCAAAAACTCCCGGGCTTCCCTGCAAATCCTCTCTCCTTCTTCTCTTCCCTTAAGGGCTCCCTCTTCGTACCCCTTCTCCCGGGACTCCAGAAGGATAGACTCCGCCTGCTCCTTTGCTTCCCTAACTATAATTTCGGCCTGTTCCCGGGCTTCCTGAACCATCTGTGCCGACTTTTTTTCTGCTTCTTGAATGATTTTCTGCTCTTCGCTAGCCTGTTCTAAAAAATCTTCCTGCTGCCCTGTAAGACCACAGCCGTTACTGCCGGTTAGGGGGCGGTGCTCTTCTCTGCAGAAAAATATGCTGTTGTCCACTTCAAAGAGCTCTTTTTCCTTCAGCTGAACTCCCTTTAATATTTTAGAATACAATTGCATCTTCTCCACCCCTGGAAATTATGATTTCTCCAACTTCGTCCAGCTTCCTGATAACCGCCACAATCTTCTGCTGTGCCTCTTCCACCTCTCTCAACCGCAGCGGACCCATAAACTCAAGGTCTTCCTTCAACATTTCTCCGGCCCGCTTGGAGAGATTCTTCAGAATCCTTTCCTTCACTTCTTCACTGGAACCCTTCATGGCCATGGCCAGATCCCGGGTCTCCACCTCCCGGATAATCCTCTGGATTGAGGGATCATCCAGGTTGATAACATCTTCAAAGATGAACATGCGCTTTCGAATTTCCTCCGCCAGGTTGGGGTCATCAACCTCCAGCTGTTCTAAGATTAATTTTTCCGTGCCCCTGTCCACCTTGTTTAAAATTTCCACTACACAGGGAATCCCTCCGGCGGAAGTAAAATCCTGATGGGCCACGGAGGACAGCTTTTCCCGTAAAACCCCTTCGATTTCCTTTAATATGTCCGGCGATGTTCTCTCCATGATGGCAATTCTTTTGGCAATATTGGCCTGCATTGCTTCAGGCAGGGAGGATAATACCAGGGAGGCCTGTTCTGAGTTTAAGTAGGAAAGAATCAGTGCAATGGTCTGGGGATGTTCCTGGCTGATGAGATTGACCAGCTGTTTGGGATCCGACTGCCTCATGAAGGTAAAGGGCCTGATCTGGGAGGTCTCTTTGAGGCGCTTGATAATGTCATTGGCTTTTTGGTTCCCCACGGTATGCTCCAAAAGCTCCTTGGCAAACTCAATTCCGCCCTCCAGGATATACCTCTGGGCCTCGGTGAGGACCATAAACTCCTCCATCACCTCGTCCGCCATGGCTTTATCCACCTTGGTGGTATTGGCAATTTCCATACTGATTCTTTCGATTTCCGCCTCATTAAACTGCTTTAATATTTTGGGCGACAGGGTAGGCCCCAGAGAAAGTAAAAGCACCGCCACCTTCTGCACCCCGTTAAGTTTTTTTCTCATGCCAGCACCCCCTACTCTTCGACCATCCAGGTCTTCAACAGCTGAACAATATTATCTGGATTCTCTTCCGCCATCTCTTTGGCTTTCTTGCGGGATATATCCGCTTCAGTCTCCGGTATATCCAGTTTTTGCTCCTGGGGAAGAGAGGCAATAAGAACCTCTTCCCCTGAATCTTCTAAATCATCCTCTTTCCCCCGGCGCTTCACTATCACAGTTCCCGCCACCAGGAAGAAAAGCAGCAGGACCCCCGCCAGGCCGTAAGTTCCATATTGACCGAAAAGAGTCTCCTCACCCTCCAGTTCTCTCATCATCTCTTCTATTTTATCCACATAATCCGTGTTAAAGCCGGTCATCTGCACGCTCAGGGTGTCCCCCCGTTCAGGGTCCATTCCGATAGCAGAAGAAACAATTCCCATAATCTCCTGCTCCCCCTGGTCAATATTCGCCGCCAATGGTATTACTCCGTCCTCGGCATTGTTTAAAATGACAGCCGTTGAAATCCGTTCCACTTTTCCCGGAGCCGTGATTTCCCGGCGAATCAGCTCATCCAGTTCGTTTCCAATAACCTCTGCCCTTCTGTGGTACTCCATATC